>NZ_VFOV01000001.1:4452500-4752500 GCF_006716315.1 Nocardioides albertanoniae | reverse complement strand
GTCGGAGATCTCGTACGCCGGCAGGTCGTGCTCCGCCAGATAGGCCAGGTAGTCCGGGTTGTCGACGGGGTTGTGCCAGCCGGGCAGGTCCGGCCCGTCGAAGCCGAAGTCGCCGGCGGTCTTCTCGGTGCCGACGTGCCACTTCCCGATGAGCCCGCAGTTGTAGCCCTTCTCGCGCAGCGCCGTCGAGAAGGTGAACATGCCCTCGGGGATGTCCTCGATGTAGCCGACGTTGCGCTCGTGGTTGGCGAGCACCTTGTGCCGGAACGGCGCCTGTCCGGTGAGCAGGCTGGCCCGCGCCGGCGTGCAGATCGCGGTCGGCGTGTACCACCGGTCGAAGCGTGCGCCGGTCCTCGCCAGCTCGTCGAGGACCGGCGTCGCCGCCAGCTCGTTGCCGTACGCGCCGAGGGTGTCCGCGCGGTGCTGGTCGGTCATCAGGAAGAGGATGTTCCTCGGGCTCGTCACTTGGCGGCCCCCGTAAACAGGTCGCCCGTGTAGTAGCTGTCCGGGGCGACCGGAGACTCGAGCTGGCCGGCGTCGACGAAGTAGTCGGTCATGGCGGTGAGCCACTTGTCGATGGTGCCGTCCTTGGTCATCTCGTCGACCTGCTCGACGGAGAGCACCTCGACGTTCGCGGCGTCGGCCTCGACCTGCTCGACCGGCACGCCGAGCATGTCGGCGGTCAGCTTGATCGACTCGTCCATGTGGGCGGTTCGGTACTCCATCGCCTCACGCAGCACGGCGATCGTCTTCTCCGTCTTCTCGGTGTCGTCGGAGACGACCTTGTTGCCCGCGACGAACGCGGTCGGGAAGCTCATCTGGGACTCGAAGTCGGAGTTCTTGCCGAGCTCGACGACGTCGGGCACCTCGGCCTTGATGGTCTCGATCGCCGGGTACCAGAAACCTGCCGCGTCGATCTTCTTGGACGCGAACGCGGACACGACCGTCGAGGGGTCCATGTTGACCACTTTCACGTCCTTCTTGGTCATGCCGGCCTTCTCGAGCGCGAGCTCGAGGATCATGTCGCCCGAGGTGCCCTCGGGCACGGCGACGGTCTTTCCTCTGAGCTGCTCGATGGATGTGATCCCGGGCTGGGCGATGACGCGGTCGGCGTTGCCGAGCGTGTTGATCGCGACGACCTTGGCCTGCCCCGACGCCGGCATCCAGAACGCACCCGGGCCGATGTAACCGAAGTCGAGGTCGCCGGTGCCCAGCGCCTGGATCTGCAGCGGTCCGTTGGTGAACACCTTGGCGTCGACCTCGAGGTCGTGCTTCTCCCAGAGGCCCTGATCCTCTGCGATGGCGAGCAGGCTGGTGCCGTTGTAGTCACCGATGTAGCCGAAGCTGACCTTCTCGGTGTCGGAGCCGCCGCCGCAGGCGGAGAGCACCATGGCGGCGATGCCGAGGGCGGCAGCGGCTGTGATTCTGCGGGTGAGTGACATGGGGGTGGGTCCTTACGTCAGGCCGTCGTCGATGACGGCGCGGGGTGGTTCGAGTCGGCGGCGGTGCGGCCGTCCTGGTGGTAGACCGAGCGCCAGACGTGGTTGCGCAGGGCCGCGAACTCGGGGCTGAGCCGGAACTCCTCCGTACGCGGGTAGGGGATGTCCACGTCGACCACGTCGTAGATCCGTCCCGGCCGGGCGGCCATCACGATGACGCGATTGGCGAGGAAGACCGCCTCGTCGACGTCGTGGGTGATGAACAGGACGGTGCGCTGCTCCTTGCTCCACGTGTCGAGGAGCTGCTCCTGGAGCTTCACCCTGGTGAGTGCGTCGAGCGCGCCGAACGGCTCGTCCATCAAGAGGATCGAGGGGTTGACGGCGTACGCGCGAGCGATCGCGCAGCGCTGGCGCATGCCGCCGGAGAGCATCTTGGGCAGTGCGTCGGCGAACTGCTCGAGCCCGACCATCTCGACGAAGTGCTGTGCCCGCTCCTGGCGCTCCGCCTTGGCCACGCGCGCCGTCTTCAGCCCGAACTCGACGTTCTGGCGGACCGTCAGCCAGGGGAAGAGCGCGTACTGCTGGAAGATGACGCCACGTTCCGGCCCGGGCCCGGAGACGACAGCACCGTCGACGAGCGCCTGCCCCTCGGTGGGATCGTCGAGTCCGGCCAGGATGTTGAGCAGCGTGCTCTTGCCGCAGCCGGAGGGGCCTACGACGGTGACGAACTCGTTGTCGGCGATGTCGAGGGAGACACCGTCCAGCGCGGTGAAGGTCTCCTTGCCGAGGGCGAACGTCTTGGCAACGTCCTTGAGGGAGATCTTGGGGGTGATCATCGGCGCTCCTGCCATCCGGTGAGCTTGCGTTCTGCCATCAAGAGAATTCGGTCCATGACCAGGCCGAGGATCCCGATCGTGATGAGCCCGACGAAGATCGTGGGCAGGTCGTAGTAGAGCTGCGCGTTCTGCATCCGGAAGCCGAGGCCTTCCTGGGCGGCGATCAGCTCGGCAGCGACCAACGTCGCCCAGGCCGACCCGAGCCCCACCCGCATCCCGACCAGGATGAACGGCGTGGTGGCCGGCACGACCACCCGCAGGAAGATGCCGGCGTCGCGGGCACCGAGCACGCGGGCGGCGTTGACCAAGGTGCGGTCGATGTTGACCACGCCCTGGTACGTCGAGATCACGCAGACGAGGAAGGCGGCCAGGAAGATCACGAAGATCTTGGGCGGCTCGCCGATCCCCATCAGCACGATGGCCAGCGGGATGATGGCCAGCGGCGGGATGGTGCGGAAGAACTGCACCCAGGGCTCGACGAGCCCGCGAGCGATGCCGTACCAACCCATGAGGAAGCCGACCGGGATCGCGAGCGCGGTGCCCAGCACGAAACCGGCCAGCACCCGACCCAGGCTGGCCGCGATGTCGTCGAGCAGCGTCCCGTTCGAGAGGAGCGTGCCCGCGCGCGAGACCACCTCGGGTGGGGTCGGAAGACTGAGGCCGGCCGCGGCCAGCGCCCACCACAGGGCGATGCCGAGCCCGATGGACACGGTGTTCAGCGCGAGCGGGAGCCCGCGCCGCCGCGTACTCGCCGACGCACTGCGTCCGCCCTCGCCGGTACGGCTGGTACGGCCGGTCTGGACGCTCTGCTCACTGAGCACGGCCATGAGCCACTCCTCTTCTCGTCGTTGTGCCCCGCTCGATCGACGCCGGCCTGGATGCGGCATCGGAGGCCTCGGGATAGCCCGCCAGGATCGGTGAGCTGTGGAACAGCGCGGCGAGTGCGCCGAGCGCACCGTCGTCGTCCAGGAGCTGCGCGCCGCGCACCACCGGCGTCGTCGCACCGGGGAAGTTCTCGAACGCGACGGTGGCGGCCGCCTGCTGCACCACGGCCGGCGCGATCCGGGTGATCTCGCCGCCGATCACGATGTTGGCCGGGTTGAGCACCATCGATGCCGCTCCCAGCACCCGCCCGACGGCGGCACCGGCCTCTCGAACGACCCTGTCCGCGGTCGGGTGGGAGCGCTCGATCGCGGCTCCCAGATCGTCGAGGTCATCGATGAGGAGGCCCTGGTCGCGGCAGGCGGCGAGGATGGCCGGAACCGACGCCACGGTCTCGACGCAGCCCCTCTTGCCGCACCGGCACTCCAGGCCGTTGGGGTCCACCGTGACGTGCCCCAGCTCACCGGCCAGCCCCGACGAGCCGGCGACCAGGCGACCGCCGACCACCAGGCCTCCGCCGACGCCGTCGGAGAGTCGCACGTAGAGGAGGTCGTCGACCGAGCTGCTGCCGAAGGTGACTTCGGCGAGCGCGGCCAGGCGGCTGTTGTTGTCGACGATGACCGGGGCTCCGAACCGGTTCGCGAACTCGGCCTGTGCGGAGGCGGTGTCGCTGGCCGCGACCGAGCTGTGCGGTGCCAGGAGCAGGACCCCCGGAGCTGCCGTGTAGGGCCCCGGCACCCCGATGCCGATGCCCTGCAGCGCGCCGTAGTGAACTCCGGACTCCGCGGCGAGGCGGTCGAGGAGCCGGAACGCCGCGTCCAGCCGGATCGGCCAAGCGGTGTCGTCGTCGTACCGTTCCGACCCGGACACGACGATCTCGTGCGAGGCGTCCGCGACGGCGACCTGTACGCGGCGATGGCCGAAGTCGACGCCCATGAACTGCCCGGAGGCGGGGTCCAGGGCGAGGCGTTCAGCCGGCCGACCGCTGCCCTCCCGCTTGGCCGCGTCGGTGTCGACCACCACGAGGGCACCCCGTTGCAACAGGTCGCCGGTGATCTCGGAGAGGGTCGTGCGCGACAGCCCGACGGCTCGCGCGATCTCGCCCCGGCTCAACGCGCCCTGCTCGCGCAGGACGCGCAGGACGCGCTCTTCGTGAGTTCGTCTCACGAGTACATGCACTCCAGCGTGCGTTGCCATCCCGCCAAACTAGGGAGGGTGCGTTTTTCCGGCAACACCCCGACAAAAAGATTCGACGATTCGTCCGAACCAATGCCGAAAAGAGCTCCATGACTGCTGAAAAGGACCTTTTTGTCGTGGGTTCACTGTCGGAATGAGTCGGCCTAAGGTCTCCTCGCAGGCGGGGCACGGCGCCTCGTGCGGAGCAGGAGGGATGAGCCTGATGAGCGGTTTCGAGAAAGGATTACGCGTCGAGCGACGGTCCGTGCTGGCCGGTCTCGCCGCTGGAGCCATCGGGGCGTCGGGCCCGTTAGCAGGATCGGTCGCGGGCGCTGCCACCTCCGCCGCGACCGCGGCGACCGAGGCAGCGCAGGCGCGGCGGCACCCGCCGAGCTGGCCCGACCTCGAGCCGTACGGACTCGCGGACACCCGACCGGACCTGTGGCCCCGCGACGACAACTCCTTCATCCTCCCGTTGGAGCTCCGTCCACGTGATGAGGAGCGCGGCCAGGTCTGGATACGCGACACCTACGTCAACTGCTTCGTGGTCGACGGACGCCCGCTCTACGTCGCCACCGGGACCTCCCGTGTGCCCGAGCTCGACAAGGCCGCCCCGTGGAACGACGGGATCTTCGTGTGGGTCGCCCCGTCGCTGCGGGGGCCGTGGAGGCTGGTCGACACGACCGGGATCCGGCCCGACGCGGAGAAGGGCAAGGTCTGGTCTCCGGAGTTCACTGCCGAGAACCGGCCCGGACGCACGGTCGTCGCTCCGTGGCAGGAGTACTGGTACGACGACCGGTTCGGCAAGCGGGGACAGGTGTGGGCCCCGGAGCTGCATCTCCACCGCGGCACCTGGTACATCGTCGCGTGCATGGGAGACCACTCCCGCAAGGTCGGTTCGTTCATGCTGGTCAGCGAGGGCGGGATCGAGGGCCCGTACCGGCTCGTGGAGGGCAGTCTCGAGAAGCCGTTCGGCGACCCGGTGCCGGGCGGCCCGTCGTTCGTCGAGCCCGGCGCCTACCACCACATCGACGGCGGCCTCTTCGCCGAGGACGGCGACGCGTGGCTCGTCCTGCACAACGACCACTACGCGAGGTTCCGGGACGACATGGAGGACATCGTCCCCACGACGAACCTCCCCGCGTTCCGGCAGACCGCGTACTCGCCTGAGCCCTACCTCGAAGGGGCGCAGGTGTTCGAGCACGAGGGCAGGTACTACCTCCTCCACGCTGCCTGGGATCGGAGCTCGACCGACGCGGACGGCGGCACCCGATACGCCTACGACCCACCAGGCCCGGGCCGCACCCAGTATCAGTACGACGCCATCCTCGCCGTCGCGGACAGCTTCGAGGGCCCGTACTCGCGCCGGTGGACCGCAGGTGTCGGCGCCGGCCACAACAACATCTTCAGGGACCGCGCCGGCTCGCTGTGGGCGACGTTCTTCCGTAACCCGAACGCCGGCTACTGGGCCGACCCCGCCCGGATCGCCGACGCCGCCGTGCCCGGAGTCGTGCGGCTCGAGAGGGCCGGCGTCGACGGGAGCCGCCTCTACGTGCAGCGCCGAACATAGCGGTCGGCGTGTCCGTTGCCGTGTCGTCGCTGAGGCCTTCGGTTCCTGTGGGAAGGCGCACCGAATGTGAAGGATCCGGTAGCAGTGGGGGAGAATGCACGGGTGCCTGACGACATCTCACCCCTGTCCGCAGCGGCATCCGAAGCTCTCTTCGCCCGGGCGAAGACCGTGACGCCGGGCGGCGTGAACTCGCCCGTGCGCGCGTTCAACGCCGTCGGCGGGACGCCGCGGTTCATCCGGGAGGCGAAGGGAGCGTGGCTCACCGACGTCGACGGCAACGACTACGTCGACCTGATCTGCTCCTGGGGCCCGATGCTGCTGGGCCACGCCCATCCGGAGGTCCAGGCGGCGGTGCTCGAGGCGGTCACGCGCGGCACCTCGTTCGGCACGCCGACCACGCCCGAGGTCGAGCTCGCCGAGGAGATCGTGAGCAGGGCTCCGGTCGAGAAGGTGCGGTTCGTCAGCAGCGGCACCGAGGCGACGATGTCGGCCATCCGGCTGGCGCGCGGGTTCACCGGGCGCGACGTGATCCTCAAGTTCGCCGGCAACTACCACGGGCACGTCGACTCGCTGCTGGCCAGCGCCGGCTCCGGGCTGGTCACCCACGCCATCCCCGGCACTCCGGGCGTGCCCGAGAGCAGCACCGAGCTCACCGTCGTGCTTCCCTACAACGACCGCGCGGCCGTCACCGCCGCCTTCGAGAGCTACCGGGACCGGGTCGCCTGCCTGATCACCGAGGCCTCGCCGGGCAACATGGGCATCGTGCCGCCCGAGCCCGGGTTCAACGAGTTCCTGGCGACCACCTGTCGCGACAACGGTGCCCTGTTCATCTCCGACGAGGTGATGACCGGGTTCCGGGCCGGCAAGCAGGGTCAGTGGGGCCTCGACGGCAAGAGCGAGGGCTGGGCGCCCGACCTGGTCACCTTCGGCAAGGTCATGGGCGGCGGCTTCCCGGCGGCGGCCTTCGGCGGCCGCGCCGACGTGATGGGCTCGCTGAGCCCCGACGGGCCGGTCTACCAGGCCGGCACGCTGTCGGGGAACCCCGTCGCGACCACCGCCGGCCTCACCACGCTGCGCCTGGCGACCGACGAGGTCTACGACCACATCTCCCAGGCGGCCGAGACGGTCAAGGCGGCGATCGTGGAGACCTTCACCAAGGCCGGTCTCCCGCACGTCGTCCAGGCCACCGGCACGATGTTCTCCGTCTTCTTCGCCGAGGGGCCGGTGCGCAACTTCGAGGAGGCCAAGACCACCGACGAGGCGGCGTACAAGGCCTTCTTCCACGCCATGCTCGACCAGGGCGTCTACCTGCCGCCGAGCGCCTACGAGGCGTGGTTCCTCTCCTCCGCCCACGACGAGCGGGCCGTCTCCCAGATCACCGAGGCGCTTCCGTACGCCGCCGAGGCTGCTGCAAAGGAGCTGTCATGAACGCGAAGGGCACGAGCAACGAGACCACCGTCCACCTGCTGCGGCACGGTGAGGTGCACAACCCCGACGGCATCCTCTACGGGCGCCGTCCGGGCTACAACCTCTCCGAGCTCGGCCTGAAGATGGCCGACCGTGTCGCCGAGGAGATCGGTGAGCGAGACATCACCCACATCGTCTCGAGCCCGCTCGAGCGAGCCCAGCAGACCGCCGGCCCGCTGGCGCAGGCGCGTGGCCTCGAGATCTCGCTCGACGAGCGGGTGCTGGAGTCGGAGAACCTCTTCGTGGGCAAGAGCTTCCGTGACGGCCTCGGCCCGCTGCGCGACCCCAAGGTCTGGCCGAAGCTGATCAACCCGCTCAAGCCGTCGTGGGGCGAGCCCTACCTCGAGATCGTGGCCAGGATGATGTCGGCGATCTACGACGCGCGCGACGCGGCGCGCGGCCACGAGGCCGTCATCGTCTCCCATCAGCTGCCGATCTGGACCACCCGGCTCAACATCGAGGGCCGCAGCTTCCTCCATGACCCGCGCAAGCGGGAGTGCGCGCTGTGCTCGCTGACCTCGCTCCACTTCGTCGACAACGAGTTCGTCGCGCTCTCCTACAGCGAGCCGGCCGGCGACATGCTTCCGGCGAAGGACAAGTACGCGCCGTTCTCGGCCGGCGACGCTCCGGAAGGCTCGGGCCCCGAGGCCTCCGTCGACGATTAAGAGGCTCTCAGTTTTGTCAGGAAGAGTCTGGGGTGTGAACCAGAAGAGTGGCCGCGGCATCCCGGTGCGTGTAGTGCTCGCGCTGGCGATGGTCGGGCTGCTCGCCGCGTGCGGGCAGAACGGCACCAACGAGGCCGGCTACATCTCCGGCGACGGCCGCACCCAGGAGATCCCGGTCGCCGATCGCGGCGAACCGGTCGAGATCACCGGCAAGACGCTGGAGGGCAAGCCGTTCGACCTCGCCGACACGCGTGGCAAGGTCACCGTGCTCAACGTGTGGTGGACCGGGTGCGCGCCGTGCCGCAAGGAGATGCCGATGCTCCAGGCCGCCAACGAGGAGCTCGGTGACGAGGTCGCCTTCGTGGGCCTCAACACCCGCGACGCCTCGGCGGCGCAGGGCCAGGCCTTCGAGCGCCACTACGGCGTCGAGTATCCCTCGGTCTACTCACCCGACGGCGCTGCCGTGCTCGCGCTGAAGGGCTCGCTGGCGCCCCGGGCCATCCCCGCCACCGCGATCCTCGACACCCAGGGACGTGTGGCGGCTCTGATCCGCGGGGAGATCCCCTCGGCTCGTACGCTCGACACGCTCATCACCGCGGCGGGCTCCGGCGGCAAGGACCCGGCATGACCGACTGGTTCGCGAGCACCGCCGGGAGCGGGTCGCTGCTGCTGGCGATCCCGGTCGCGCTCCTGGCCGGGTTCCTCTCCTTCGTCTCGCCGTGCACGCTGCCGATGCTGCCGGGATACCTCTCCTACGCCACCGGCCTGTCCGGCGCCGACCTCGCCTCCGGTGACGTACGCCGCGGCCGCATGCTCGCGGGGTCGCTGCTGTTCGTCGCCGGGTTCTCCGTGGTCTTCGTGCTGCTCGGGGTCACCGTAGGCGGGATCGCCTACAAGCTGCTCGCCTTCCAGGAGACCGGCACCAAGGTCCTCGGGGTGCTCTCGATCGTCATGGGCATCGCGTTCATGGGCTTCATCCCGCTGCTGCAGCGCGACCTGAAGTTCCACAAGGTGCCGGCGGTCGGGCTGGCCGCCGCGCCGCTGCTGGGCTTCCTGTTCGGGCTGGCCTGGACTCCGTGCACCGGGCCGACGCTCGGTGTCATCACCGGCCTCGCCTGGGATCAGGGCACCGCCGCCCGTGGTGGTCTGCTGCTCGCCGTCTACGCGCTCGGTCTCGGCATCCCGTTCGTGCTGGTCGCGGTGATGTGGCGACAGGCGACGGTCGCGCTGAGCTGGTTCCGCCGCCACACCCGCGCGATCACGATCGTCGGCGGCGTGCTGATGATCCTGATCGGCGTCGCCATGCTCACCGGATGGTGGGACAACGGCGTCCAATGGCTCCAGGTGCAGCTCGTCCAGCGCTGGGAAGGCATCGCACTGTGAACGACGACTCTCGCCGCCCGGGCGAGCTCAACGCCCGCGAGCTGGCCCGCTGGGGCTGGCGCCAGCTGACCTCGATGCGTACGGCACTGATCCTGCTGCTGCTGCTCGCCCTGGCCGCGGTGCCGGGCTCGCTGATCCCGCAGGACGGGGTCGACTCGCTCAAGGCCGACCAGTGGCGCGAGGCGCACACGACGCTGACCCCGATCTACAAGACGCTCGGGCTCTTCAACGTCTACTCCACGCCGTGGTTCGCCGCCATCTACCTGCTGCTGATGGTCTCGCTGGTCGGCTGCATCATCCCGCGCTGCCTGGTCTACGCGAAGGCGATGCGCGCGCAGCCGCCGGCGACCCCGGGCAAGCTGACCCGGCTGCCCGACTCCGACTCGTACGTCACCGACCAGGAGCCCGAGGAGGTGCTCGCCGCGGCGCGCAAGCAGCTTCGCGGCTATCGCATCCGCAAGGCCGACGACGGCGAGTCCGTGAGCGCCGAGAAGGGCTATCTGCGTGAGGCCGGCAACCTGATCTTCCACATGTCGCTGATCATCGTGCTGGTCGCGTTCGCGACCGGGAGCCTGTTCGGCTACAAGGGCGGCGTGATCGTGCTCGTGGGGGAGGAGTTCGGCTTCGCCAACGAGATGTCGCAGTACGACGACTTCAAGCCGGGCTCGCTCTTCGCGCCCGAGGACCTCGACGACTTCACCTTCAAGATCGGCGACTTCAAGGCCGACTGGCTGACCACGGGTGCCGGCGCGGGCACGGCGCGCGGCTTCGAGTCGCACATCCGCTACACCGAGGGCTCCGCGAAGGCGAAGGACTACAAGCTCAAGGTCAACCACCCGCTGACCGTCGGCGGCACCGACGTCTTCCTGCTCGCCCATGGCTACGCACCGGTGATCACGGTGCGCGACGGCAACGGCGACGTGGCCTACTCGGGGCCGACGGTCTTCCTCCCGCAGAGCCAGAACCTGCTCTCCTTCGGTGTCGTGAAGGCGCCGTACGCCTCTCCCGAGGAGATCGGCTTCCAGGGGCTTTTCTACCCCTTCGAGGGCACCGCCGACGGCGAGCCCGTCAACCTCACCGGTGACATCGGCGACGGCAAGCACGCGATGCTGTCGCTGCAGGGTTTCCGGGGCGACCTCAACCTCGACTCCGGCCCGCAGTCGGTCTATTCGCTCGACACCTCCAAGGCCAACATGATGTCGCCCGACGAGTCCGGGAAGGCGTTCAACCTGCGGCTGGGGGACACGGTCGAGCTGCCCGACGGGCTCGGCTCGGTCTCCTTCGACGACGTCCAGCAGTGGAACCGGGTGCAGATCTCGAAGTCGCCCGGCAAGGAATGGGCGCTGCTCGGCGTCTCCCTGGCACTGGTGGGGCTGCTCGGGTCGCTCTTCATCCGCTCCCGCCGGGTCTGGGTTCGCGCCCGCCGAGTCGATGGGGGCACACTGGTCGAGGTCGCCGCGCTCGACCGCTCCGGCGGTGGAGACACCGCGGCCGTCGTCGCCGGTCTCGTGGAGACGTTGCGAGGCGGGCGAGCTGCGGACCAGCCGCAGACAGCACACGAGGAGAACCGATGACTGACCACACCTGGGGCGTTCTCAGCGACCAGGCCATCTCGGCGGCCGGGGTCGTCTACTTCCTGGCGCTGCTCTGTGCGCTGGTCGAGTGGTCGGCGTGGCTCTCGAGCGCGAAGGCCTCTGTCGCGGAGAAGGAGCTCGTCGGCGCCGGCGCGCCCACCGACTCCGCCGACTCCGCTGACTCCGTCGGGTCGGCTGCGGGCCTGGCCGATGCCGCGCGCGAGCGGCGAGCCGAGCTCTTCGGTCGCCTCAGCGTGCTGCTGACGGGCATCGCGGTGCTCTGCCACCTGGTGGCGCTGGTGGGTCGCGGGATGGCCGCCGACCCCAACCGGGTGCCGTGGGGCAACATGTACGAGTTCACGATCTCGGGCTCGTTCGTGGTCGCCGCTGCGTACGTCGTGCTCTACCGCCGTCTCAAGCTGGCCTGGATGGCGCCGTGGGTGCTCGGGTTCGTCGTGGTCGTGCTGATGCTGGCCGTGGTCGGCCTCTACGAGCCGGTCGCTCCGCTGACCGAGGCGCTCAACTCCTACTGGCTCGTCATCCACGTCGTCGCCGCGATCATCGCGACCGGTGGTTTCACGCTGGGAGGCATCGCCTCGGCGGCCTACCTCTTCAAGGCCCGCTTCCCCGACGCGACGATCCTGGCGCGGGTGCCCGACCTGGGCACGCTCGACCGGATCTCCTACCGCATCCACGCCTTCGCGTTCCCGATCTGGACCTTCGGGGTGCTGATCTCGGGTCCGATCTGGGCCCACGACGCCTGGGGCTCCTACTGGAACTGGGACCCCAAGGAGGTCTGGGCGTTCATCACCTGGGTCGTCTACGCCGGCTACCTCCACGCCCGCGCCACCGCCGGGTGGAAGGGCAAGAAGGCCGCGACCGTCGCGCTGATCGGGGTGGCCACGCTGTGGTTCAACTTCGTCGGCATCAACTACTTCTCCTCGACCTCGCAGCACTCGTACGCCGCCCCGGCCGGTCCGGTGGACGAGCAGGTCGAGATCACCGTCCCCGTGGGAGTCTGAGCATGAAAGAGTTCTGGATCTACACCGGTCTGCGGCTGCTGTCGCTGGTCGCGACCTTCGGCATCGTGGCGGGCATCTGGTCGCTCGTCGCCGGCGAGGTCAACATCTTCTACTCGGTGATCCTGGCGTTCCTGATCAGCGGCGCGCTCTCCTTCTTCGTGCTCGACCCGCAGCGTCGGGCGCTCGCCGAGAAGGTCGAGGCCCGCGCCGCGAAGGCGGTCGAGGCCTCCCGCGCCAAGGAAGACTCCGAGATCGACGGTGAGCCGACCGGCGAAGGCGATAGCCAGAAGGTCTCCTGACCTGTTAGACAACGATCATGGCGATCGTTCACAAGGCCACCCTCACGCCGTCGAAGGCCGAGATCTTCGGTGCCTGGCTGGCCGACCAGCCGTGGCGACCGGGTGACCTGAGCCGCCTGATCGGGGGCTACCGGTTCGACGACCCGGCCGGCAAGGTCGGGATCGAGTGCGTGCTCCTCGACGCCGGCGACTCCGTCGTCCACCTCCCGGTCACCTACCGCGAGGCGCCGCTCGAGGGCGCCGAAGACTTCCGGCTGTCGACCTGCGAGCACTCCGCGCTCGGCACCCGCTACGTCTACGACGCCTGCGCCGACCCGGTGGCCGTGCGGGTGCTCCTGACCGCCGCGCTCACCGGCGCGAGCCAGGAGCCGATCGACGTCTACGACGAGAGCGGTTTCGTCGAGCGCCGTGATGCCGTCGTCACTGCCGTCGGCTCCGGGTCGCGACCACGCAACGCGGCGCCCTCCTTCGACGGCGTGACCATCCGTTCTCACGGTGCCGAGACCCACGTCGAGGCGGGCAGCTTCGCGATCGTGGTCAAGCGCCTCGTCGACGGATCCGCCGCTGACGGCGACGAGTCGATCGACGTCGCCTGGCCCGGCGGGTCAGGTGCTCTGGTCGGCGTACGTCACCTGTGAACCATCGGCTCTCGGCTCTGCCGTGAGCCTGCTGTGAGCCCGCCGTGAGCGATTGCTCCGCCGGGCCCCGCGCGGGTCCTGCGGGCGACCGCTCGGACGGCTCTCGCGAGACGGGCGCCACACGGGGTGAACGCTTCGCTACCCCCGCGATCACTTAGTCACGAGTCGGAAACATCCCCGTTCGACTCTTGACGCGTTCGGCGTCGAAGGTGCAGCCTGTGCCGATGTGAGCGTTCACATCGTGATCTGGCTCACCCCGAGACCGGCCCGTGGCCGCAGACGAAATGGAGCAGGTAAGTGCGCAAGCTACTCACCACGATCACCGCGGCGGCGCTTGCGCTCGGCCTGGCGGCATGCGGCGGCGACGGCGGCGGCGATGGTGACAAGGGCACCATCGGTGTGGCCATGCCGACCAAGTCGTCCGAGCGTTGGATCGCCGACGGCAACAACATCAAGAAGGAGCTGGAGGCAGAGGGTTACAAGGTCGACCTGCAGTATGCCGAGGACGACATCCCGACCCAGGTCTCCCAGGTCGAGAACATGGTGACCAAGGGCGTCGACGTCCTGGTGGTCGCCGCCATCGACGGCACCGCGCTCGGCGAGGTGCTCGACACCGCCGACTCCCAGGAGATCCCGGTGATCAGCTACGACCGCCTCATCCTGGGCACCGAGGCCGTCGACTACTACTCGACCTTCGACAACTACGAGGTCGGCAAGCAGCAGGCCACCTCGCTGGTCGAGGGCCTGAAGGCGAAGGGCAAGGGGCCCTACAACGTCGAGCTCTTCGCGGGTTCGCCGGACGACAACAACGCCGACTACTTCTGGGACGGCGCCATGACGGTGCTCGAGCCGCTGATCAAGTCCGGCGAGATCGTCATCCCGTCCGGCCAGACCGACTTCAAGCAGGTCGCGATCCTGCGCTGGGACCCGGCCACCGCGCAGAAGCGCATGGAGGACCTCCTCACCAAGACGTACGCCTCGAAGAAGGTCCAGGGCGTGCTCTCGCCCTACGACGGTCTCTCGCTCGGCATCATCGCCGCCCTCAAGGGCAACGGCTACACCGCCGCCGACCTGCCGATCATCACCGGCCAGGACGCCGAGGTGCAGTCGGTGAAGTCGATCGCAGCCGGTGAGCAGTACTCCACGATCTTCAAGGACACCCGCAAGCTCGCGCAGGTGACCCTCGACATGATCATCGCCGTCGGTGAGGGCAAGGAGCCCGAGGTCAACGACACCGAGACCTACGACAACGGCAAGAAGGTCGTGCCGTCGAACGTCCTGGAGATCGTCCCGGTGAAGAAGGACAACATCCAGAAGGTGCTGGTCGACTCCAAGTACTACACCGCCGACGAGATCAAGTAGCGCCACACGGCTGGGCCCGGCGATCCGCCGGGCCCAGCCTGTTGGGCGTCCCGCGAGCGCCAGGTCAGCCTCGTGGGCCGAGAAGTCAGGAACGACATGACCTCACCGATCCTGGAGATGCGCGGCATCACCAAGGAGTTTCCCGGCGTCAAGGCGCTCGCCGACGTCAACCTCGTCGTCAACCGCGGTGACATCCACGCCATCTGCGGCGAGAACGGAGCCGGCAAGAGCACCCTGATGAAGGTGCTCAGCGGCGTCTACCCCCACGGGACGTACGCCGGCGAGATCGTCTTCGAGGGCACGCCCGCGACGTTCGGCAACATCCGGCAGAGCGAGGCCGCCGGCATCGTCATCATCCATCAGGAGCTCGCCCTCATCCCCGAG
This sequence comes from Nocardioides albertanoniae, assembly GCF_006716315.1. Classification (NCBI taxonomy): domain Bacteria; kingdom Bacillati; phylum Actinomycetota; class Actinomycetes; order Propionibacteriales; family Nocardioidaceae; genus Nocardioides; species Nocardioides albertanoniae. The sequence goes on along the minus strand of NZ_VFOV01000001.1, from coordinate 4,737,803 downwards.
CTCTCGATCGCGGAGAACATCTTCCTCGGCAACGAGACCGCCAAGCGCGGCGTCATCGACTGGGGCCGCGCCAACCGTGACGCCATCGACCTGCTCGCGCGGGTCGGCCTGCGCGAGAACCCGCTGACGCCGGTCAAGAACCTCGGCATCGGCAAGCAGCAGCTCGTCGAGATCGCCAAGGCGCTCTCGAAGGAGGTCAAGCTGCTCATCCTCGACGAGCCGACCGCCGCCCTCAACGACGACGACTCCCAGCACCTGCTCGCGCTGCTGGAGGGGCTGAAGGAGAAGGGGATCACCTCGATCATGATCAGCCACAAGCTGAACGAGATCGAGCAGATCGCCGACGAGATCACCATCCTCCGCGACGGCCAGAGCATCGAGACCCTCTCCGTCGCCGCCGGTGGTGTCGACGAGGACCGGATCATCCGCGGGATGGTCGGCCGTGATCTCGACAACCGCTTCCCCGACCACACCCCAGCCATCGGCGATGTGCTCTTCGAGGTGCGTGACTGGACGGTCATGCACCCCCAGGACAGCCACCGCGAGGTCATCCGGCAGGCCAACCTCTCTGTGCGTGCCGGCGAGATCGTCGGCATCGCCGGGATGATGGGCGCCGGACGCACCGAGCTGGCGCGGTCGATCTTCGGACGCTCCTACGGATCGCGGACCTCCGGCTCGCTGGTCCTGGACGGAGCCGAGCTGCACCTCAGCACGGTCACCCAGGCGATCGATGCGGGCATCGCGTACGTCTCCGAGGACCGCAAGGGCCTCGGGCTCAACCTGATCGACGACATCAAGACCTCGGTGACGTCGGCCGCGCTGAAGAAGCTGCGCGCCGGGCTCGTCGTCGACGAGCACAAGGAGGTCGTGGTCGCCGAGAGCTACCGCAAGAACCTCAACATCAAGGCGCCCTCGATCACCGCCGGGGTCGGCAAGCTGTCGGGAGGCAACCAGCAGAAGGTGGTGCTGTCCAAGTGGATGTACACCGACCCGAAGCTGCTGATCCTCGACGAGCCGACCCGAGGCATCGATGTCGGCGCCAAGTACGAGATCTACGGGATCATCCAGGAGCTCGCCCGCAGCGGTCGCGGGGTCCTGGTGATCTCTTCCGAGCTGCCTGAGCTGCTCGGACTGTGTGATCGCATCTACACCCTCGCCGAGGGCGTGATCACCCATGAGTTCGACCGCTCAGAGGCCACCCAGGAGTCCCTGATGCGCTACATGACCGCGGACGCGAGGAAGTAACCCCCGATGAATGCCCTGCTCAACACACTGCGCGGGAACGTCCGCCAGTACGGGATGATCATCGCTCTGGCGGCGATCGTCATCCTCTTCCAGCTCTCCACCGAAGGCGTGCTGCTCAAGCCGCTCAACGTCTCCAACCTGGTCGTCCAGAACGCCCAGATCCTGATCCTGGCCATCGGCATGGTGATCGTGATCGTGGCGCGCCACATCGACCTCTCGGTCGGCTCCGTGGCCGCCTTCGTCGGCGCCGCGTCGGCGATCATGATGACGCAGTACAGCGTGCCGTGGTGGCTGGCCGTCTTCCTCGGCCTGCTGCTCGGCACCGCCATCGGCGCCTGGCACGGCTTCTGGGTGGCGTACGTCGGGATCCCGGCGTTCATCGTGACGCTGGCCTCGATGCTGCTCTTCCGCGGTCTGACGCTGGTCGTGCTCAAGGGCGCGACCGTCGGTGGCCTGCCCGACCAGTTCAAGGCCATCGGCAACGGCTTCCTGCCCGAGATCGGGCCGGACACCGGGCTGCACAACCTGACCCTCCTCATCGCGGTGGCAGCCGTCGGGGTGCTGATCTTCCTCGAGGTGCGGCGCCGCTCTGCCCAGGCTGCCTACAACTTCGACGTGCTGCCCTTCCCGCTGTTCATGGTGAAGCTGGCGCTGCTGACGATCGTGATCATGTACTTCGCCTACCTGCTCGCCGACGCTCGCGGACTGCCGATCGTCGGCCTGATCCTGGCCGGGCTGATCGTGGCCTACACGTTCATCATGAACAAGACGGTCTTCGGCCGGCACGTCTACGCGATCGGCGGCAACGTCGACGCGGCGACCATGTCGGGCGTCAACACCAAGCGCGTCGACTTCCTGGTCATGACCAACATGGGGCTGCTCGCGGGTCTGGCCGGTCTGGTGACCACCGCCCGTCTGACCGCGGCCAACCCCAAGGCCGGCGTCAACTTCGAGCTCGACGCGATCGCCGCCGCCTTCATCGGTGGCGCGGCCGTCACCGGCGGCGTCGGCACCGTCGTCGGCGCGATCATCGGCGGCCTCGTCATGGGTGTGCTCAACAACGGCATGTCGCTGCTCGGTGTCTCCATCGACTGGCAGCAGGCCATCAAGGGCCTGGTGCTCCTGCTCGCCGTCGCGTTCGACGTGTGGAACAAGCGCCGCACGGCCGGGTCCGGAGGCGCCGGTGCCGAGGCCGCCGAGCCCAGCGCCCCGCCGCCCGACGAGCTCGCCGAGGAGATCGACGCCATGGGCGCCGAGCTCAGCGTCGACGCCGACAGCGACTCTTCGAAGACCTGATCCACCTCCCCCCCCACCCCACGACCCCCGCCTCCCTCCCTCCCCAGGCGGGGGTCGCTGGGTTTTCGGGGTCGGCGGCTCGTGTAACACGCTGTTCGTAGGACTATCCGGTCGTTCAGATAGGGCGAGTAGTCCTACGAACGACGTGTTACAGCCCAGCCGCACCCGCCTCCGGCGGCAGGTGTTGAATAGCCCCGTGGCAAACACCGCTCAGTGGCTCGAGGGAGCCCGTCCCCGCACACTCCCAGCGGCGCTCGCGCCGGTCATCGCCGGGACGGGGGTGGCTGCGTACGCCGGTGGGCTGGTCTGGTGGAAGGCGCTGCTCGCGCTCGTGGTGTCGCTGGCGCTGCAGGTGGCGGTCAACTACGCCAACGACTACTCCGACGGCATCCGGGGCACCGACGACGAGCGGGTGGGCCCCCTGCGGCTGACCGGCTCCGGCCTGGCGAAGCCGGCGGCGGTCAAGCGCGCCGCCTTCATCGCCTTCGGTGTCGCCGCGGTGGCCGGCCTCGTGCTGGCGCTGACCTCGGCGTGGTGGCTGGTCGTGGTGGGTCTGGTCTGCATGATCGCGGCCTGGTACTACACCGGCGGCTCGCACCCCTATGGCTACGCCGGCCTCGGCGAGGTCATGGTCTTCGTCTTCTTCGGCCTCGTCGCGGTCGTCGGCACCACGTTCGTGCAGACCGAGACCTGGGAGTGGGGCGCGCTGTGGGCGGGCGTCGGCATCGGTGCCGTCACCTCCGCCCTCCTCGTCGCCAACAATCTCCGCGACATCCCCGGCGACACCGAGTCGGGCAAGGTCACCCTGGCCGTGCGGCTCGGTGACGCGCGCACCCGCTGGCTCTACGCCGCCCTGGTGGCCCTGGCCGCGGCCGCGGTCGTGCTCGTCGCCCTGACTACCTCGTGGTGGGCGCTGCTCGGCCTCGGCTTCCTCGTCGTCGCCGCACAGGGTGTGCGCACCGTGCTCGATCGCGCCAACCTCGGCCCCCGCCTGATCCCCGCCCTCCAGCAGACCGGCCTGGCCACCCTGGTGTGGGGGCTGCTGGTCGGACTGCCGCTGCTGTTCGTCTGAGCTGCTCGGAGAGGCTGTAACACGTCGTTCGTAGGACTATCCGGTCGTTCTCATAGGGCGAGTAGTCCTACGAACGACGTGTTACATGAGTGGCACGCAGCATCAGGCCGCCCTCGGGCGACGTACGCGGAACCGCTCGAGGTCGGAGATGTCGGTGCCGAAGGCGCGACATGTGGCCAGATACTCCCGGTTCAGACGGGGCTTGAGGAAGGTGCGCTCGCGGCCGAAGAGGTCGTGCCACCTCACCCGTGACATGCCGAGGTGGAAACCGTGGGCCCAGTCTTGGCGGTCCTTCTCCTCGGCCAGCACCTCGTCGACCGACCGCAGCGCCAAGCCGCCGTCGGCGGTTGCCACGTATTTGGAACGTCCATCGAACTCGAAGATGTGGCGGCCCACCCTAAGGTCGAACCGAGCGGTGCGTATGCCGTCCGAGATCTCGAACTGGGTCTCGATGTCTGAGAGCCCGAGCTCTTCGAGTACGTCACGAGTGAGTGTCTCGCCGATCGACTCGGACCCTGCGTACGAGAGGTCGATGGCTTCCTGCGCCTGCCGTCGGTAGGGCCAGTGCTCCATGTGGTCGAGGACCTCCTGAAGCTCACTGAGAGGAACTCCCATCCGGCGGGCGGAGTCGACGGCGACGACACCGTACGGCCGGCCGTGCTCGCGGGCGATGTCGACCGCGGTGCGGGCGAGACCGAGGACATCGAACCCGTTTGCCTGCGCAACTTGAACGTCGAGATAGGGCGCAAGATGATGCTTGACGCCCCACTTGTTGTGGCTGCCGACGACTGGTGCGCGCGTGACGTGCGTCTGCGGCTTCTTCGGCAGCAGGATGGGCATGTCGAGCTCGAGCGCTGCCGTGTCGTGGCTTCGTAGGAACGGCACCGTGATGGCCGCACAGGCGGCCCGATCACGAAGGCGCTGTCTGTCTGTGGGCAGCGTGATGCTCTGGACGTACGCGGTTTCGGCGTAGACGCCGCGGCGCACGGCCGTCCACGCGCCACTCTTGACGTGAGTGTGGATCGTCTCGAGGTCCAGGCCGGCTGCGAGCGCCTGCCGGCGAGTGATGAGGCCATGGTTGGCGGCCATGGTTGCCTGGATTCGTGGGTTCATGGGCCCAGCCTGCGAGTCCCGCCTGATGAGCGCGACTGCCCCGGAGTGCCCTGTGGATAACTCGTGCCTGAGGCACTCCTGTGTGTGGCAGGTGGCCCTCGGCCGTTCCGGCTTCGGGCGGTAACACGTCGTTCGCAGGACTATCCGGTCGTTCCAATAGGGCGAGTAGTCCTCCGAACGACGTGTTACAGCTGCCCGGCGACCGGCTAGGCAGCAACCGGCTGCCGGCGCACGAGGTAGCGCTCGGCCGCGCGGGCGGAGGGGTGGATGCCGATGGTCGCGACGACGATGACGACCGCGATGATGCCCCAACCGAGCGTGCCGACCTCCATGGCGAGGAACGTGTAGGCCGCCGGGGCCCAGACGGTGCCGAGGGTGTCGCCGACCTGGGCGGCTCCCTGGTAGTCGCCACGATGGTTCGGGTCGGACAGGTCGGCGATCAGGCCCCATTCACCGGACGACTGGAGCAGCTCGGCGCCGGTGACGGTGACGTGCCCGATCCAGACGAGAGCGATCGTGACCAGGCCGACGGTGTCGTGGGTGACCGCGACGATGCCGCAGGAGGCGAGGAAGCAGAGGGCGCCGCGGCGCTGTGCCTTCAGCGACGTGGTCACGTCGTTGACGCCGCGCGCGGCGATCACCTGCAGGCCGACGGCCATCACCGTGTTGGTGCCGAACAGCCACGCGAGCAGCACTCGCGGCGCATCGGTCTCCTGCACCAGCCACAGCGGGATGACCACGTTGAGCAGCACCTGATGGGTGGCGAGCACCCCGTTGAAGAACGTGGTCGCCAGGAACGGGAGGTTGCGCAGGGCGCCGAGCCGGTCGCGTACGTCCTGCGGCGCCGCGATCGCGGGAGCCGGGGTCGTCAGGCGGGGGAGGCGGGAGATCCAGAAGGCGTTGACCAGCAGCACCACGGCTGTCATCACCGGGACGGCCTTGATCAGGGTGTTGGAGTCGGCCGCCAGGGCGAGGCCGCTGGCCAGGGCGCCGAGCGTGTAGCCGACGTTGCGAGCCGCACGCATGTAGGCGAAGGACCGCACCCGCGTCTTGGCGGGGAAGATCGAGATCCGGTAGGCGTCGCGGCCCGACTTCTGCCACGACGAGGCGAGCGCCAGGAGCACCTCGACGGCGACGTACGCAGCGAAGTTGTCGACCAGGATCCAGGCTCCGAAGAGGAGCGCCTGGAGGATGGCGCCGAGGATCCAGGTGACGCGGGTGCCGACTCGATCCGCGAGTCGGCCCAGGGGGACGGCGAACAAGAACGTTGCTGCGCCCGCGATCGTGAGACCGAGGCCGACCTGTGCGGCGGAGAGGCCGACGATCTGAGTGAAGAAGATCGCCGATCCGGTCAGGAAGGTGCCTTCGGCGAACGCCGAGAGCACTGACTGGTAGGACATCGCTCGGATGAGCGGGTCTTCTGAGAGGACCTTGTCCCGCATCCGGGTGAGAAGAGACAAGGCGACTCCAACTATCTTGACATCGAGACAAGCGAAGTCTTGTCAGGTCGCCCGTCGACGTCAAACAGTTATCCGTGCTGCGCAGTCCCCATACCGGGCAGCGAAGAAAAAGGAGTCCACAACGCCGGGGCCTGAGCGCCGGCGTAGGTCAGGCAGGGGTCAGTTCGTCGAGCCCTTGATGGTGCCGATCACGCCGCCGAAGACGTCGGTGGTGACGCCCCAGATGCCACCGGCGATGGCCGAGATCGTGCTGGTCAGTCCTTGCGGATCGGTGAACAGCCAGAACCCGACGAACAGAACGCCGATGATGGTGAGAATCTTCTTCTTGTCCATGTGAGCTCGTCCTCCCGAGAAATCCGATTGAATGAAGGGCAAATCTGCGAATCCGGACGCAAGCGCGCGAATTTCGCGAAAGTGCGCCGACTATAGATTCCCCGAAGTTAGCCTCACCTCGCAAGAACTCGGAGAATGAGACCACAGAGCGGGACAACCTGTCGAGCCGTGGCCAGGTGGCGACAAGCGAACCTGTCGGCGGCGTGACCAGCGGCATGATACGCACGTGCGTACGCACGTGTCGTCTGGTGGAACGAGGTGCGCCGGGGCGGTCTGAGGACTACGCTCGTCTCACATGGCGGTGGCGTTTGTCCAAAATGTCGACGCCCGGGAGTTCGCGTCAACGCACTGGAGGGGCGGGACGCCTCCACCTGTCGGTGCCGCATGGGGCTGCGCCGAGTGGGACAACCGAATACTTCCGGACGCATCCGGCAATCAGACCTCACCTCGGGAAAGGGAGAAATCATGGCACCGCACCAGTTGATCCAGAGTTCGTCGCAAGCCGCTGAGTACGGCACCGGCGGCCTGGCCGAGTGGATCACCGACAACATCATCACGCTCGTCGTCCTGATCCTCGGCGTGACGGTCCTGTGGGCCGCGCGCAGCGGCAACATCTCGAAGGCCGTCACCATCGTCGGCGGCCTGATCATCGGCCTCGGCGTCCTCGGCCTGGCTGTGGGCAACAACGCCACGGACCTCGGTCAGTGGATGGCTGGTCTCTTCAAGGGGTGAACCCGGTCCCGTTAGCAAACCCAGGGAGGGATCTCGGGGATGAGGCTGCCTGACGACGACGAGCTGTACGAGGTCGACCAGACCTATCTCGGTCCTCCTCGTCGCTACATCGGGGAGATGCGTTATCGCACCATCTTCCTGTTCCTGGTGATCGCACCAGTGACGCTTGTGCTGCTGCGCAAGCTCGGCATGCCGGTGACCCTGCTCAGCATGGGGCTGTGGCTGATCGCCGCGTCCTACCTCTCGATGAAGGCCTCCGACTACATCAGCTCGGAGAGCTCGGCCGGCGCGTGGCTGATGACCTTCTGGCACGAGCTGACGACTCCGCGCGTGGAGACCGAGGCCCACTACGCCGGTGGCGTCGCGGTCGCCTTCCGGCACGCGTCGCGTCCGCGCGGCGGCTGGGCGAAGGCGCAGCGCAGGGCTGGACGCCTCTACACCCCGCAGCCGGCCGCCGCCGCGACGCCTGCGCCGCGGGTGCTGAAGACCTCGGCTGCCAAGCCCGCCGTGCAGACACCGCCGGTGCGGAAGAAGGCGGCGCCCGTGCGGCCGGTCATCGAGGCCAAGATCGTCGAAGGCGCGCTGCCGGCATCGGTGCGCGACGCCCAGGCCGAGCGGCAGCAGCCGACGAGTGGCGTACGCCCCGCCAAGGGTGGCTGGTCGAGCCGGCCCTCGTCGTCTCCGCGCGAGCCGCGCGACGTTCCGTGGAAGGGCGGGGCGCCGTGGCAGGAGCGCAAGCAGGCAGCGCAACCGGAGCAGCAGACCCAGCAGACCCAGCCGGCGCAGCAGCAGGAGCCGGAGCCCGCAGCCGCGTCGTCTCCCGCCGCTCCGGCTGCACCCGCCGCACCGGCCGCACCGACTGCTCCTCCGCCTCCGGCACGCCCGACCGGCCAGGCTCCGCCCGCGCCGCCCCAGCAAGCCGCGCCACCTGCACCGAACCCGGCGAGGCAGCCGCTCGCGCCGGCGGTGCGGCCCGAGGTGAAGATCGCCCCGGAGCCCGGGCTCGACGAGGTCGACGCGGTCGACGAGATCGGAGATGAGCCCTCGGGGCGTACGCGTCGCAGGGAGAATCAGGATCAGCCGGTGGTCTCCGACCAGCAGCGACCGCAGAGCGTGAACGACTACCGCAAGCGCCTCGATGGCGACGACGCACCAACCGACGGACCAATTGACGGACCAGCTGACGGAGGAACCGCATGAGGCGGCCGCGAACGGAGCGGGCCTACGGGCCCGGCTTCGAGAAGCCCAGGTCGGGACGCAAGGGCGTCTTCGGCAAGGGCGGCGACGACTCGAAGGGCGCGCGTGAGCCGAGAGGCGACAAGTGGGCGCTGGAGGAGGTGCGTGGCCACCTGACCTTCACGGCCGACCGCATCATCGCCTGGTATCTCGCCGAGCCGCAGACCTGGTCGTTCCGTGCCCACTCCGACCTCGAGGGGCTGATCACCGACCAGGCCAGCCAGCTCGCTGACCTGGTCGGCAACACGGTCCACGGCCGCGTGACCACCCGCCCCTATCCCGTACGCCACTGGGCGCATGCAGCGTTCGCCAACGCTCCCGATCCCCAGCCCGGGTTCGAGGAGATGATGGCGCGCAACCAGGCCCACATGGCCGCGCACAGCCAGGCCGACAAGCTCGTCTACTACGGCGTCGACCTCGGCAGGCGCGACGCCACGGTGCGTACGCTGGCGAAGTTCTCCGCCGGCGCCGCCGAGCGTGAGATGGCCGCGATCAGCGAGCGGCTCGACACGGTCAACCGGGTGATGTCGCGGGCCGGCTTCTCCGCGCGGCCGGCGGTCGGCCACGACATGGAGTGGATGATCGCGCGCTCGCTCTCGCTGGGCGCCAAGATCCCCGTGCCCGAGCCCGGCGAGGCTCAGCAGAACTTCCTCGACACCGACGACATGGCCGAGTGGTTCGAGTCGGTGTCATGGTCGGCCGAGCCGCTGGCGCCGACCGTGCAGGTCACCAGCAGCATCGGCGGTCGCCAGGAGACCAGCCACGTCTGCGTCGTGACCGTCTCGCGCATCGGTGACATCGAGGTGCCCGAGACCCACGCGCCGTGGATGGCGAAGACCGACGCGCTCGGCTTCCCGGTGGAGTGGTCCTTCCGGGTGGAGCCGCGCTCTCCGGAGGATGTCTCCCGGGAGATGTCGTCGCTGACGCGGCGTATCGACGGCCAGGTCAGCCACTGGTCCGACGACCACGGCAAGCGCCCGCCCAAGCAGCTCAGCCGTCAGGCCGGCCGCGCCGCCGACGTCGAGGACGAGATGCGCTCGGAGTTCACCGGCCTCTCCACCCGCACCCGGGGCTGGTATCGGATCGCGGTCACCGGCCGCACCGAGGCGGAGGCGCTCGACAAGGCGCAGAAGGTCGTCGACCTCTACCGCCCCCAGATCAAGATCACCCGCCAGCTGGGGCAGTATCACCTGGCGCGCGAGTTCGTGCCCGGTGAGCCGCTGGCGAGCACCGCCCACGCGCGCAAGTTCCCCGTGCTCAAGGTCGCCGCCGGACTCCCGGCAGTCACCGCGGAGGTCGGCGACAAGCGCGGCTTCTATCTCGGTGAGACCTCCGCGATGGCGTCGCGGGCGGTGCTGATGGACCCGTGGTATCTGACCGAGGTCATGGAGCAGGCCGGCCTGATCCCGCTGGTCGGCACGCCCGGTTCGGGCAAGTCGACCCTGATGGGTGTCGTCATCTACATGTCGATCCTGAGCGGTGTGCACGGCGTCGCGATGGACCCGGCGGGTCGTCTGCAGCGGCTGATGACGCTGCCGGAGATCGGTGGCGGGGTCTTCAACGGCCAGCAGGTGCCGGCCCGGGCGCGCAGCGTCGACGTGCTGGGCGGTCGCCCCGGCTCGCTCTCGCCGTACGCCGTCGTGCCCGACCCCAACCCCGAGCTCATCAGGGCCGAGGCGATGTCGGAGCACGAGTTCGCCGAGCGCCTCCACCGGGAGCGGTCGGCCGCCGTGCAGCAGCGCCGTGACCTGACGGTCTCGGTGCTCCGCGCCTGCCTGCCGGTCGGGCTGTCCAACAACGAGGACGTGCTCAAGCGCATCCGCGCGCGTGTCATGGAGGCGCAGGCCGACCGTGGCGCCGACACCTCGACCATCGTGAAGATGCTCTTCGAGGGCGACGGCGGTGACCAGGAGATCGCCCGCGAGCTGGCCGCCGCCCGCGAGCGCGAGCTCGGCCGCCTCTTCTTCGGCAACGACTTCCGTCAGGCCGACGAGGAGCTGAAGGGCACGCCGTTCACCTTCTACAACCTCAAGGGCCTCAACACTCCGCCCGAGCACGTGCCGCGCGAGGAGTGGAGCGCCGAGGAGCAGATGGCCCGCCCGATCATGACCCTCGCGGCCTGGTCGGCGCTGCACCTGATCTACCGCAGCGACCCCAACGAGCGGAAGCTGTTCGCGCTCGACGAGGCCCACGAGGTCACCCAGGCGAGCGGCGGCACCGGTCGTGCCCTGGTGCACAAGCTCTCCAGCGACTCCCGCAAGAACAACTGTGCCGCGCTGGTCTCCACCCAGAACGCCTCCGCGATCCTGGGCTCCGACATCAACAACTTCGTCGGCGCCGCCTTCGTGGGGCGTACGCAGGACGAGTCTGCCCAGCGCGACGCGCTCAAGCTGCTCGGCAAGCCCGAGGGCCTGGGCTACGAGTCGATCCTGGCCCGGCTCTCACCGCGCACGCGGCGCGGCGACGAGCAGCTCGGCTTCCGCGAGTTCATCTACCGCGACGGTCTCGGCGGCGACACCGGCCACGGCGGCATGGAGATCATCAAGGTCACCCTCAACCACCACCCCGGTCTGCAGGAGGCGCTCAACACCACCGCCGACCCGACCCGCCGCGTCAGCAGGGCGCTCGGTGGCGAGTCGGCCGGTCTCTCCGCGGCTGACCCTTCCGGGGACGGGCTCGACTGATGGCTGCGCGCCCCGCTCATGAGAAGAGGACTGTGCCGGGACGGCTGCGTCGCAGGGCCGCTGCCCTGGTCGTGCTCGTCCTGGCTCTTCTCGCGCTCGCGGGGCCGGCGTCGGCGATAGGTCCGAAGGGGATCGACATCCCGATCCCGTTCGACCCCACCGGTGGGCTCTCGGGTGTCGGCGACGCGTGCAACAACCTGGATGCGCCGATGCCGGCGTCGCCTTACGGCGATGGCAGCTTCATCGTGCGGATGACGGCGTTGGGGGCGGCGTCGAAGGCGGGCACCAAGCTCAACGACCCCGAGAAGGTCAACGACGAACTGGACCCGTTCCGCAACAAGGACAAGGTCTCGTTGGAGTCGGCCTACGGCACGAGCCCGCAGTGGTGGACCTACGACAACGGCTGCACGGGCCAGTTCGTCGCGGGCGCGGGCACGGCCATCGGCAACATCATGATGGAGATATCGGGGATCCTGCCGAACTGGTCGCACGCGTTGCTGAACGCGGTGATCGGGGAGAACTCGTTCCTCAAGGCGCTCGACGGCCCGATCGTGGCGGCGTCGAAGGCGGTCACCGACGGGGTGTGGGCGCCCTGGGTGAGCGTGGTGCTGCTGCTGGTGGCGGCGACGGTGATGATCCGGGCGCGTGACGGCCGGTTCGCCCGGGCGGTGACGGCTGCCGGCTGGGCGCTGGGTGTACTGGTGGTGACGTCGTGGCTGATCCAGTATCCGACGGAGTCGACGAAGCTGGTCGACGACGGGGTGCGGTCGGCGACGGGGATGATCGCGACCGGGTTCAACGACGGTCGCACCGTGCCCGGGGTCAACGACGACAAGTTCGGTGAGACCGACGCGGTCAAGGCCATCGACGGTCAGATGGACGAGGTGGTGCGCTCGACGCAGTACCGCACCTGGCTGGCGGGGGCGTTCGGCGATCCCGACTCGGCCACCGCGCGCACCTACGGACCGCGGGTGTTCCGGGCGACGCACTTCTCCTGGCAGGAGTACGACACCTATCGCAAGGACCCCAACGGCGAGGGCAAGAAGGTCCTGGAGGCCAAGCAGGACGCCTTCAAGAAGCACGCCGAGGCGGTGAAGAAGAACGACCCGGTCGCGTATGAGTTCTTCAAGGGTGAGCACTGGTCGCAGCGGGCGACCACGGCGCTGGTGAACCTCGCCGTGGTCGTGGTGGTGTGCGGGTTCTTGCTGGTGGCGGGGTTGGCGATCCTGTTGTCGTTCGCGTTGATCCGACTGATCGTGCCGTTCGCGCCGGCCGCGGGTGTGCTGTTCATGCTCGACCACACCCGCGACGCGGCGGTGGCGATGCTGAAGCGGGTGGTGGGGCCGCTGGTGATGGGCCCGATCTACTTCCTGGTCGCGTTGTTGCTGCTGCGGCTCGACTCGGCGCTCTTGACCTCGTCGATGTGGTTCGTGCTCAAGCTGGGGCTGATCGCGGTGCTGACCGTGCTGGCGTGGCGGCTCACCCGGCCCGCTGCGTACGGGATCCCGCTGCCGGGCATGGGCCGGTTGACGTCGATGCTCACCTCCTACGTCGGAGCCCGCACGGGCACCGAGGCCGGGATCCGTGAGGCGACCGAGGATCGGCCGTCGGTCACCGGCGGCCCGGTGACCGCGCCGGCGGGCGGCGGTCAGGTCTCCAGCCCCGGCGGGGTCTACATGCCCGGCCACGAGCTCACCGGCGGCAGCCGGCCGCGGACGACCGCCGAGCAGGTGCCCAACCAGCCTCCGGTGACGGCGGCTGCGGCGCTGGGGTCGGGGTCGGGTCAGAGCTCGGCGACGTACGCCCTCGAACCCCCGATGAGCGGCACCAGCAGCGACCGGGTCGCCGGACAGTGGTTCGACTCGCGCTCCACCGAGCGCGACCTGACGGCCAATCGTGACGACCCCGCCTTCGGGCAGGGCACCGGGCCGGCAGCCGCTCAGACCTGGGGCGACCGCCCCTCGGCACCCGACCCGGTCGACTACACCGCCGGCAGCTACGAGCGTGAGCCGGAGCCGCCGCAGCAGACTCCGATCGCGGAGGCCAACGTCGACTACGACGCCGACGGCAACGCGGTCTTCGTCATCTACTCGCCGAGCGGGAACCGATCGGTCCCGGTCGACAACCGCTCGTCTGAAGGAGGATCCCGGTAGTGCGGTCGACGACGACGCGTGGTGTGCTGTGGGAGGTCATCGCGCCGCTGCTGAGGTGGCCCATGCGGTCTCCGCTGCGATTCTTCTCGGTGGTTGCCGCCATCGTCTTCGTGATCTGGGGGATATCCCAGTGGAGCGACGCACCCGACGCGGATCCGGCCTCCCAGCCGGAGCGGGGATCGGCCTCGGCCTCGGCGGGCGGAAGCGCCTCTGCCGGTGCGTCCGCGGCGCCGGTGCCCGACCCGGGTGCGGCTGCGACCAAGTTCGTCGCCGCCTGGGCTCGCCCCGACCTCACCACCGACCAGTGGTGGGCCGGCATCAACGCGGCGCACCCCGACGAGTCGCTCGCCCAGGCGCTCGGCACGACCGATCCGGCCACCATCGACGCGACCAAGGTCGTCGGGTCTCCCCAGGTGCTCGAGCAGACGGACTCCGAGGCCAGCGTCGACGTCGCCACCGACGGGCCCAAGGTCACCGTCTACCTGACTCTCATCGACAACGTCTGGTACGTCGCCAACATCCTCCCGGGCTCGGCTGGATAGCCCATGTGGATCTTCAAGGCGCGTCTGATCTGGGGACTCGTGGCCGCGGCGGCCACGATCGTCCTGGTGGTCACGGGCGTCTTGGTGATCCTCATCGGTGGTCTGGCGAGCACCGAGCAGAGCAGCCAGGACCAGGCCGAGTCGGGCTGCGTCGGCGGCACCAACGCGGTGCCCGCCGGCGATCTCGGCGGTGCCGACGGTGAGGAGCCCGAGGGCAGCCTCGCCGGGATGACCAACGAGCAGCTCCAGAACGCCCGCACGATCGTCGCGGTCGGCAAGCAGGCCGGTGTGCCCGCCTACGGCTGGGTGATCGCGCTGGCGACCGCGATGCAGGAGAGCGGGCTGCGCAACCTCGGCCACGGTGACCGCGACTCGGTGGGCCTCTTCCAGCAGCGTCCGGTCTCGGGCTGGGGCACCAACGCCGACATCATGAACCCGGTCAAGTCGGCCCAGGCGTTCTACGGCGTCGCCGCCCACACCGGCAACACCGGACTCCTCGACATCCCGGGGTGGCGCAAGATGCAGGTCACCGCGGCGGCGCAGGCGGTGCAGCGGTCGGGGTTCCCGCTGGCGTACGCCCAGCACGAGGAGGAGGCCCGGGCGCTCGTCGCCGCGATCGCCGACGGCGTCACCGCCGCCGATCTGAAGGCCACCGCGACCGACGTCTCCTGCACCATCGGCCAGGCCGGGATCAGCACCTCCGTCGTACGCCCCATCCAGGCGGGCCTGGCGACCGACAACGACAACTACGGCAACTCCGGCTCCAACTGGGCCAACATGCACACCGGCAACGACTACTCCTCGCCGTGCGGCACGCCCGTGCAGGCTGCTCACGGCGGTACCATCGTGCTCGAGTCGGGCGGCGGCTGGGGCTGGTCGGGGCGCTGGTTGGTGAAGGTGCAGACCGCCGAGGGCAACCTGACCACCTGGTACGGCCACATGCAGGCGCTCTCGGTGAAGGAGGGCCAGCAGGTCAAGGCCGGCCAGGTCATCGGGCAGGTCGGCAGCGAGGGCAACTCGACCGGGTGCCACCTCCACTTCGAGGTGCACCCGCACGGTGGCGGCTACCTGCAGGACCAGGTCGACCCGGTCGCATGGCTGAAGAAGAACATCGGCAAGTCCCTCGAGGCGACCAAGCAGGTCGCGGGGCTGCCGGGTGCCGCCGGGCAGATCGGGTCCTCGCCGGCCGCTGTCTCCGGCCCGCAGGTGCGCCTGGCGCAGGCCAACATCAAGGTCTCCTTGCCGCGGGCGAAATACCGCTCCGACCTGGCCGATGTCATGGAGCACGGGCCCGACTTCGTCTCCCTCAACGAGGCCCAGTCGCGTACGGTCTCCGACATCTCGGTCAAGGGCTACGGCACCTACCGCGCCTCGGCGGAGGAGTACGGCAAGCGCAGCCAGGCACTCAGCCCCGTCGTCATGTGGCGCACCGACCGCTGGGTGGCCGTCGACAAGGGCACCGTGCAGCTCACCAAGCCGGTCACGGGGGTCAAGAACGACAGCCGGTACGCCACCTGGGTGGTCCTCGCGAGCAGCGACGGCTCCGGGCGCATCTCGGTCATCTCGACCCACACGATGACCTCGCCCGCGAAGAGCCCGCAGGCGCGGAAGGACGAGGCCCAGCGCGGGTTCGCGAAGCTCGCCGGGCTCGCGCAGGGGCTGCAGAAGTACGGCCCCGTGCTCGTCGGCGGCGACCTCAACTCCCCCTACCCGCGCAGCGGCGGCAACGGTGACGCCTGGGGGCCGAAGCCGCTGATGACCAAGGCCGGGATGACCTCCTCCTTCGAGACCCTCGGCGCGCCGCCGCAGGGCTGGGCCACCCACGACGGCGGTGGCACCATCGACTGGCTCTTCGGCTCCCGCTCGACCGCCGACGCGACCAGCCAGGCCACGTTCCCTCTCGAGTCCGACCACCGCGGGCTCATCGCCGACTTCAAGATCCGGGGTCAGTAGCCCGCGTCGGCGCGAGCTGTTGCGGTCCGCTCGAGCTGTAACACGTCGTTCGGAGGACTACTCGCCCTATCAGAACGACCGGATAGTCCTACGAACAGCGTGTTACAGCTCGCAGACCCCGCCGACCCGGCGCGCGCCCGCGCACCTCAGGGGATAGCGTTGGGGTGTGAGCGACGCGGTGGAACGGGCTGAGAGCACCGTCGCCGCGATGGCCGAGTGGCTCGCCGGAGGCGGGCCGGAGCACTGGGTCGTGGAGACCTCGGGGTCGACGGGGAGCCCCAAGCGGGTGATCCTGTCGCGGGAAGCCATGAAGGCGTCGGCGGCGGCGTCGGCGCGACGTCTCGGAGCGAGCGGGCAGTGGCTGCTGACCCTCCCGGACTCCTACGTCGCCGGGGCCAACGTGATCGCGCGCTCCTTGCTGGCCGGCCACGAGCCGGTGATCGCCGACGCCCACGAGTCCTTCGCGAAGGCCGCGGCCGCGATGGCCCCCGGGCCGCGGTTCGTCTCGCTGGTGCCGACCCAGCTGCACCGCATCCTCGAGGCGGGCGGTGACGATCTCGCCGCGCTCGCCGGGTTCCACACACTGCTGCTCGGTGGCGGGCCGATCGACCCGTCGCTGCGTGCCCGGGCCGCGGCGGGCGGGATCGAGATCGTCGCCACCTACGGCTCTGCCGAGACCTGCGGAGGATGCGTCTACGACGCGATGCCGCTCGACGGGGTCGGGATCGCGATCGGCACCGACGGACGGGTGCGGATCACCGGTCCGACGCTCTTCGACGGCTACCAGGACGACCCCGAGCAGACCGCGAACGCCCTGGTCGACGGCTGGTTCCTCACCTCCGACGCCGGCACCCTGGACGACGACGGCCGGCTCAAGATCCTCGGCCGGATCGACGACATGGTGATCACCGGAGGAGTCAAGGTGCCGGCGGCGCTGGTCGCCCGACGGCTCCGCGAGCACCCGGCCGTCGCGGCCGCGGAAGCGCTCGGCGCACCCGACGAGGAGTGGGGCCAGCGGCTGGTCGCCTTCGTCGTCGGCGACCTCGACGCAGCCGGCGCCCGTGACTGGGTCGCCGCGGAGCACCCCCGATCATGGGCGCCGCGCCAGATCGTCACGCTCGACGAGATCCCGCTCCTCGGCAACGGCAAGCCCGACCGTCGGGCCATGCTCGCGCTGGCCACCGGAGCGGAGGAGCCGCGGTGACGTACGCCTTGCACACGTTCTCCCTGCCGATGACCACCCGGTTCCGCGGGATCACCGAGCGCGAGGGTGTGGTCTTCGAGGGCGCCGGCGGGTGGGGCGAGTGGTCGCCGTTCCTCGACTACGACACCCCCGAGGTCGAACCCTGGCTGCGCTGCGCCGAGGAGGCCGCGGCGGGTGACTGGCCGGCCCCGCTGCGCGAGACGGTGCCCGTCAACGTGACCGTGCCGGCGGTGGGACCCGAGCGAGCTCACCAGATCGTGGCGCGCTCCGGGTGTGCGACCGCCAAGGTGAAGGTCGCCGACCCGGGCCAGAGCCTGACCGACGACATCGCCCGGGTCGAGGCGGTGCGCGACGCCCTCGGCTCTTCCGGACGCGTGCGGATCGACGTCAACGGACTCTGGTCGGTCGAGGAGGCGGTCGCCGCGATCGGCGTGCTCGACCGTGCCGCCGGCGGGCTGGAGTACGTCGAACAGCCCTGCCCCACGGTCGAGGAGCTCGCCGACGTACGCCGCAAGGTGGATGTGCCGGTCGCGGCCGACGAGTCGATCAGGCGAGCCGCGGACCCTTATCGCGTACGCGACCTCGAAGCCGCCGACGTGGCCGTGCTGAAGGTGCAGCCGCTGGGCGGCGTACGCGCGTGCCTGCGGATCGCGGAGGACATCGGGCTGCCGTGCGTGGTCTCCTCGGCGCTGGAGACCTCGGTCGGGATGGCCGCAGGTGTCGCGCTCGCGGCGGCACTGCCCGAGCTGCCCTACGCGTGCGGGCTGGGCACGGTCTCGATGTTCACCGCCGACACCGCCGCCGAGCCGCTGCTGCCTTCCGCCGGAGCCCTCCCGGTGCTCAGCACGTCGCCGGCGCCCGAGCGGCTGGTCGCCGAGCAGGCGCTGCGAGCGACCCCGGAGCGGGCGCGGTTCTGGCAGCAGCGTCTGGAGGACGTGCTCGCCTATCGGGAGTCGCTCCGGTGAGCGGGGCAGAATCCTGCCAGGGCGGGAAAATGGCGCCGACGCATCAACACAGAGGAGCACCATGACGACCGCTACCGACCTTGCCCGGGCGGTCGTCACCGCGCTCGTCGAGGCGCGGGTCACCGACGTCGTCATCGCGCCGGGGTCGCGCAACGCGCCGCTGTCGTTCGCGGTGCTCGACGCCTCACGGGCGGGTCTGCTGCGCCTGCACACCCGCATCGACGAGCGCTCCGCCGGCTTCTTCGCGCTCGGCCTGACCAAGGTCGGCGCGCGGGCGGCGGTGATGTGCACCTCGGGCACCGCGGTCGCCAACCTGCACCCGGCCGTGCTCGAGGCAGCCCATGCCGGGGTGCCGCTGGCCGTGGTCACCGCCGACCGGCCGTCCCGGCTGCGCGAGACCGGCGCCAACCAGGTCACCGACCAGGTCGGCGTCTTCGGTCGGCTGGTGGAGACCGTCGACCTGCACGTGGCGCCCGAGGCGGGCGATGTCGAGACCCTCGATCTCGCGCGCGGGCCCGTCCACTGGAACGTCCAGCTCGACGACCCGCTCACCCCACCCGACCGGTGGGAGCCGGGGCGGATCGAGGCCCGTCCGGAGCCGGTACGTCCCGAGCTGATGATCTTCGAGTCGATCGAGACCGGCGCCGGAACGCCGCGCACGGTCGTCGTCGCCGGTGACGATGCCGGCCCACCTTCGCGCATCCTCGCCCAGGAGGGTGGCTGGCCGCTCCTCGCCGAGCCCTCCTCGGGCGCGCGCACGGGCGACAACGCTCTGCGCACCTACCGTCTCCTGCTGGAGTCACCGCTCGCCGAGCGGGTCGAGCGGGTCGTCGTCTATGGCCACCCGACGCTCTCCCGGCCGGTCACCAACCTGCTCGCTCGCGCCGACGTCGAGATCATCGCGGCGCCCGTCGAGGGTGCCTGGCCGGCGCGCCCGTTCCGCGTCGACCGCACGATCCGCACCCGGCTCCATGTCGAGGGCGAGCCCGACCCGGCATGGCTGGAGGAGTGGCGTTCCGCGGATCGCGACCTCGGTCGTGGTGTGGACCGGCTGCTTCACGAGCAGCCGGAGATGACGGCGTACGACGTCGCCGCCGTGGTCGCCCGCGCCCTGCCCGACCGTGGGCTGCTGATGCTCGGCCCGTCCAACCCGGTGCGCGACCTGGACGTGATGATGCGGTCCAACAACGTCGGCGGGCGGCGCAAGGTGATCGCCAACCGCGGCCTGGCCGGCATCGACGGGATCGTCTCCACGGCGATCGGCGCCGCCGTGGGCCGCTCCTGGTCGACGCGCTCGCTGGCGCTGATGGGCGACGTCACCTTCCTGCACGACAGCGGTGGCCTCCTGCTCGGCCCCGAGGAGGTCCGTCCCGACCTCACCATCGTCGTGGGCAACGACGACGGCGGCTCGATCTTCGCCTCGCTGGAGCAGGGCGCCGACGAGTATGCCGACAGCTTCGAGCGTCTCTTCGGCACACCTCACGGCACCTCGCTGGAAGCCCTTTGCGCCGCCCATCGCATCCCGCATCTCGCGGTCACCTCCGTGCCCGAGCTCGAAGCCACCCTCGCGTCCCCCAACGGCGGCATCGAGGTCGTCGAGGCCGTGGTCTCCCGCAGGGGCCGCCGCGACCTCGACCTCGCCATCCGCGCCCTCGCGCGTTCCTGAAGCCCGTACGCCGAGTCGGCTCGTTCTGACCGATCCCGAGGCCGAGTCGGCTCGTTCTGACCGATCCGGACGTCGAGTCGGCTCGTTAGAACGAGCCGACTCGGCATCAGGGGGTCCAGTGCGGGTCGCGGCCGATGAAGCCGAGAAGCTGCTCCTGAGGGGTGGCGTCGGGGGAGACCTCGACCCGGGGGCCGAACTGACCGGAGCCGCGCATGGCGTCCTCCATCGCGGGCGCGGCGGCCAGCATGGCCGCGGCGCGGTCGGCGCCGAGGTCGAAGTCCTGTCCGAGGGCGCGAGCGAGGTCCCAGGAGTGCATCCAGACGTCGGGCGTGTAGATCTCGGCGAGAGCCACGTCGAGCGGTTTGTCGCCCACGTGCGGGTTGGAGACCGCCCGGCCGGCGGGGTCGTCGAAGAGCTGCTGGATGTCGGAGGTGTGGACCTTCCAGGCTGCGGCCGGGTCGGTCCGGACATCGAGCGGCGCGAGATCGACGCCGGCCGATCCGCTGAGGAAGGCTCGTGACCACTCGACGAGGTGGCTGACGACGTCGAGCGCGGTCCAGGCCGCCACCGGGCTGGGACGGGCCCAGTCCTCGGTGGCGGCGGAGCCGATGAGCTCGGCGAACCGGCCCGCGTCGTACGCGTGCTGCTCGCGCCCGCTCAGGTCGGAGGAGGTCACGAGAGCCCCGCGAGGAGCTCGTCGAGCTGCTCGTAGCCCTGGATGACGCCCTTGTCCATGCCGCTGGACATGATCGCCGCCTGGGTCTCGAACGACTCCACGACGCTGAAGCCGATCAGACGGGTGCGGCCGCCGGGGAGGGGCTCGAAGGTGAGGTATTCCAGCGAGGCCCCGTCGGGGGCGCCGCGCCAGGTGAAGGTCTGCACGATGCGCTCGTTCTCGCGCACCTCGTGGAAGCTGCCGAAGAACTGGGTGAACTCGTCACCGTCGCGCTCGGCGGAGTAGGCCCAGGCGCCGCCGGTGCGGAAGTCCCAGTCGGTGATGTGCATGCCGACGTCGGCGGGGCCCAGCCACTTGGCGTACAGCTCCTTCTCGGCGTGGGCGCGGAAGACGAGCTCCGGCGGAGCGTCGAACTCGCGGGTGATGGTGATCGTCGGGGTCTCCTTCGAGGCCTCGATCAGGGTCTCGTTCTTCGTCGTGGTCATGATGCGTCCTCTTCTCGTCCTGATGGGTTGTGCTGCATGTCGTCGAGCAGCGCGTCCAAGCGCCGGTAGCGCTCCTCGGCCTGCTGCTGGTATCGCTCGATCCACTTCGTCATGAGGTCGAACACCTCCGCTTCGAGACGCACGGGGGCACGGCGCGACTCCCTGCTGACGAGGCCCGCGTCCTCGAGCACCTTGAGGTGCTTCGAGACCGCCTGGAGACTGACGTCGTACGGCGCGGCGAGGTCGCCGACCGTCGTGTCGGCCGCCGAGAGCCGGGCGACCAGGTCGCGACGGGTCGGGTCTGCCAGTGCCGCAAAGACTCGGGAGAGCCTGTCCTCGCTCATCTCGCTCCATCCTTGATGTCAACCGTTTGGTTGATAACAAGGTTAGGCGGCCTCGTCGACGTTTGTCAACCAATTGGTTGAGTAACTTTGTTACTCGCGAATCATGCCCCGGGGGACGTGGGGTGCGGCACGATGATGGGGCCGGGCAACTCCGTCCGGACCAGATCGAACCGTCTCCTCGGGAAAGGCCCAGCCCCCATGAGTCCTTTGCGCCTCAGATCCGTCAGAGCGACCGCGATCGCCGCCGGTCTCCTCCTCGCTCTCTCCTTGTCCCCGACAGCGCCGGCCGGCGCCGAGCCCGCCGCCGCGACCCCGAAGAAGAACGACCGCCATCTCACCGACAACGCGAAGAGCCACGGTGTCACGCTGAAGGACGGCGCCTACGTCGGCTGGTCGACCAAGGGCTCCCACGCCCAGGGCGGCAGCCCCCACAAGGAGCCCATCTCCGCGCAGGCCACCGTGAGCGGCATGGACGTCTCCGGTCACCAGGGCAACGTCGACTGGGCCTACTGGTGGGGCCAGGGCAAGCGGTTCGCCTACGTCAAGGCGACCGAGGGCAGCTACTACAAGAACAGCACCTACTTCCCGCAGCAGTACAACGGCTCCTACAACCAGGGATTCATCCGCGGCGCCTACCACTTCGCCAACCCGTCCGACTCCGGCGGCGCCGCCCAGGCCGACTACTTCGTCGACAACGGCGGCGGCTGGTCGGGCGACGGGAAGACCCTTCCCGGGGTGCTCGACATCGAGTACAACCCGTACGACGGCGGCACCTGCTACGGGCTCTCGCAGGCCTCCATGCGCTCCTGGATCGCGGCCTTCCTCGACCGCTACCGCTCCCGCACCGGCCGCGACGCGGTGATCTACACGACCACCGACTGGTGGACGACCTGCACGGGTAACACCTCGCAGTTCTCGTCCGCTCACCCATTGTGGATCGCGCGATATGCGTCTGGTCCCGGCACGCTGCCGGCGGGCTGGGGGTTCTATACGTTCTGGCAGTACACGTCTTCGCCGTTGGATCAGAACACGTTCAACGGAGCGTACGACCGGCTTCAGGCGCTCGCGCGAGGTTGATGTTCTTCGGGGGCATGCGTGCCGCCGACCCGTTCTTCACGGTCTTCTCGATCTGGCCCGGCGTCAAGGACGCCCTGCGGGCGCCGGCTTCGCCGGCCGCTTCGCGGTCCTGGACTCCGGGCCAGATCGAGAAAAGATTTGGCTGATTATCGGGGCGGCGGCACCGGTGTGGCCGGGAGGTATGACCGTTGGTTCGCTGCCGCAAAATAGGGTTTGACCTGCGGAAATGACTGGCTTTACTCGTTGGTAGAGAGTAAAATCAGGGGTACCCGAAGGGCACCTTGAGAGGGGGTCAGCAATGAGCGTCGAGAACCACGTCGACCACTGGGGCACCAGCCCCGGCGACCCCGTCTCGGCTGCTCTCGCTGCCATCGAAACCGCTCTCGGCGACCTGCTCACCATGGACCCCGCGTACTGGCGAACCAGCCAGAAGAAGGACGTCTTGGCGCGGCTCGAAACCTTGAAGGCGCAGCAGGCTGCGCTCGAGCTGCGGGTGCTCGCCACTGCTGGCGACATCGCAGAAGAGGCAGGCGACCGAGACGCCTCCGCCTGGATCCGGGCAAATCTCCTTGTCGACAAATCGGCAGCCCGGGCTCAGATCAAGCTCGCAGCCGCCGTAGCCAAACACGAGCTGCTCGCCACCGGCCTAGCCGACGGTGTGATCTCCCACGACAAAGCCCGAGTGATCACCAAAGCTTTGAACGCGATCGAGGCGAACTCTGCCGCGAGCGCAGAAGACTTGTTGCTCGCCGAGAAACTCCTCGTCGACTACGCCACCCGGCTGACCGCCAACGAACTTCGGGTCGTTGGGAAGCGGATCCTGGTCGAGATCGACCCAGCCCGGTTCGAAGACGCCGAAGCCAAAGCCCTCCTGGCTGAGGAAGAACGGGCTCAGCAGAAGACCGCGCTACGGATCTGGGACAACCACGACGGCACAGTTGGCTTCGACGGCGTGTTGCCGGTCGCCATGGGGATGCGGTTCAAGACCCACGTCGAAGCCTGGGCACAGCCCCGTAAGCAACAGTTGGCGGAGAAGGGCACACCGCTCCCGCCGTGGGAGCGACTCGTGGGCCAAGGCTTCGCCCGTCTGATCGAGACCATCGACCCCGTCGCCCTGCCCCGCCACGGTGGTGACGCGACGACCATCAACGTGGTGATCTCGCTCGATGACCTCCGCAAAGAGCTTGGCACCGCCATCTTGGGGTTCGACGAGACCAACGGGACCATGATCAGTGCCACCGAGGCCCGCAAGATTGCCTGCAACGCCACGATCATCCCGTGGGTGCTCGGCAGCGATGGCCAGGTCCTTGATGCGGGTCGTTCGAGCAGGTTCTTCCAGCCGATCCAGCGCAAAGCACTCCGGTTGCAGCAGAAGTGCTGCCAAGCCGAGGGTTGTGACATGCCACCGGAATGGTGCGACGCCCACCATCTGACTCCATGGTCGTTAGGCGGGAAGACAGACCTGAAAGACGGGGTCCTGCTGTGTCCCCATCACCATCGGTTGGCGCACGCACCCGGTTTCACCCACGAACGTCTGCCCGACGGGACGATCCGGTTCACTCGCCGGCCCTGATCCAGGCATTCGCTTTGTGAACGATTCACAAAGCGTCATCGTCTAGTACAGCGACCCGCGACCGCCTCGGCGGGCAGCCAGACCTGCCCCCATTCTCGGCCCGGCACCCAACCCGAATGTGTCGTACCAGACCCCTGCCGCCGACCCGATAGACAGCCAAAATTCTCGGCGGTGCCCGGTGTCAAGGATCGCCGAAGGCGACCGGCGAAGCCGGCGGCCGCAGGCCGTCCTTGACTCCGGGTGCCGGCGTGAAACACCCTCCGCGTACGGGTCGGCGGCAAACAGTCCCACGCAACAACAGCACCCAGCGAGTGCGCAGCCGCGCGAACGTACGCCCAATGCTCAGGCGCGCCCCAAGACTCAGAGCCCCAGCGTGTCCTTCCAGCTCCCCAGAACCGGAGTCCACTCGAACACCTGACGTGCGTCGATGAGGCCGACGGCGCGGAAGGGGTCGTCGTCGAGGGTGGTCTCGATGGATTCTGTGTCGACGTCGCCCTCGAAGAGGAGGAGGGCGGAGCCGGTGGAGGTGGGGCCGGAGAGCACCAGGCCGGGCAGGCTTCCGAGGAACTCACGGTGTGCGCTCAGGTGGGCGGCGCGCAGCTCGGGAAGGTCGTTGTAGGTGTAGGTGACTGCGATCAGAGCCATCAGAGATCGGCTCCGTCCGCGAGGCGTACGTAGCCGCGCTCGGCGGGGATCAGGGCACCGGCCTGGGTGTCGAAGACGTTGGCGCCGGCGTCGGAGTAGATCCGGTCGTGGATGGCGACGGTGCGGGAGGCGCCGGTGTCGCGGGCGAAGTCGATCAGCTCCGACGAGCGTGCCCACGGCGCGGAGACGGGCAGGAAGAGCACGTCCACCGGACGGCCGGGGCCGTCGAGGGCGTCGCCCGGGTGGAAGAGGGTCTGGTCGCCGGCGGTGATCAGGTAGCCGGAGTTGTCGAAGTGGGGCATGTCGGGGTGGATCACCGCGTGCTTCTCGTTGACCGCGGTGACGGGCAGGCCGGCGTCGAACGACTCGCCCGGGCCCACCACCGTCGTACGTTCGTGCACCGCGGGCGCACCCTTCTCGATCTGTGCCGCGACAGCGCCGATCGTGTAGACCGGGGCGTCGTTGCCCTCCAGGAGCGCGGGGCTGTAGTGGTCGGGGTGCTCGTGGGTGATCAGCACCGCCGTCGCGCCGTCGAGCGCCTCGGGCTGGGTGAAGACGCCCGGGTCGACGACCACCACCGCCCCGTCGTGCTCGATCCGGACACAGGCATGGCCGAACTTCGTGATCCTCATGCCGACGAACCTATCGCGCGGGATCCACCCCACGGCGCCGGTCAGGGCTGCCGGTCAGGGCTACGGGTCAGGACAGGGCGTCGCGGATGGGGACGAACTTGGCCTGGGTCTCGGCCAGCTCGGTCTCCGGGTCGGAGCCCGCGACGATGCCGCAGCCGGCGAACAGCCGGGCGGTGTGGTCGTCGATCATCTCGGCAGACCGCAGCGCGATGCCCCACTCGCCGTCACCGGTGGCGTCCATCCAGCCGACCGGTCCGGCGTATCGGGCACGCTCCATCGACTCGATCTCGGCGATCAGGTCGACGGCTTGCTCGCGAGGGGTGCCGCCGACCGCGGCCGAGGGGTGCAGCGCGGCGGCGAGGTCGAGCGAGCTCACCCCGTCGCTGGCCACGCCCGTGATGTCGGTGGCCAGGTGCATCACGTTGGGGAGCTTGAGCACGAACGGAGCCTCGGGCACGTTCATCGAGGAGCAGTGCGGCTCCAGGGCGTCGGCGACCGACCTGGCGGCGTACTCGTGCTCCTCGAGGTTCTTCGACGACTCGGAGAGCGAGGCGGCCAGGGCGAGGTCGCTGGATCGTTGCGGGTCGGCATCCTCGCCGGTCGGCCAGATCGTGCCGGCGAGCACGCGCGAGGTGACCAGGCCGCGCTCGCGGCGTACGAGGAGCTCGGGTGTCGCGCCGAAGAGGTCGTCGACGTGGAACGTCCAGCACGTCGGGTAGGTGTCGGCCAAGCGCCGCAGCACCGCGCGGATGTCGATCGGGGCGTCGGCGGCGGCCAGCAGGTCTCGAGCGAGGACGACCTTGTCGAGATCGCCGGCCTGGAGGCGGGAGACGGCGTCGGCGACGATGCGCATCCAGTGCTCGCCGTCGACGTACGCATCGGCGAACACGACATCGCGCGGCGACTCGGGCGGGGCGGTGGGTGCCAGCACCGGCGGCGGCGAGGCGGCCGGCCCGATGGTGGTCACCCAGGCCGCGTCACCGCGGCGGCCGACGACGACCGACGGCACCGTGAACACCGAATAGCCGGGCAGGTCGGCGAACGCGAAGGACCCGAAGCCGATCAGGCCGCTGCCGGGCACCTCGACCTCGTCGGAGACCGTCGAGGCGGCGGCGAGCTCGTCGAACCACTTGGTCGCGTGCGCGAACCGTTCGGGGCCCGACGTGCGGATCTGGGCCGCGGTGCCCCAGCCGACGAGGCCTTCGCCGTGGCGGACCCAGGAGAGGACTCGGCGCCGGGCGGGGAGCAGTGCGAGCAGGTCGTCCAGGGTTTCCGAGCCCGCGTCGAGCGCCACGGTCGTGGCGACCAGAGCCCGCTGCTCAGACTCACTCTTCTCGGGGTCGCCGTGGCCCCCGGAGCGAAGCGAGGACGTTGTGGGGAGTTGGCTCACCGACCCAGGATATCGGCGTGGTGGCGGGGGAGACGAGCCGAAGTGATCCGATCGGAGGTGATATCGGCCATCGAGCCCCCGCTTCCGTTGGTCACCACCTGGGTTGTAGCGTGCGCTGGCGTGAGTACCAACAAAGAACAGTCGTTCATCGCAGAGAACGGCATCACCCTCGGCATCATCGGCCTTGCGCTGCTGGTCGTGCTCGGCGTGGGCCTGCCGCGATGGGTTGGCGACTCCGAGTCCTCGTCCGGCGCGAAGATCAGCCTCCCGCAGACGCTCTCCGGCGGCCTGAACCCCGCTGACAAGAAGTCGTCCTACGACCTCGACGTGATCAAGAAGCAGGGTGCCACCGAGGACCAGCTCGACACCTTCATCAAGCAGAGCGCGGCTGGTGCGAAGACCGAGGACCGCAACGTGTCCAAGGCGCTCGGCTTCTCGATGGCTTCGCGCACCTACATCTCCAAGGACATGAAGAAGTCTGTCCTGATCCGCGCCTTCGCGGGCGACGGCAGCGCCTACTACGGCGGTGGCGAGGTCTCCAACGTGCGCGACAACGTCTGCTACTCCAGCGCCGACCAGCAGACCGGTCAGACGCAGGCGACCTGCTCGCACGCCACCGACGACGTGACCGTCCAGGCCACCGCGACCTCGAAGAAGGAAGCGGCGAAGTACGCCGACGAGATCTTCAAGAAGCTCGCCTGAGGAGACCGGGGCCTACACACCCGTGACCCGAGCAGATCTGGACAAGCAGCCCGGTGAGGTTCGCCGGATGTTCGACGCCGTGGCCAAGCGCTACGACGTCACCAACGACGTGCTCTCGCTCGGGCAGGACCGGCGCTGGCGACGCGAGGTCATCAAGGCGGTCGATCCCAAGCCGGGGGAGATCGTCCTCGACCTCGCCGCCGGCACCGGCACCTCGTCGCAGCCGTTCCTCGACGCGGGCGCCGAGGTCGTGCCGACCGACTTCTCGATCGGCATGCTCCAGGTCGGCAAGGAGGCCAAGCCGCACCTGCCGTTCACCGCGGGCGACGGCACCAGGCTGCCCTACCGCGACGGCACGTTCGACGCGGTCACCATCTCGTTCGGCCTGCGCAACATCGTCGACCCGGAGGCGGGTCTGCGTGAGCTGCGCCGCGTCACCCGCCCCGGCGGCCGGATCGTGGTCTGCGAGTTCTCGCACCCGACCTGGAAGCCGTTCCGCACGGTCTACGTCGAATACCTCATGAAGGCGCTTCCGCCGGTCGCCCGGGCAGTGTCCTCATCTCCTGACGCCTACGTCTACCTCGCCGAGTCCATCCGGGCCTGGCCCGACCAGGCGGGGCTGGCCGCGATGCTCTCCTCAGCCGGTTGGCAGACGCCGACCTGGACGAACCTGTCCGGCGGAATCGTCGCACTTCATCACGCAACCGCCTGATCTCTGCGAAAGTTCGGAATATGACAACCACGTTGCCATGGGATGGCATCTTGATGCCCCGCGAGGCCTATGGTCCCGCCGCGGTGAAGGCCCGGGACTCCCTGACCGACGCCGCCGCCCAGGGCGACTGGCGCCGGGCGCTCTCACAGGTGCGCAACGACTACACCGTCGGCGTCAACACCTGGAAGATCGGCGGCGAGTCGATGTTCACGCCGCTCCACCACGCCGCCTACCTCGGTGCGCCGAGGGAGACCGTGCAGGAGCTGCTCTCGCTGGGTGGGGTCCGGTCGCTGCCCACCGCTCACGGCGAGACCCCCTACCAGCTCGCCAAGCGGCGGGGGCACGCCCACCTGCTCGACATGCTCGACCCCTACTTCCGCCCCGGCACGCCGCTCGGCGACCATCTCGAGGGCGTCAACCATCACGTGAACGCCACCCTCGGCGAGCTGACCCACGACTTCCGTGGCGACCACCAGCTGCGTACGTTCGACATCCGGCTCATCTGCGAGGAGCGCGGCCCCGAGGAGGCCTGGTTCACCGCTCCGGGCATGTACGGCGGTATCCGGATCGGCATGTTCTGGGGCCGTGCCCACCTCGAGTACAGCTCCCGGCTCGGCGACTCCTACGCCGTGGTGGGGCCCGAGGGGGCGGCGTACGTGACCCGTTCGACGAGGCCCCTGCCCGCTCGCTGACCGGAGTAAGTCGCTTCCCCCGGACGTACGCCGCATGCGAAGGTCGGCGCATGGACGACTCGCCCGCCGACCTGATCATCGACCTGAACCCGCTCCCGGACGAGATCGATGATCGGCTGCGAGCGCAGCTGACCTTCATCGCCGAGGCCGACAGGCTCAAGACGATCCTGCGCGCCTCGGGGCTGGCCGCGGTGGAGCGCCGCGAGAACGACGCGGAGCACTCCTGGCATCTCGCGCTGATGGTGCTGCTCCTGGCCGAGTACGCCAACGAGCCGATCGATGTCGGCCATGCGATGAAGCTCGTGATCATCCACGACATGGTCGAGATCTATGCCGGTGACAGCCCGGTCTTCGACCCCGCGGCCGTCGTCGGCCAGGTCGAACGCGAGGTCGCGGCGGCAGAGCGGCTCTTCCCGTTGCTCCCGGAGGACCAGGCGCGCGAGATCCGGGCCCTGTGGGACGAGTTCGAGGCCGCCGAGACCCCGGAAGCCAGGTTCTGCAAGGGCATCGACCGCCTCGAGCCGATGCTGCTCAACTGGCTCAACCGCGGCGGCACCTGGCGGATGCCGGGCGCGACCGAGTCGAAGATCCGCGGCCGCGAGGCCGGCGTGGTCGCGGCGAGCACGACTCTCGGCAAAGCCACGGACGCGATCGTCAGGAACGGCATCGCCAACGGCTGGATCCGTCCGGACCCGGCCCCGGGCTCAGACTCGGACCCCGACGCCTGACCGACCGGATCCACACCATGGCGTGATTCTGCGGGAGTTTGCCGCCGGATGATCACGCACCTCCACGCCGCTGCGTAAAAGTGCAGAGGCTGCGATCCCGCAAGCCGCTTGCAATCCCCCTCAGGAGTGGCAAGATGTGACCCGGCGCACATTGTGATTCGGTTCACAAAGTCACGAAGTGGCGCTCACTGCTGGAAGCCAGCAGCGCAACAAGCGTGTGTATGGAGGCGAGATGGAGCTCTACGTGCCGGTGCTCGCCTTGGCGGGACTGGCGACGCTCTTCGCGGTCGGTTCGGTGGTCATGAGCTCGGTCGTCGGACCGAGCCGAGCCAACCAGGCCAAGGCCGACCCCTACGAGTGCGGGATCGAGGCCACGCCACAGGCGCTCGGCGGTCGATTCCCGGTGAAGTACTACATCACCGCGATGCTCTTCATCATCTTCGACATCGAGATCATCTTCCTCTACCCGTGGGCCGTCAGGTTCGACTCGATGGGGTGGTTCGGTCTCGCCGAGATGGGCCTGTTCCTGCTGACCGTCTTTGTTGCGTACGCCTACGTCTGGCGTCGCGGCGGACTGGAATGGGACTGAGGCCCGCGATGCACTGCACCTGCCTGCGTTCTCCTCGGTCGTCGACCGCTCCGCTGCGCTCAGCACGAAGGTCGACCTCCCTCGTCGGCCTTGGCATGCGCAGCGCCTCGCGACCCTCAGCGAGAGGAAACTGATATGGGTCTAGAAGAGAAGCTTCCCTCGGGCGTACTGCTGACCACGGTCGAAGGTCTGGCCGGCTACTTCCGCAAGGCGAGCCTGTGGCCGGCGACGTTCGGTCTCGCGTGCTGCGCGATCGAGATGATGACGTCGGGCGGGCCGAAGTACGACCTGGCCAGGTATGGCATGGAGGTCTTCCGGGCCTCGCCGCGGCAGGCCGACCTGATGATCGTCGCCGGTCGGGTGAGCCAGAAGATGGCCCCGGTGCTGCGCCAGATCTACGACCAGATGCCGGAGCCGAAGTGGGTGCTCGCGATGGGCGTCTGCGCCAGCAGCGGCGGCATGTTCAACAACTACGCGATCGTGCAGGGCGTCGACCACATCGTGCCCGTCGACATGTATCTGCCCGGCTGCCCGCCGCGGCCCGAGATGCTGATCGACGCGATCGTGAAGCTCCACGAACAGATCCAGGGTGGCTCGCTCGGCGTCAACGCCGAGGCCGAGGAAGCCGCTCAGGAGACCGCCGCGCTGCGCCAGCTGCCGCTGATCGACCAGACGGGACTCCTGCGGTGAACGAGGCGAACGACCAGGCCGGAAGCAACCAGGCCGGAGACAACCAGAGCACCGGCATGTTCGGCGTGCAGGACTCCGGCGACACCAGCGGCTACGGCGGGCTGACCCGTCAGCACGCGATGCCGAGCCGCACCAGTGACGTCGGCGTGCAGCCCTACGGCGGCTGGTTCAAGGAGGTCGCCGATGCGCTCGCGTTCGCCGACGCCGACGCGGTCATCCACCGCGGCGAGCTGACCTTCCACGTACGCCGCGAGCGGCTGTTCGAGGCCTTGAAGGTGCTGCGCGACGAGCTGCGTTTCGAGCTCTGCTCGGGGGTCTCCGGGGTTCACTACCCCGCTGACCAGGGGTTGAGCGATCACGGTGGCGAGCTGCACGCGGTGTACCACCTGCTCTCGATGACCTTCAACCGCCGGGTGCGGATCGAGACGTCGGCCCCCGACGCCGACCCGCACGTGCCGAGCGGCGTGAGCGTCTACCCCACGCTCGACTGGCACGAGCGGGAGACCTACGACATGTTCGGGATCGTCTTCGACGGCCACCCGGGCCTGACCCGCATCCTGATGCCCGACGACTGGCCAGGCCATCCGCAGCGCAAGGACTACCCGCTCGGCGGCATCCCCGTGGAATACAAGGGCGCGACGATCCCGCCGCCGGACCAGAGGAGGTCCTACTCATGACCGCGACCGCTGAGCCGACCGGCGACGAGCGTACGTTCACCGTCACCGGCCAGGACTGGGACGAGCTGACCGACGCCCTCAAGGACGTCAAGGACGAGCGGATCGTCGTCAACATGGGTCCGCAGCATCCCTCGACCCACGGGGTGCTGCGACTGATCCTCGAGCTCGAGGGCGAGACCGTCACCGAGGCGCGTGCCGGCATCGGCTACCTGCACACGGGCATCGAGAAGAACATGGAGTTCCGCTCCTGGACGCAGGGCACCACCTTCGTCACCCGGATGGACTACCTCTCGCCGATCTTCAACGAGACGGCGTACGTCCTGGGTGTGGAGAAGCTGCTCGGCATCGGCGCCGAGGTGCCGGAGAAGGCCAACGTGATCCGGCTCCTGCTGATGGAGCTCAACCGGATCTCCTCCCACCTGGTCGCGATCGCGACCGGCGGCATGGAGCTCGGCGCGCTGACCGTGATGACCATCGGGTTCCGCGAGCGTGAGCTGTGCCTCGACCTGTTCGAGTTCATCACCGGCCTCCGGATGAACCACGCCTACATCCGCCCCGGCGGCATCGCCCAGGACGTGCCCGAGGGCACCGTCGCGCGGCTCGAGGAGTTCATCGAGCTGATGAAGAAGCGGCTCGAGGAGTACGCCGCGCTGTGCAACGCCAACCCGATCTTCAAGGGCCGCCTCGAGCAGGTCGGCTACCTCGACCTGGAGGGCTGCCTCGCGCTCGGGCTCACCGGCCCGATCCTGCGCGCGACCGGCTACCCGTGGGACCTGCGCAAGACGCAGCCCTACTGCGGCTACGAGGAGTACGAGTTCGAGGTCATCACCTGGGACACCTCCGACTCCTACGGCCGCTTCCGGATCCGGCTCGCCGAGATGTGGGAGTCGCTGCGCCTGATGGAGCAGGCCACCAAGCGGCTCGCCGACCTCGAGGGGGCGCCCGTCATGGTCGCCGACAAGAAGATCGCCTGGCCATCGCAGCTCTCCGTCGGCTCCGACGGCCAGGGCAACTCGCTCGACCACATCCGCCACATCATGGGTGAGTCGATGGAGGCCCTGATCCACCACTTCAAGCTGGTCACCGAGGGCTTCCGCGTGCCTGCCGGCCAGGCGTACGTCGCGCTCGAGTCGCCGCGCGGCGAGCTCGGCGCCCACGTGGTCAGCGACGGTGGCACCAAGCCCTACCGGGTCCACTTCCGCGACCCGTCGTTCACCAACCTGCAGGCCACGAGCGTGATGTCCGAGGGCGGCATGGTGGCCGACGTGATCGTGGCGATCGCGTCCATCGACCCGGTGATGGGAGGCGTCGACCGATGACGTTGGCTCCGGAGACGTTCGACGAGCTGCGGGAGATCGCCGCTCGCTACCCGCAGGCCCGGTCCGGGCTGCTGCCGATGCTCCACCTGGTGCAGTCGGTGGAAGGACGCGTCACGCCCGAGGGCATCGACGCGTGCGCCGAGGTGCTGGGGCTGACCCCTGCCGAGGTCAGCGGCGTGGCGACGTTCTACACGATGTACAAGCGCCACCCCGTCGGCACTCACCACGTCGGGGTCTGCACCAACACCCTGTGCGCTGTCATGGGCGGCGACGAGATCTTCGCCTGCCTGCGCGAGAAGCTCGAGATCGGCAACGACGAGACCAGCGCCGACGGTTCGGTCACGCTCGAGCACATCGAGTGCAACGCGGCCTGCGACTACGCGCCGGTGGTGATGGTCAACTGGGAGTTCTTCGACAACCAGACGCCGGAGTCGGCGATGAGGCTGGTCGACGACCTGAGCGCGGGCCGCGAGGTCGTCGCCTCCCGCGGCGCGAAGATCACCTCCTGGCGCGAGGCCGA
Source organism: Nocardioides albertanoniae (assembly GCF_006716315.1). NCBI lineage: Bacteria > Bacillati > Actinomycetota > Actinomycetes > Propionibacteriales > Nocardioidaceae > Nocardioides > Nocardioides albertanoniae. The sequence goes on along the minus strand of NZ_VFOV01000001.1, from coordinate 4,704,698 downwards.
GCGGGTCCTGGCCGGCTTCGAGGACGGGCTGGTCGACGAGGGCCCGGCGGCGGGCGAGGCATCCCAGGTCGGTCTGAGACTGGCCGCCGAGAACGACTGGAAGGCGCCGGAGGCATGACCGACACCTTGACCCCGGTGCTGACCAGCAACTGGGGCGACGAACGGGCCTGGACGCTGTCCGCCTACGCGGCGACCGGGGGCTACGACGCTCTCGATGTCGCGCTCGGGATGGCGCCGGAGGACGTGCAGACGACCGTGAAGGACTCCGGCCTCCGGGGCCGTGGTGGTGCGGGCTTCCCGACCGGCGTGAAGTGGGGCTTCCTGCCGCCGGCCGACCCGGACAACCCCAAGCCGCGCTATCTCGTGGTCAACGCCGACGAGTCCGAGCCGGGCACGTGCAAGGACATCCCGCTGATGATGGCCTCGCCGCACACCCTGGTCGAGGGCGTGATCATCTCCTCCTACGCGATCCGCGCCGAGCGTGCCTTCATCTACGTACGCGGCGAGGTGCTGCACGTGATCCGGCGGCTGCAGGCTGCGGTCCGCGAGGCGTACGCGGCCGGCCACCTCGGCAAGAATATCCACGGCTCCGGCTACGACCTCGAGCTGGTCGTGCACGCCGGTGCCGGGGCCTACATCTGTGGTGAGGAGACCGCGCTGCTCGACTCGCTCGAGGGGCGCCGTGGTCAGCCCCGGCTCCGGCCGCCGTTCCCGGCCGTCGCCGGTCTCTACGCGAGCCCGACGGTGATCAACAACGCCGAGTCGATCGCCTCGGTGCCGGCGATCGTGAAGAACGGCGCCGACTGGTTCTCCGGCATGGGCACCGAGAAGTCGGCTGGCGTCGGCATCTTCTCGCTCTCCGGTCACGTCGAGACGCCCGGCCAGTTCGAGGCCCCGCTCGGCATCACGCTGCGCAAGCTGATCGAGCTCGCCGGCGGCGTACGCAAGGGGCACGAGCTGAAGTTCTGGACCCCCGGCGGCTCCTCGACCCCGCTGTTCACCCAGGAGCACCTCGACGTGCCCCTCGACTTCGAAGGGGTGCAGGCGGCCGGGTCGATGCTCGGCACCCGAGCACTGCAGATCTTCGACGACTCGGTGTGCGTGGTGCGCGCGGTGCTGCGGTGGACGGAGTTCTACAAGCACGAGTCGTGCGGCAAGTGCACCCCGTGCCGTGAAGGCACCTGGTGGCTGGTGCAGGTGCTGGAGCGGCTGGAGAAGGGCGACGGTGTCCCCGAAGACCTCGACCTGCTGCTCGACCAGTGCGACAACATCCTCGGCCGCTCGTTCTGCGCGCTGGGTGATGGTGCGACGAGCCCGATCACGAGCTCGATCAAATACTTCCGGGACGAATACCTGGCCCACCTCGAGCAGGGTGGCTGCCCCTTCGATCCCACGAAGTCGACCGCATGGGCGGAGGCGAAGCAGTGACTGACGTGACCGTCAAGATCGACGGACATGAGGTGGCGGTGCCGGAGGGCACGCTGGTGATCCGGGCCGCGGAGCAGGCGGGCATCGAGATCCCGCGCTTCTGCGACCATCCGCTGCTCGCGCCCGTGGGCGCGTGCCGGCAGTGCCTGGTCGACATCCCCGACGCCGGCAACGGACGCGGTTTCCCGAAGCCGCAGGCCTCCTGCACGATCCCGGTCGCCGAGGGCATGGTGGTCGAGACGCAGAACTCCACCGCGGTCAAGGCGCAGCAGGGCATCATGGAGTTCCTGCTGGTCAACCACCCCCTGGACTGCCCGGTCTGCGACAAGGGCGGCGAGTGCCCGCTGCAGAACCAGGCGATGTCCCACGGGCAGGGTGAGACCCGGTTCGAGGGCACGAAGCGTACGTTCCCGAAGCCGATCAACCTCTCGGCCAACATCCTCCTCGACCGCGAGCGGTGCATCGTCTGCCAGCGCTGCACCCGCTTCGCCGCCGAGATCCCGGGCGACCCGGGGATCGCGCTGGTCGAGCGCGGCGCGACCCAGCAGATCGGCATCGCCGAGGACAAGCCGTTCTCCTCCTACTTCTCGGGCAACGTCATCCAGATCTGCCCGGTCGGCGCGCTGACCTCCGACGACTACCGCTTCCGGGCCCGCCCGTTCGACCTGGTCTCGACACCCAGCGTCGCCGAGCACGACGCCTGCGGCGCGGCGATCCGCATCGACCACCGCCGCGGCAAGGTCATGCGGCGGCTCTCCGGCAACGACCCGGAGGTCAACGAGGAGTGGATCTCCGACAAGGACCGCTTCGGCTTCCGCTACGGCGTCCGTGACCGGCTCACCTCACCGATGGTCCGTGAAGACGGCGAGCTCCGCCCGGCTTCCTGGCTGGAGGCCGTCGCGATGGCCGCCCAGGGGCTCGCCGCCGCCGGCTCGACCGGTGTGCTGACCGGTGGCCGGCTCACGCTGGAGGACGCGAAGGCCTACGCGACGTTCGCGCGCGAGAGCCTGCGCACGCCCCACGTCGACTTCCGCTCGCGACCCGTCTCCGAGGAGGAGACCAGGTTCCTGCGTTCGCACGTGGCGGGCACGAGCGTCACCTACGCCGACCTCGCGGTCGCCGACCATGTCGTGCTGGCCGGGCTCGAGCCCGAGGACGAGGCCGGCACCCTGTTCCTGCGGCTGCGCAAGGCCAACCAGGCCGGGCTGCGCATCACCACCCTCAGCCCGTACGCCTCGGAGGGCTCCCGCAAGCTCGGCGCCGAGGTCATCCTGACCCCTCCCGGTGCCGAGAAGAGCGCGTTGTCGCAGGTCGGCGACGTCACCGACGCTTCGGTGATCCTGGTCGGCGAGCGCCTGGCGACCAGCCCCGGCGCGCTCGACGCGGCCGTCGAGCTGGCCGAGCGCACCGGCGCGATGATCACCTGGGTGCCGCGTCGTGCGGGCGACCGGGGCGCGGTCGAAGCCGACCTGCTCCCGGGGGAGGGCGGTCTCGACGCCGCCGGCATCGTGCACGGCGGCCTCGACGCCCTGCTCGTCGCGGGCGTCGACCCCGACGACACCGCCGACCCGGCCGCCTTCCTGGCCGCGCTCGACAACGCCGGTTTCGTGGTCAGCCTCGAGCAGCGGGTCACCGCCGTGACCGAGCGTGCCGACGTGGTGCTCCCGGTCGCTGCCGCCGCGGAGAAGGCGGGCACCTTCGTGACCTGGGAGGGCCGCCGCAGGCCGTTCGGGAAGGTCTTCGACAAGCCCGCGACCTATTCGGATGCCGAGGTGCTGGGGCACATCACCCGCGAATACGACTCTGTTGGTCTCGACACGCCTCCGCCTAGCGGCTCCGGCGGCTCGACCAGCGACGCACTGCTGGTTGAGCCCGCGAGCGCAGCGAGCGGTGTCGAAACCAACACCTCGACCTTCCGCCTGGCGACCTGGCACCTGATGCTCGACAACGGCACGCTGCAGAGCGGCGACAAGGCGCTGAGCGCGACCGCCCGGCCCGCCGTCGTACGCCTCCCGGCAGCGCTCCACGCGCAGGTCGGTGACGTCGTCACGATCACCGGCGACCGGGGCAGCTGGACGCTCCCGGCAGAGGCGGGAGAGCTGGCCGAGGGCACCGTCTGGGTGCCGACCAACTCGTTCGGGCGCGGCGTATGGGCCGACCTGGCCTCGCCGGGATCGACCGTGAGCGTGGAGGGGGCCAAGTGAACGGCCTGGAGCAGTTCGGCCAGGATCCTTGGTGGATCATCGCGATCAAGGTGCTGCTGGTCTTCGTCGTCTGCGTGGTGCTGACGCTGTTCAACATCTGGTGGGAGCGCAAGGTCGTCGCCCGGATGCAGCACCGGATCGGGCCCAACCGGCACGGACCGTTCGGCCTCCTGCAGAGCCTCGCCGACGGCGTGAAGCTCGCGCTCAAGGAGGATCTGACCCCGGAGAAGGCCGACAAGATCGTCTTCCTCACCGCGCCGGTGCTCGCCTGTGTGCCCGCGTTCGTGACGTTCTCGGTGATCCCGTTCGGCCCCGAGGTCAACCTCTTCGGGGAGCGTACGCCGCTGCAGCTGACCGACCTTCCGGTCGCGGTGCTGTTCGTGATGGCGATCGCCAGCATCGGCATCTACGGCATCGTGCTCGGCGGCTGGGCGTCCGGCTCGACCTACTCCCTGCTCGGCGGGCTCCGCTCGAGCGCCCAGATGATCTCCTACGAGGTCTCGATGGGGCTGGCGCTCGTCACCGTCTTCCTGATGTCCGGCAGCCTGTCGACGAGCGAGATCGTCGACGCCCAGCGCGACTGGTGGTTCGGGGCGCTGCTGCTGCCGTCGTTCGTGATCTACTGCATCTCGATGGTCGGCGAGACCAACCGGGCGCCGTTCGACCTCCCCGAGGCCGAGGGTGAGCTGGTCGGCGGCTTCCACACCGAATACTCCAGCCTGAAGTTCGCGCTCTTCTTCCTGGCCGAATACATCAACATGGCCACCGTCAGCGCGCTCGCCACGACCCTGTTCCTCGGCGGCTGGCGGGCCCCGCTCGGCCTCGGCACCCTCTGGGCCGGCGCCAACGAAGGCTACCTGCCGGTGCTGTGGTTCTTCCTGAAGATGTTCTTCTTCATCTGGATCTTCATCTGGCTGCGCGGCACCCTGCCGCGGCTGCGCTACGACCAGTTCATGTCGCTCGGCTGGAAGGTCCTGCTCCCCTCGAGCCTGGCCTGGATCGTCGCCGTCGCGGTGATCAAGATGACCGCGATCGAGGGCGGCTTCAGCCCCAACTGGTTCCTCTTCGGGTTCGGCCTGGCCGTCACAGTGGTGGTCGTGCTCGGCTTCCTCAACCGGCTCCCCGAGAAGGAGCCCCAGGTCAGCACGCCCGCCGGTGGCTTCCCGACCCCGGCCCTGCCGCAGGGCGGCGCGGTCAAGGGTGCCGCACAGCCCCTGGTGTTCGGTCCGGGCGCCGTGGTCCCGGCCCGCAACGGCGTACGCATTCTTCCCTCTCGTGAGGAGGCTCAACGGTGAGCAACGAAGACCGCTCGTTCAAGGAGCGTTTCTGGGATCCGGTCTCGGGTTTCGCGGTGACGTTCGGCACCCAGTTCAAGAAGCCGGTCACCGAGCAGTATCCGCAGCAGAAGGAGCCGACCGAGGAGCGTTTCCACGGTCGTCACCAGCTCAACCGGCATCCCGACGGGCTGGAGAAGTGCATCGGCTGCGAGCTGTGCGCCTGGGCCTGCCCGGCCGACGCCATCTACGTGGAGGGTGCGTCCAACACCGAGGAGGAGCGTTTCTCGCCGGGGGAGCGCTACGGCCGCGTCTACCAGATCAACTACCTGCGCTGCATCCTGTGCGGGCTGTGCATCGAGGCCTGCCCGACCAGGGCGCTGACGATGACCAACGAGTACGAGCTGGCCGACACCTCGCGCGAGAGCCTGATCTACGAGAAGCAGGATCTGCTCGCGCCGCTCGAGGAGGGCATGGAGGCGCCGCCGCACCCGATGTTCCTCGGCAACGACGACACGTCCTACTACGCTCCAGAGCCCAAGGAGCGGGTCCAGTGAGCTTCGTGATTCTCGCCTCGATCACTGTGATCGCGGCGCTGGGGCTGCTGTTCGCGCGCAAGCCCGTGCACGCCGCGCTGTCGCTGGCGATCGTGATGATCGGCCTGGCGATGATCTACGCGACGCTGGAGGCTCCGTTCCTCTTCGCGGTGCAGATCGTGGTCTACACCGGCGCGATCCTGATGCTGTTCCTCTTCGTGATCATGCTGGTCGGCGTCGACACCGCCGACACCCTCAAGGAGACGATCGCCGGGCAGAAGGTGCTCGCAGGGGTGCTGGGCGTCGGCCTCGGCGCCCTGCTGGTCGCGGGCGTCGGCCAGGCGAGCATCGCCACGATGCGCGGGCTCGCCGGCGCCAACGAGGGCGGCAACGTACAACGCCTGGCTGACCTGCTCTTCTCGCGCTACGTGGTCGCCTTCGAGGCGACCAGCGCGTTGCTGATCACCGCTGCGATCGGGGCGATGGTGCTCGCCCACCGGGAGCGGCTCGACCCGAAGCAGACCCAGACCGACCTGGCCCAGCAGCGGGTGAGCGACTACGCGGCGAGCGGCAAGCACCTCGGCCCGCTGCCCGCGCCGGGCACCTTCGCACGCCACAACAGCAACGACACCCCGGCCCTGCTGCCCGACGGCTCGCAGAGCAAGCGGTCGGTGCCGGCGATCCTCGCCAACGGCGGCGGATCGAACGGACCGTCCGGGGCGCCCACTCGGGAGGACGACGAATGAGCGACAACACCACGGCCTACGTCATCTTGTCGGCGATCCTCTTCACGATCGGCACCATCGGCGTGCTGACCAGGCGTAACGCGATCGTCGTCTTCATGTGCGTCGAGCTGATGCTCAACGCCGCCAACCTGGCCCTGGTCGCCTTCTCGCGGCTGCACGGCAACCTCGACGGGCAGGTCACGGCCTTCTTCGTGATGGTCGTCGCGGCCGCCGAGGTGGTCGTCGGGCTGGCGATCATCATGACCATCTTCCGCACCCGAAACACGGCTTCGGTCGACGAGCCAAGGATGCTCAAGTGGTGAACGCTGCGATTGCCCACCCCATCGAGGCCGGCGGGGTCTTCTCCCTGCTCTGGCTGGTCATCGCGCTGCCTCTTGCCGGCGCCGCCCTGATCCTGATCGGGCGCCCGCTGGCACCTGCGCTCTTCGACCGTGTGGGCCACTGGCTCGCGGTCGGGCTCGCCGCGGCGTCCTTCCTGCTCAGCGTGGTCCTCTTCGTCACGACGCTCGGTCGCGACGAGGAGAGCCGCCAGGTCGTCCAGCACCTCTACACCTGGTTCGACACCGGCTCCCTGGACGTCGGGTTCGACCTGCTCTACGACCAGCTCTCCAGTCTGTTCCTGCTGCTCATCACCGGTGTCGGCACGCTGATCCACGTCTACTCGGTCGGCTACATGGCCGACGACGAGCGGCGTACGCGATTCTTCGGCTACCTCAACCTGTTCCTCGCCGCGATGCTGATGCTGGTGCTGGCGGAGAACTACGTGGGCCTCTTCCTCGGCTGGGAGGGCGTCGGTCTGGCGTCCTACCTGCTGATCGGCTTCTGGCAGCACAAGCCGTCCGCGGCCGCGGCGGCCAAGAAGGCCTTCGTGATGAACCGCGTCGGCGACATGGGTCTCTCGCTGGCGATCGCGCTCTGCTTCGTCACCTTCGGGTCGACGTCGTTCTCCGCGATCTCGGTCGAGGCCGCCTCGACGACCACCCTCAACTGGCTCGGCATCCTGCTGCTCGTCGGTGCCTGCGGCAAGTCGGCCCAGGTGCCGCTGCAGGGCTGGCTCCTCGACGCCATGGAGGGCCCGACCCCGGTCTCGGCGCTCATCCACGCGGCCACGATGGTCACCGCCGGTGTCTATCTCGTGGTGAGGTCGTCGCCGATCTTCGACGCCGCCGAGGCCGCCTCGACCGCCGTCGTGGTCGTCGCGCTGGTGACGATCATCTGGGGCGCCGCGATCTCGTGTGTGAAGGACGACATCAAGAAGGTCCTCGCGGGCTCGACGATGAGCCAGATCGGCTACATGATGCTGGCCGCGGGCCTCGGTGGTCCCGGCTACGCCTTCGCGATCTTCCACCTGCTCACCCACGGCTTCTTCAAGGCCAACATGTTCCTCGGCGCCGGGTCGCTGATGCACGGCATGAACGACGACGTGAACCTCAAGCACTACGGCGCCCTGAGCCGGGCGCTCCCGGTCACGTTCCTCACGTTCGCGATGGGCTACCTGGCGATCATCGGGTTCCCCGGCTTCGCCGGCTTCTGGTCGAAGGACAAGATCCTCGAGGTCGCGTTCGCCGAGAGCTGGCTGGTCGGTCTCATCGCCCTGCTGGCCGCCGGCGTGACCGCCTTCTACATGACCCGCCTGATGATGCTCGCCTTCTTCGGTCGCAAGCGTTGGCTCGAGGGCGTGCATCCGCACGAGTCGCCGCGGATCATGACCGGCCCGCTCGTGGTCCTGGCCGCGCTCTCGGTGCTCGGTGGCGTCTTCGCGATCGGCGGCTGGATCGAGCACTGGCTCGAGCCGGTGACCGCGATCGGTCACGCCGAGCATCACGGCCCGCTCCCGGTCTGGGCGACCTCGGTGCTCGCGGTGCTGGTCGTGGCGATCGGTGTCGCGGCCGCCGGGTTCGTCTTCGGTCGCCGCCCGACCACCACCGAGCCCACCCCCTACCTGCACGTGCCGCACGTCGAGGACGTCGTGGTGCCGCCGGGGCTGGCGCTCACCCGCGGTGTCGTCTCGACCGACAAGTACGTCGTCGACGGCGTGATGAGCGGTGGCCCGGTCGCGCTCGCGGCGATCGCCGGCGAGCTCCGCAAGGCACAGACCGGCTACGTACGCTCCTATGCCCTCTCCGTCCTCGGTGGCACGCTCCTGGTCGCCCTCGCCCTGATCGTGGTGAACTGACTTGCTCTCCATCCTCGTCCTGATCCCGTTCGCGGGGGCGCTGATCACCGCGGTGATGCCGGCCCGGCCCAAGCTGTGGGCGTTCGGGTTCGCTCTGGCCACGCTGCTGGTCGGCATCGTCACGATGTTCACCGCGCCCGACACCGACCTGGCCTGGATGAAGCCGCTCGGCGTCCACTGGGCGCTCGAGCTGGACGGCTTCGGCAAGCTGATGGTGCTGCTGACCGTCGTGCTGGTGCCGCTGGTGATGGTCGCGGCGGTCAAGGACCACGACAAGCGGTGGTACGCCTGGGCGCTGGCCCTGGAGGCGTTCGGGCTGCTGACCTTCCTCGCCGCCGACCTGTTCGTCTTCTACATCGCCTTCGAGGCGACGCTGATCCCGGCGTACTTCATGATCGGTCAGCACGGCGGGCCCAAGCGGGCCAAGGCGGCGCTGAAGTTCCTGATGTTCCAGCTCGGCGGTGGCCTGGTGCTGCTCGGCGCGCTGATCGGCTTCTTCGTGGTCTCCTCGGAGGCCGGCACACCGTCCTACCTGATCAGCGACCTCGCCCAGCTCGACATCGGCACCACGGCACAGCGCTGGATCTTCGTGGCGATGTTCATCGCGTTCGCGGTCAAGGCGCCGCTCTTCCCGGTGCACACCTGGCTGGCCGACACGACCGAGCAGGCCACTCCGGCGACGTCGGTGCTCCTGGTGTGCATCCTCGACAAGATCGGCACCTTCGGCATGATCAGGCTCTGCCTGGGCCTGGTGCCGGAGGCATCGGCATGGGCCACACCGGTCGTGGTGGTGCTGGCGCTGATCTCGATCGTCTACGGTGCGGTGCTGGCGATCGGGCAGGACGACCTGCTCCGCCTGATCGGCCTCACCTCGCTCAGCCACTTCGGGCTGATCACCCTCGGCATCTTCGCGGCCACCCGCGAAGGCCTGGTCGGATCGATCCTCTACATGGTCAACCACGGTGTGGCGACGGCGGCGATGTTCCTGATCGCCGGGTTCCTGATCTCCCGCAAGGGCACCGCGTCGATCTCGTCGATGCGCGGTCTCGAGAAGGCGACGCCGGTGCTGGCCGGCACGTTCCTCGTCGCCGGGCTGGCCACCGCCGGTCTTCCCGGGCTCTCCCAGTTCGTCTCCGAGATCATGGTGCTGATCAGCGCCTTCGACTACCACTGGCTGATCGGGGTCATCGCCGTGACCGCGATCGTGCTCGCCGCGATCTACGTGCTGTGGGCCTACCAGCGGATCTTCACCGGGCCCGCGGAGAGCTCCCCGCGACCGGTCAAGGACCTCGACCGGCGGGAGGTCGGCGTGCTCGTGCCGTTGCTGGTCGCGCTCCTCTTCTTCGGCTTCGTCCCCGGACCGCTGATCTCGGCGGCATCGCCGGTCGTGGAGCCTCTCGTCAATGTGATCCAGGCAGGTGAGTGACGCGATGTTCGAGTCCCCCGGAATTTCGTACGCCACCCTGTGGCCCGTCCTGCTGGTGCTGGGCGTGGCCTGCGCGGGTGTGGTGGTGGAGGCGTTCGCGCCGCGCGCCGCACGGTTCAACGCCCAGGTCTCGCTCGCGTCCGCCGGGCTGGTCGCCGCGCTCGCCGGCACGGTTGCCGTCGGCGCGGGCTCCGGGCTCGGCTCCTCGACCGGCGAGGGCGCTCTCGTCATCGACGGCCCCGGCGTCTTCTCCCAGGGGCTGGTGCTGCTGGTCTCCCTGGGCGGTGTGGCCCTCTTCGCCGAGCGACGTCTCGACAACGGGGTCAGCGTCTTCGCAGGTCAGGCTGCTGCGCTGCCCGGCACGCCGGCTGAGCGCACCGCCTCGCAGCGCGGGCTGGAGCACACCGAGGTCTACCCGCTGATGATGTTCGCGGTCGGCGGGATGATGCTCTTCTGCATCTCCGGCGACCTGCTGATGCTCTTCGTGGCTCTCGAGGTGCTCTCGCTGCCGCTCTACCTGCTGACCGGGTTGGCGCGGCGTCGGCGGCTGCTCTCTCAGGAGGCGGCGCTGAAGTACTTCCTCCTCGGCGCGTTCTCGTCGGGCATCTTCCTCTACGGTCTCGCGCTGGTCTACGGCTTCGCCGGCACGATGTCGCTGGCCGAGATCGGTGCGGCGGCGGAGAACGACGGCTCCAGCCCGCTGCTGCTGCTCGGCATCGGTCTGATGGCGGTCGGGCTGCTGTTCAAGACCGGCGCGGTGCCGTTCCACTCCTGGACCCCCGACGTCTACCAGGGCGCTCCGACGCCGGTGACCGCGTGGATGTCGGCTGCCACGAAGATCGCCGCCTTCGCCGCGATGCTGCGGCTGTTCTACGTCGCCTTCGGCTCCGAGGGTGACATCTGGCGACCGGCCATCGGCGTCGTCGCCGTGCTGACGATGCTGCTGGGTGCTTCCTTCGCGATCGTGCAGACCGATGTGAAACGTATGCTCGGCTACTCCGCCGTCGCCCACACCGGCTTCCTGCTCACCGGACTCCTCGGCGCCGTGCGTGACGACGCCTTCGGCTCGACCCAGGCGGTGCTCTTCTACCTGACCGCCTACGGGTTCGCGACGCTCGGCGCCTTCGCGATCGTGTCTCTGCTGCGCGGGCCCAACGGCGAGGTCGGGTCTCTCGACCGCTGGGCCGGGCTGGGCCGCACCAACCCGTGGGTCGCGGGCGCCTTCGCCGTCTTCCTGCTCTCGATGGCGGGCCTTCCGCTCACCGCCGGGTTCATCGGCAAGTGGGGCGTCTTCGCCGCCGCGCTCTCAGCCGGGCAGTGGCCCGTCGTCGGGGTCGCGATCGTCTCGAGCATCATCGCGATCTTCTTCTACGTGCGGATGATCATGCTCATGTTCTTCAACGACCCGAGCGACGACGCGGCCACGGTCGTCGCACCGTCCTATGCGACCACCGCAGTGATCGCCGTGAGCGCTTTCGCGACCGTTCTGTTGGGCGTAATTCCGGGCCCTGTGCTCAACCTGTTGATGGATGCGGGAGGATTCATCGGGTGAGCACCAGCGCACCTACCGACCGAGTCCCTGACCTCGCCCTCCCGATCACCGATCCCGAGCTCGAGCAGCGGCTGCTTGCTCGGATGGCGGTCGTGGAGGAGAAGCTGGCGGGCTATGCCCGCAGCAGCAGCTCTCCGTTCGTCGCGGAGGCCGCCTCGCATCTGCTGGAGGCCGGCGGCAAACGGTTCCGCCCGCTGCTCGTGCTGCTGGCTGCCGAGTGCGGGCCCGACACGCTCGCCGACGAGGTCGTCACGGCCGCCTGCGTCGTCGAGCTCACCCACCAGGCCTCGCTCTACCATGACGACGTCATGGACGAGGCGCTGCTGCGCCGCGGCGAAGACACCGCCAACGCTCGCTTCGACAACCACGTCGCCATCCTGACCGGCGACTTCCTCTTCGCCCGCTCCTCCGAGCTCACCGCCGAGCTGGGCCCGGAGGCCGTACGCATCCAGGCGACCACCTTCGCCAAGCTCGTCGAGGGCCAGATCCTCGAGGGTGTCGAGCCGTCCGAAGGCGTCGACCCGGTGGGTCACCACCTCGAGGTGCTGGCCGGCAAGACCGGCGTGCTGATCGCCACCTCGGCTCTCTACGGTGCGCTCTTCGCCGGCGCCGACAAGAAGATCCAGGATGCTCTGGTCGCCTACGGCGACATCGTCGGCGTCGCCTTCCAGCTCTCCGACGACATCCTCGACATCGCTTCCGACTCCGACGAGTCCGGCAAGACCCCGGGCACCGACCTGCGCGAGGGTGTGCCGACGCTGCCCGTGCTGCTGGCCCGGCGCTCCACGGAGGCCGGCGACGTACGCCTCCTCGAGCTGCTCGACTCCGACCTCACCGACGACGAAGCTCTCGCCGAGTGCGTCGCCCTCCTCCGCGCCCACCCGGCCCTCGCCGAGGCCCGGTCCTACGTCAAGGCACGCGCCGAGGAGGCCAAGGCCGCCCTCGCCCCGCTCCCCGAAGGCCCCGTACGCGCCGCCCTCGAGTCCTTCGCCGACATCGTCGCCGTACGCTCCGCCTGACCTCTCCCCGCGCCGAGAAGTCACGTCTGCAGGCCGAGAGGTCACGTAGGCCGGCCGAGAAGTCACGTCTGCAGGCCGAGTGGTCACCCGCGCAGGGTGAGAAGTCAGTCCTGCAGGGTGAGAAGTCAGTCCTGCAGGTCGAGTGGGCATCGAGATGCCCACTCGACCTGCAGACGTGACGCTTCGACCTGCAGACGTGACGCTTCGACCTGCAGACGTGACGCTTCGACCTGCAGACGTGACGCTTCGACCTGCAGACGTGACGCTTCGACCTGCAGACGTGACGCTTCGACCTGCAGACGTGACTTCTCGGCGGGGCGGTAGCGTGAGGCCGTGAACGAGCAGCGGCGCGGGGTGATGTTCGGCGCCGCGGCGTACGTCATGTGGGGTGTGTTCCCGCTCTACTTCCCGCTGCTCGAGCCGGCCGGGGCGTGGGAGATCCTCGGACACCGGATCCTGTGGTCGCTCGTGGTGGCGGGTGCGCTGGTGCTCGTGCTCGGTCGGCGTACGCAGGTGATGGGCGTCCTGCGGGATCGACGCAAGCTGGTGCTGCTGGCCGGGGCGGCGGCGGTGATCTCGATCAACTGGGTGACCTACATCTGGGGCGTGAACAACGGGCGGATCGTGGAGACGAGCCTGGGCTACTTCACCAACCCGCTGGTCACGATGCTGATGGGTGTGCTCATCCTGCGGGAGCGGCTGCGGAGGCTGCAGTGGGTGGCGCTGGGGATCGCGTTCGTGGCGGTGATCGTCCTGACGGTCGACTACGGCAGGCTGCCCTGGGTCGCGCTGATCCTGGCCTTCTCGTTCGGCACCTACGGACTGTTGAAGAAGAGCGCCGGTGTGGGGCCGTTCGAGTCGCTGGCCGTGGAGACGGCGGTCACCGCGCCGTTCGCGCTGACGCTGATCGTCGCGCTCCAGGCCACCGGCAACGGCACGCTCGTGGGCCACGGGCCGGTCCACGTGATCCTCCTGATGAGCCTGGGGGTGGCCACCGTGGTGCCGCTGGCCTGCTTCGGCGCCGCCGCCATCAGGGTCCCGATGGTCACCATCGGGCTCCTGCAGTATCTGGCGCCGATCCTGCAGTTCGCCGTCGGTGTCTTCATCGCCCACGAGGCGATGCCGCCGGGTCGCTGGGTCGGCTTCGCGATCGTCTGGGTCGCGCTGATCATCTTCAGCGCCGAGGCGGTCCACCACCGGCGCGTGGTGCTGCGGGCAGCGCTCGCCCCGGTGAGCACCCGCGCCGAGGCATAACCCGGCAACGGCGGGTCGTCGCAGGTCCACCAGTCGGACCTATCGCGAGTTTTCCCATGTCTTCAACTAACTCCAGTATTGTCCTCGACATTCGTAATCCGATGGACCTTGGCTCGGCAGGGCACGCAGTTGGGGCAAGAAAAGAGGAATCAGATGAGGAAGTTCAAGGCTGCAGCGGCGCTCGCCGCCGTCGGGATGCTGGCGCTCACCGCCTGCGGTGGCTCCGGCTCCGGCGATGCCGAGTCGATCTCCATCGTCGGTTTCGCCGTCCCGGAGACGGCCAACAAGGCGATCGCCAAGGAGTTCAACAAGACCCCCGAGGGCGAGGGTGTCGGTTTCGAGACCTCCTACGGCGCCTCCGGTGACCAGAGCCGTGCGGTGGAGTCGGGGCTGAAGGCCGACTACGTCCACCTCTCCGTCGGCACCGACGTGCAGCGCCTGGAGAAGGCCGGCCTGGTCGACCCGAAGTGGGACGACGGTGACAACAAGGGCATCGTGTCGAGCTCGGTCGTCGTGCTCGGCGTACGCAAGGGCAACCCGAAGAACATCAAGGGCTGGGACGACCTCGCCAAGCCGGGCGTCGGCGTCGTGACGGCCAACCCGGCCTCGTCCGGCGCGGCCCGCTGGAACGCGCTGGCCGCCTGGGGCTCCGTGGTGAAGAACGGTGGCACCGAGGAGGAGGGCAAGGCCTACCTCGACAAGCTGTTCAAGAACGTCGTCACGCTGACCAACTCGGGCCGCGACGCCACCACCGCCTTCCTCGGCGGCACCGGTGACGTGCTGCTCGCCTACGAGAACGAGGCGATCCTCGCTGCTCAGCAGGGTGAGGGCTTCGACTACATCGTCCCCGACTCCACCGTGCTGATCGAGAACCCCGGCGCCATCACCAAGGACGCCTCCAAGCCCTCGCAGGACTGGCTCGACTTCGTGCTCGACCCGAAGGGTGGCCAGAAGCAGTTCGCGCTGACCGGCTTCCGCCCGATCAACACCGCCGAGCCCGGCGTGGTCGACTGGGACGCGATCGGTCTGAAGCCGGAGGACATCGAGGGAGCCAAGGATCCTGCCGACCCGTTCCCGGCTCCGAAGCAGCTGCTCACCCTGGAGAACGACTTCGGTGGCCGCGACTGGTCCGGCGTCAAGGAGAAGCTCTTCGGCACCGGTGAGGACGGCGAGGCCGTCGGCATCGTGACCGACGCCATCGCCAAGTCCGGCAAGGCCTCGCAGTAGCCCGGTCATGACGACAACCATCCCTGCTGCCCGGCCGGCTGCTTCTCGTGTCCGCCGGCCGGGCAACACTCTGACTCGCACCAGCGGCATCGGACTCGGCATCACGATGCTCTGGTTCAGCCTGCTCGTGCTCATCCCGCTGGTCGCGGTGATCATCACCGCCTCGACCGGCGGCTGGTCCGCCTTCGCGAACCAGCTCGGCAACGGCCAGACCGCGGCCGCGATCTGGCTGACGATCCGTGCCGCTCTGGTCGTCACCCTGATCAACGTCGTCATCGGCACCGTCATCGCCTGGGTGCTCGTGCGCGATCGTTTCTGGGGTAAGGGACTCCTAGAAGTCATCATCGACATCCCGTTCGCGCTACCGACGATCGTCGCGGGCCTCGTGCTGCTCTCCCTCTACGGCACGTCGTCACCGCTCGGGCTGCACTGGGCCAACACCTCGATGTCGGTCTACCTGGCGCTCGCGTTCGTGACCCTGCCCTTCGTCGTACGCATGGTGCAGCCGGTGCTCGAGGAGCTGGACGCCGACGTGGAGGAGGCCGCGGCCTCGCTGGGGGCCTCCCGGTTCACCACGTTCCGGCGGATCATCCTGCCCTCCCTGGCGCCCGCGATCGCAGCGGGCGCGGCGCTCTCCTTCGCGCGCGGGATGGGGGAGTACGGCTCGCTCGTGCTGCTCTCGGGCAACCTGCCGTTCAAGTCGGAGGTCGCCTCGGTGCGGATCCTGTCGGCGATCGAGAACGACAACCCGGAGGGCGCGGCGGCGATCGCGGCGATGCTGCTGCTCGTCTCGCTGCTCGTCATCGTCGTGCTCGACCTGATCCAGCGGAGGATGGTGCGCCGTGGCTGAGACCCGTCGTGCGCCCCGCACACCCCTGACGTACGTCCTCCGCGTCGTCGTCATCGCCTACCTCGGCCTCCTGGTCGCCTGGCCGGTCGTGCTGGTCGCCTGGAACGCCTTCCACGTGCCCGACGTCGGGTTCACGACCGAGGCCTTCGACGACATCTTCAGCGACCCGCAGATGGTGCATGCGATCCAGCTGACCTGCGTCGCCGCTGTGGTGGCGACGCTGATCAACCTGGTCTTCGGCGTCTCGATCTCGCTGCTGCTGGTGCGTACGGAGTTTCCCGGCAAGCGCATCCTCAGCGCACTGATCGACCTGCCGCTGTCGGTCTCGCCGATCGTGGTGGGCCTGGCGCTCGTGCTGGTCTACGGCGGCCGCGACGGGTGGTTCGGGCCGACGCTGGGGTCGGCCGGCTTCCAGGTCATCTTCGCGACGCCCGGCATCATCATGGCGACCGCGTTCGTGTCGCTGCCGCTGGTCATCCGCGAGGTCATCCCGGTGCTCGAGGAGATCGGCACCGAGCAGGAGCAGGCCGCCGCCTCGCTCGGTGCGAGCGCCTGGCAGACCTTCTGGCGGATCACCCTGCCGGGCATCAAGTGGGCCGTCATCTATGGCGTCGTGCTCACCCTGGCGCGGTCGCTGGGCGAGTTCGGCGCGGTCAAGGTCGTCTCCGGCAACGTGCTCGGCCAGACCCGCACCGCGACCCTCGCGGTCGAGGAGAAGTATCTCAACTTCGACCAGCAGGGCGCGTACGCCGTCGCCTTCCTCCTCGCCAGCGTCTCGGTCGTCTGCATCCTCGTCGTCTTCGTGCTGCGCGCCCGTGGTGCGCGCGTGCGGTGAAAGGGCATATCCCATGAGCATCGAAGTAATCGGTGTCAACAAGCGCTACGGCGATTTCGTCGCGCTGGAAGACATCAATCTGACCATCCCGACCGGGCAGCTGACGGCACTGCTGGGCCCCTCCGGCGGCGGCAAGACCACGCTGCTGCGGGTCATCGCCGGCCTGGAGACACCCGACACCGGGTCGGTCGTGATCGAGGGCAAGGACGCGACGTCGTTGCCGGTCCAGAAGCGCAACGTCGGCTTCGTCTTCCAGCACTACGCGGCGTTCAAGCACCTTTCGGTGGCGAAGAACGTCGCGTTCGGGCTGGAGATCCGCAAGCGCCCGCGCCCGGAGATCCAGGCGAAGGTGGAGGAGCTGCTCGAGCTCGTGCACCTCTCCCAGTTCGCCCACCGGCTGCCCTCGCGGCTCTCCGGCGGCCAACGCCAGCGGATGGCGCTGGCCAGGGCGCTGGCGATCCAGCCGTCGGTGCTGCTGCTCGACGAGCCGTTCGGCGCTCTGGACGCGAAGGTGCGCAAGGAGCTGCGCGACTGGCTGCGGCGGCTCCACGACGAGGTGCACGTGACCACCGTCTTCGTCACCCACGACCAGGAGGAGGCCCTCGAGGTCGCCGACGAGATCGTCGTCGTCAACCAGGGTGGCATCGAGCAGATCGGCACCCCCGAGCAGCTCTACGACGAGCCGGCCAACGACTTCGTGATGTCGTTCCTCGGTGACGTGACCACGCTGGGCGGCTCGCTGATCCGGCCCCACGACGTCGAGGTCACGCCCTCACCGATCTCCGAGCACTCGCTCGAGGGCACCATCTCGAGGGTGCTGCGGATCGGCTTCGAGGTGCGCCTCACGGTGCTCACCGACGACGGCGAGGTCGTGACCGCCGAGCTGACGCGTACGCATGCCCGAGCTCTGCAGCTCGACGAAGGGGCCAACGTGTTCGTCACGCCGACGCCGGGGGCTTACACGATGCCGGCGCCTGTGTCGGCGGCGTAGGGGCGTTGGGATACCCGGTCGACCGGGTATCCCTGGGCTGGACGGGCACTGAAACACCCGTCCAGCCCGGGAAGTGCCTGTCCAGTCATGGTCCGGATCTCACTCCGTGGGATCAGTGAGGCAGCCAGGCCTCGTCGCGCGCGGTGCGGGTGGTGACCTCTTCGGGCAGGTCGCGAGAGGCGAGCTCGGCGATGGAGACCTTCTCGAAGACATCGCGCAGGGAGTCGCGGGCGGCGATCCAGACATGCTGGAGCACGTCAGCGCGCTCGTTGTAGGTGACCGCTTCGGGGCGCAGGCCGTAGACCGAGACGAGCGGTCCGTCGACGGCGCGGATCACGTCGGCGACGGAGACGTCGGTGGCCTTGCGGGCCAGGCGCCAACCGCCGGACTGCCCGCGCTGGGAGATGACGACGCCGGCCTTGCGGAGGTCGGCGAGGATCGCCTGGAGGAACCCGTGGGGGATCTCCTGGGCGCGGCCGAGCTCCTCGGCGCTGACAGCTTTTCCGTCCTCCCGCGATGCCATCTCGATGAGGGCGCGGAGGGCGTAGTCGGACTTGGCAGATACTCGCACGGCCACATTCTTGCAGATGAATGCAGAATTTCGCTCAATCTAGTGGTTAAGTCGACATTCTCCCGTGTCGGCCTCGGCGCGCTTCTTGAGGCCGTGTGCATGCCGCCGGAAGCCGTCGGCGACCCGCTCGGGCCCCGCAAGCCTCACCAGCGGTCCGGAGAACTCCTCGACGGTCTCGTAGACCGTGGGCCCGTGCGGTCGCTGGCTCAGTCGCTGATGACGTACGCCGCGCACGAGGCCGAGCCTGGCCGGCCACCCCTCGTAGACATAGGCCATCCGGGCCGCCGCCACCCCGTCGTCGCCGACGACCGGCGGCTCGAGCGCCGTGATCCGTTCGGGCGAGCGCGACCGGCTGCCACCGGCCCACGCGACGTGCAGCACGATCGGGTTGCCCACCGCCGCCGGCTGCGCGGTCTCGACGCGCACGACGAACGGGTTCCACTCTGCGTACGCCTCGGTCTCGATCATCACCCGCCACACCGTCTCGATCGGGGCGTCGATCGAGATCGACGCGCTCGGATGCTCGTAGGTCACGGCTGGAGACTAGATGATCAGACCCAGGTCTGACGCCGGACTTCCGACCCCGCTCCGACGCGTCGCGCTGCCGGTTCGCGGCACTCTCGTGCCATGACGAAACAGACCGCACCCCGTGCATCGCAGGCCACGATCGGGGCCCGGGCCCGTAGCCTGTTCCCGGTCGAACCACTGGAACCCGTTGGTTTCCCGGGCCGCTGGGTCGGGGCAGCCGGAATGATGCTCGGCCCTGTGCTGATGCTGGTCGGCGCTCTGCTGCGGGTCGAGGTTCCGTTCTTCTTTCCCGAGCAACTGGCGGGCTATGCGCGCGAACCAGTGCTGATGGCCACGGCGTACGGTTTCTTCGCCACCGGCAGCGTGCTGCTGTGGCCGGCGGTCGCCCTGCTGGCCGCACGGATCAGCGACCGCAGCCCTGGCTGGGCGGTGTGGGGCGGGACCCTGGCGACCTTCGGCCTGTTCGCGCGGGCCTTTCACGCCGGGACGGACCACATGGCGTTCCGCCTCGTCGACGCTCACGGACCGGTAGCCGCCACGGAGACGGTCGCATCCGGCTACGCCGCCTTCCACATCTTCTCCGTACTGAACGTCGCGATCCTCGTCGGATGGATCGTCCTGGCCGTCGGAGCCTGGCTCACCGGAGTGCTCGGCCCTGTCCGGTCCCTGGCGCTCGGGTCGATGGCGGCGCTGCCGATCGGTGTCCTGAAGGGCACGACGCCGATGTCCCTGGTCGCTCTGACGGGCCTGTGCATCGCGCTGGTTCCCATGGGCGTCGGTCTGCTGCGCGACTTCCCCCGCCCAGCCACGGGCGCGGTCGTCCGCTGGTCCCTGGTGACGATGGTGACACTCGGCCTGCTGACCCTGTTGGGGCAGGCGGGCTAGATGCTCCGGCGCGGATACGATCACATCATGCAGCGCACAAGCAGCCGCCTCCTGCTCGTGCTCGACCTTGTCGCAGGGTTGGTCGTCGCCGTCGTCTATCTCGGCTTCGCCAACATGTCCTCGGACGATGGCCTCCCCGCCTTCGCCGGACCGTCGTGGCTGGGCTGGACGATCGCTGTCGCCGTCGGACTGCCCGTCGCCGTACGCCGCCGCTGGCCGATCTGGGTGCTGGCCGTGGTCACGGCCGCCCTGACGGCAGCCTCCCTGCTCGACATCACCCGAGAGCCTTATGTTGCAGCCGGCTTGGCCGCCTACCTCGTCGGACTCGCTGAACCCGTACGCCGCTCCGCATCCGCGCTCGCCGTCGCTCTCCCGGTTGCCGTCGGCGGTGTCATCGTCGGGGAGGCCGTGATCACCCCTGCTCAGGACTGGCGCGGGGCGGTAGGGGTGGCCGCGCTGGTGACGTTGGTGATCGCAGCATCGGGGGCGGCGGGTGCGGTGGTGCGAGGGCGTCGCGAAGAAGCCGAGCGGCAGCAACAGCGCCGAGCAGAGCGCGCGCTCGACGAGGAGCGGCTGCGCATCGCCCGGGAGCTGCACGACATCGTGTCCCACAGCCTCAGCCTGATCGCGGTCAAGGCGGGGATCGCGCGCCATGTTGCGCTCGACGGGCGAGAGGCTCAGCAGGCGCTCGACGCGCTCGAGGTCATCGAGGAGACCAGCCGGTCCTCTCTCGCTGCGATGCGACGGACGCTGGGGGTGCTGCGTACTTCCGGGGCTCCGCTGGGCCCCGCACCGGGTCTCGCGGGCCTGGAGTCGCTGGCCGACGAGGCCGGTCGGGCCGGGGTCGACGTCACCCTGAGCGTTGACGGCGCCGACGGGTTCTCGGACGACGTTGAGCTGACCGTCCACCGCATCGTGCAAGAAGCTCTCACCAACGTCGTGCGCCACGCAGCCCCGACCCGATGCCGCGCCACGGTCGAGGCAGACGCGTTCGAGATCCGCATCGATGTCGTCGACGACGGCCCCGCAGCAGGCCGGATGGCGACGACACCTGGCCTGCCGGGCGGTGGTAACGGTCTCCTCGGCATGCGGGAGCGGGCGACGATGTACGGCGGCAGCCTGACCGCCGGCCCGCGGCCCGAAGGCGGCTTCGGGGTGTCCGTGCGCCTCCTCCACGGGGAGCGGCGATGACCGGGGACGACATCAGGGTGTTGATCGCCGACGACCAGGCGATGTTGCGGGGCAGCTTCCGAGCGCTGATCGAGCACTCTCCCGGAATGACCGCGGTAGGCGAGGCAGCCGACGGCGACCAGGCGATCGCGCTGGCCCACCGCGAGCGGCCGGACGTCATCTTGATGGATGTGCGCATGCCCGGGCTGGACGGCATCGAGGCCACACGTCGCATCTGCGCTGATCCAGTGCTCAGCGGCGTACGAGTGCTGATCCTGACCACGTTCGATCTCGATGAGTACGTCTACGCATCACTGCGTGCCGGAGCCTCGGGTTTCCTCCTCAAGGACACTCCGCCGAGCGAGGTCCTGGCTGCGGTCTGCGTGGTCGCCGCCGGCGACTCGCTGTTGGCACCCTCGGTGACCCGGCGTCTGATCGCAGAGTTCGCCAGCCGCCCCGAACCGGGGCGGCAGCCCGCCCGCTCGCTCCAAGGCATCACCGAGCGGGAGCTCGAGGTGCTCACGCTGATCGCCCGTGGGCTGTCCAACACCGAGATCACCCAGCACCTGCACCTGAGCATGGCCACTACGAAGACCCACATCGGACGCCTGCTCGCCAAGTTGCGGGCGCGCGACCGGGCGCAGCTGGTGATGGTGGCGTACGAGACGGGGCTTGTCGAGGCGACCGGAGCCCCGACGTGGCCTGGGACTGGGCCGGGCCCGGAGCGTTGGTCTCAGCGGTAGTTGATGAACTGCACCGCGAAGTCGTAGTCCTGGCCCTTGACCAGCGTGATCACGGTCTGCAGGTCGTCGCGCTTCTTGGAGGAGACCCGGAGCTCGTCGCCCTGGATCTGCGCCTTGACGCCCTTCGGGCCCTCGTCGCGGATCAGCTTGGAGATCTTCTTGGCGTCCTCGGAGGAGATGCCCTCCTTGAGGGTGATCGAGATCTTGGAGACCTGGCCCGACTGGCGCGGCTCGCCCGCGTCGAGGATCTTCAGCGACTGCTTGCGCTTGATCAGCTTGTCCTGGAAGACCGAGAGCACAGCGCTGGCGCGGTCGTCGGCCGAGGCGGAGATCTCGATCGCCTGCTCACCGCTCCACTCGATCGTCGCGTTGGTGCCCTTGAAGTCGAACCGCGTCGCGACCTCCCGCGCGGTCTGGCTCAGCGCGTTGTCGACCTCCTGGCGGTCGATCTTGCTCACGATGTCGAACGACGAGTCAGCCATGACCATCTCCTCTTTGCTACCTGCCCGCGGGAACGTACCGACCTCACACTAGAACCTCGTGCCGTTTTCGTACGCCGCCGGGCCCTGCGCTATTGTTTCTTGCTGTCGCGATCCCTTCGCGGGAGCGTGCACACAACCCAGGCAGATTGCCCGAGCGGCCAATGGGAGCGGACTGTAAATCCGTCGGCTTTGCCTTCGAAGGTTCGAATCCTTCATCTGCCACGCCTGGGAGAACACCCCGGTGACCAGCGGAAACGTTGGCCACCGGGGTGTTTCGCTTTTCCGGGGTCAGGCGAGCGGCCTGTCGACCCGCACCAGGCGCTTTCCGAGGTTGTCGCCGTCGAAGATCCCTTGGAGCGCGGCGGGGGCGTGCTCGAGACCGGAGACGACGTCCTCGGCCCAGGTGAGCCGGCCGGCGCCGAACCAGCCGGCCAGATCACCGAGCGCGGCGGGGAAGTCGGCGACGTGGTCGAGGAAGATGAAGCCCTCCATCTTCGCCCGTTTGAAGGCGAGCTGCATGTAGTTGCGCGGGCCGGTGCCGTAGCCGTCGGCGGTGTAGCCGGAGGAGACCGATCCGCACAGCGCGATCCGGCCATGGAGCGCGAGGTGGTCGAGGGCGGTCTCGAGCTGGCTTCCGCCGACGTTGTCGAAGACCGCGGTGAAGCCGTCGGGTGCGAAGGTGCTGAACGCTTCGGCGAGGTCGTCGTGGTAGTCGACGCAGTCGAAGCCGGCCACGTCGCGCACCCAGTCGACCTTCGCTGCTGATCCGGCCGTCCCGATGACCCGGGCGCCGCGCAGCCTGGCGATCTGGCCCGCGAGGGATCCCACGCTCCCGGCCGCCGCGGTGACGAGCACGACGTCGCCCTCGCCCACCCCGAGCACACGGTCGATCCCGACGTACGCCGTCAGGCCGCTCACCCCGAAGACGGTGAGCATGTGCTTGGGGTCGATGCCGTCGGGCACCGGGTTGACCCCGAAGAGGCCTTCGCCGCGGGCGACGGCGTAGCGCTGCCATCCCAGCGTGCCGTAGACCCACTGGCCGACGGAGAGGTCCGGACTCTTCGTGGCCACGACCTTCCCGACGCCGCTGCCGCGCATGACCTCACCGATCCCGACCGGATCGACGTAGGTCGAGCCCTCGTTGAGCCACGTACGCTGCGTCGCGTCGATCCCGAGCCAGGCGACCTCGATCAGGGCCTCGCCGTCGGCGAGGGGAGCGATCGGTCGCTCCTCGAACCCGAAGGTGTCCGGTGTGATCCTGTCTGCCGGGCGGCGGCGCAGTACGAGTCGGTGGTTGCTGGCCGGGGTCATGATCCCTCCGTCGTTTCGGCGCCTGTGTCAGCACCCGTGGCGCGCACGAAGGTCGTGACGAGCTCGTCGGCGATCGGGGCCGCGGCTGCTCCGCCGGCGATCCTCGATGCCTCGCCGTCGAGGGTGCGGCGCAGCATCCTCGCCATCAGTGTCGGGTCGAACGTACGCATCTCGCCGGTCTTGCTTCCCTGCTCGAAGATCGTGACCAGGTCTGCGAGCGACTCGTCGACCATCGTGTCGTACGCGGCGCCGCCGGTCGTGGCTCGATGGGACACCACCGCGACGAGCGCACGGGTGCGAACAGGCTCGCGTGCGCAGTAGGCCACGAAGGTGCGGATGTAGGCCTCGAGCTGATCGAGCGCGCCGCGTGCCTCTGCGGTCCTCCGCCCGAGCTCCGGACCGAGATCGGTGACCACGGCGTCGACCACGGCGTCGAGCAGCTCGTCGCGGTTCTCGAAGTTGCTGTGATAGGCGCCGCGGCTGTAGCCGGCGGCCTCGGCGACCGACTCGACGGAGACCTTCGCGACCCCTTCCGTGGAGAAGAGCTGGGCCGCTGCGTCGACCAGGTCGGCGCGCGTCTGTTCTCGGCGCTCGGCGCGGGTGGGGCGTCGTTGCATGCCTTTAAGGTACCGCGCCGTATGCGAATACGCCTCCGTATTTCGGCGACGTGAGCGTCCTGTCCATGTCTTCGCCGGTTGCAACGTGACAGCGAGGGGCAGGCTACGGTGGCGAGCGTGCGTGATAGTCGAGCGGCAATCGTGAAAGACCTGCTAGGCGTGCTTCGTTCGGCCGAGCTCGACACGACGTGGACGTCGTTCGGCACGGGGGCCGACCTCATCGCCGAGGTCGAGCGGATCGAGGCATCGCTCGCCGAAGATGGTTCGGCCGAGAAGGAGCGCCTGGCGCTGCTCTTCGCGCCGACCGGCGCGCTCCAGGAGACTGCGACCAGCAGCGGATTCCAGGGTGAATACATGCGCCTGGCCGGCCGGCACGACAAGGTCGACGACGCTCCGACCGCTTCGGAGAACGACGAGTTCTGGCGGGAGCGGCGGGTCTGCTTCCTGACGACGAGCCGCCCCGACGGCAGCCCGCACCTGGTGCCGGTGGGGGTCACCTTCGACCCGGAGGCCGGCGTCGCTCGCGTCATCTGCAGCGGGGCGAGCAAGAAGGCCCGCAACGTACGCGCGGCCGGCTCCGACGCGCAGGTGGCGGTCAGTCAGGTCGACGGGCGGCGCTGGTGCACGTTGGAGGGCACTGCGGTCGTCAAGGAGGACCAGGAGTCGGTGGCCGAGGCCGAGCGGCGCTACGCCGAGCGCTACAAGCAGCCCCGGCCCAACCCCGAGCGTGTCGTCATCGAGATCACGGTGACCCGGGTGCTCGGCAACACGCGTCCGTCGGGCTGGTGATCGTCGACCGGGCATGAGGACATGTCTGGCGGGCTGCCAGAAGACCTCTTGCGAGTTATCAGATATCTGACTACTGTGACTGGCATCACACACCCCCATGTCGGAGGACGTCATGATCCGAACTCGCACACACGTCGTCGGCCGCACCGCCATCGGCGGTCTCGTCTCCGTGCTGGCCATCTCGCTCTCGGCCTGTGGTGCGCTGGGCGGCGAGTCCGGGTCGAGTTCCTCGGACGGAACCGTCACGGTCTGGCAGTACTACGGCGATGAGCAGATGCCGACCGGCAAGCCGCTCTACGACGCCCTCGAGGCGTACGACGCCGAGAACGACGATGTGAAGGTGAAGATCCGGTTCATCCCCTTCGAGGACTTCAACCGGACCCTGCAGCAGGGCGCGGCCGCGGGCGAGGGCCCCGACGTCGCGCTGATCAACGCCTTCGACACCCAGCAGATGGCCGACGCGGGCGTGATCGAGGACATCAGCGACCGCGTCGAGGAGTGGGGCGAGCAGGACGCCTACTACCCGACGAGCTGGGAGACCACGCAGGTCGGCGGCAAGACGTATGGCGTCCCGCACGTCGCGGACGACTACGCGCTCTACTACAACAAGGACGTCTTCGAGGCGGCCGGAGTGCAGCCGCCCACGACCTGGGACGAGATGGAGAGCACTGCCGCGGCCTTGGCCAAGAAGGTCAAGTACGGCCTGGCCGTCTCCGGGCGGGAGGGCGCCGAGGGCGCCACCGGGATCCTGCTCCGTCAGCTCGCGGCCGGTGGAGATCTCGAGACGTTCGGCGACGGCACCGGCGCCGCGGCGCTGGAGTCCTTCGAGCGGATGGTCGACAACGGCGGGCTCTCGAAGGGGTTCCTGACGTGGCTCGAGGACGACGCCAAGACCCACTTCGCGGGCGGCAATGCCGCGATGATGATCAACTCGGCGACGTACGTGAACATCCTGCGTGACGAAGCGCCGGACCTGAACTGGGGCGTGGCACCGCTGCCGAAGGACAAGGCAGCGAAGACCTTCCTCTCGGCGGAGAACCTCACCATCGGCGCCGGCAGCGGTGACCCGGACGCGGCCTGGGACCTCATCGCTCATCTGCAGGAGCAGTCGGTGCTGGAGGAGTACCTCCCGGCGCGCAACAAGCTGCCCGCCCGCGACGA
This sequence comes from Nocardioides albertanoniae, assembly GCF_006716315.1. Taxonomy (NCBI): domain Bacteria; kingdom Bacillati; phylum Actinomycetota; class Actinomycetes; order Propionibacteriales; family Nocardioidaceae; genus Nocardioides; species Nocardioides albertanoniae. The sequence continues at coordinate 4,678,923 of NZ_VFOV01000001.1, read as the reverse complement.
CGTTCCCAAGGCGGTCGAGGACCCGATCCGCAAGACCTTCGCCGACCAGCTCGAGAATGCCTGGGCTCCTGAGGGAGACGTCGCGACGCACTCCAACGAGTCGCTGACCGCGATCCAGGAGGCCCTGCAGGCCACCATCAGCAGCAGCAGCAGTCCGGCCGACGCCGCTCAGGCGGCGCAGGCCAAGATCGACAGCGCGCTCGGTTCGTGACCTCCCTCGCTGAAGTGGAGCCGGCAGTGCGGAGGACGACGGTCCGGCCGAGGCGCGGACGGCTGAACGTCGCGCCGTATCTCTTCCTCGCCCCGGCGGTCGCGTTCGTCGTCCTCACCGTCGTCTACCCGTTGATCTACAACATCCTGCAGAGCTTCTTCGACGTCGGCCTCCGTGAGGTCGTCCGGGGCGGCGCCGCCTGGGTAGGGCTCGACAACTACCGAGACCAGCTCGGCCGCTCCGAGTTCTGGCACGCCGTCGTCGTCTCGCTGGTCTACTCCGTCGGCACGGTGGCGATCGCGTTCGCGGTCGGTCTGGGCCTGGCGCTGCTGTTCCACCGTGAGTTCCGGGGCCGCAACGTCCTGCGCGCGCTGCTCCTGCTGGCCTGGATCCTGCCCACGGTCGTCAGCGCCAACGTCTGGCGCTGGCTGCTCGACGGCAGCTATGGCCTGCTCAACGCGGCGCTCAGCGGCCTAGGGCTGCTCGATCGCGACCTGTTCTGGCTCGGAGAGCCGAACCCCGCGCTGCTGGCGGTGACCGTGGCGACGGCCTGGAGCTTCGCGCCGTTCGCGATGATCCTGCTGGCGGCCGGGCTCCAGGGCATCTCGCCGACCTACTACGAGGCTGCCCGCATCGACGGTGCCTCCGCATGGCAGCAGTTCCGCTCGCTGACCTTCCCGCTGCTGCGGCCGGTCAGTCTGACGGTCACGTTGCTGATCTTCATCTTCACCTTCAAGACCTTCGACACGATCTTCCTGATGACCGGGGGAGGGCCGGGCAACGCCACCGAGACGCTGCCGGTCTACGCCTACAACGAGGCGTTCGAGTTCTCCCGGTTCGACACCGCGGCGGTGGCGACCACGGTGCTGATGGTCATCTCCATCGCGCTCGCGCTGGTCTACTTCCGTGCCCTGCGGAACGAGGAGGGCGCATGACCGCCGTCTCCCGGCGCCGGCTGCTGGTGTTCGCCGCCGTGTTCATCACCGCCGTCTACCTGATCCCCGTCTACTGGATGGTCAACACGTCCTTCAAGGGCGCGGAGGACATCTTCGCGACACCGCCGGACCTGCTTCCGTTGCCCCCGACCTTCGGGTCGTACGCGGATGCGGTCTTCTCGAACGGCGACATCGCCCGCGGGCTCATGAACAGCGGCATCATCGCGGTCGGCACGACCGTCGTCACGCTGCTGGTCGCGCTGCCGGCGGCGTACGCCCTGGCGCGGCTTAAGGTGCGCTTCGTCTCCGCGTTCCTGATGCTCTTCCTGGCCGTGCAGATGGTGCCATCGGTCAACCTGGCGCTGCCGATGTTCGTGCTCTTCAGCGGTGCCGGGCTCGTCAACAGCTACGCCGGCTTGATCATCGCCAACTGCTCGCTGGCCGTGCCGCTGGCGATCACCATCCTGCGGCCTTACTTCCTCGCGATCCCCGAGGAGATCGTCGAGGCGGCCAAGATCGACGGCTGCAACGAGCTCACCGCGTTCTGGCGAGTGGCCGTCCCGGTCAGCACCCCGGGCATCATCACGGTCGGCGCGGTGAGCTTCCTGCAGGCCTGGGGCGAGTTCGTCTTCGGTCTCGCCTTGGCACCCGACGAGAGATTCCAGCCGGTTACGGTCGTGCTCGCCGGCATCACCAACGCATTCGGAACCAAGTGGAACGACCTGATGGCGGTGTCCGCGATCATCGCGCTGCCCGTCATCGTCCTGTTCATCTTCCTCCAGCGCTACATCGTGGCTGGACTGACCGAAGGAGCGACGAAGAGTTGAGTCGATTGGAAATCTGGGCGGCGACACCGACGCCCTTCGACCAGGACGGACGTCTCGATCTCTCGGTCATCGAGGCGCAGGCCGAGCATCTGCACAGCGCCGGTGTGTTCGGCGCGTTCGTGGTCGGTACGACCGGTGAGTATCCGTCGCTGACGACCCAGGAGCGACGTGGCCTCCTCGAGGCCTGGGCAGCCGTGCGGCCCGACGGGTTCGGGTTGGCCGCACAGGTCGGTTCCAACGACCTCGCCCAGGCGGCCGAGCTGGCGGCGCACGCCACTGACCACGGTGTCGACCTCGTGGCCGCGACGGCGCCGTTCTACGGCGAGGCGCCGCGCGTCGAGCTGGTCGTCGATCACCTGGCCCGGATCGCGGAGGCGGCAGGGGAGACCCCGATGTGCTACTACCACATTCCGAGCATGACCGGCTCGACCCATCTGCCGGCCGATGTCGTCACCGCCGCCCGGGAGCGGATCCCCACTCTCGCCGGGGTGAAGTTCACCGACGAGGACCTCATCGAGTGCGACCGCACCCGTGCGACGGGGGTCCGGGTCTACTTCGGACGCGACGAGCTCCTCCCCGCCGGCCTGGCGATCGGCGTGGAGGCGGTGATCGGCAGTCTCTACAACGGGCTCGCGCCCGTCGCGCACCGGGTCGTCGAGGCGTACGACGCGGGCGATCCTGAACGCGCCTACGAGCTGCACCGGCCCTTCCGCGAGATCGCGGCCGTCGCCGGCCGTCACGGAGGGCTCGGGTTCGTCAAGGAGCTGATGAACCGGCTCGGCCCGGACGCCGGCTCACCGCGTACGCCATGGGGTCCGCTGGACGCGACGGCCATCGCCGAGGTGGAGGCTCTCGCCGCCAGACTGCGGGTCGCCGTCGAGCAGGCCGGGCAGGCCGGGCAGGCCGGGCAGTCATGAAGCGCGGATCCATCTACCGTGAGGCCCAGACCCGGTTGCGCGACTTCATCCGAGAGCACGGGTTGAGGCCCGGCGACCGGCTTCCGCCCGAGGCCGTGCTGGCCGCCGAGCTCGAGGTCAGTCGGCTCTCTCTGCGCGAGGCATCGCGGAGCCTGCAGACCCTCGGCGTGATCGAGGCGCGACCCGGCAACGGGCTCTACGTCGCCACGTTCTCCTTCCGGCCGGTGATCGAGCAACTGCCCTACGGACTGGCCGAACCGGGCGCCTCCCTGGAGGAGCTCCTCACCGCCCGTGAGGCGATGGAGGCCGGGCTGATGCCGGCCGTGTGCCGGCTGCGGGACGAGGAGGAGGAAGCGCTGGCCCGGTGTGCCGACCTGGCCACCGAGATGAGCGAGCGGGAGCAGCGCGGCGAGAGCTTCGCCGACGTCGATCGGGAGTTCCACCTCTCGCTCTACCAGACCCTCGGCAACCCACTGGTCGAGAACCTGATCGAGCTGTTCTGGGAGCTCTTCGTCCGGGTCGGCGACACCATCCCGGGAAGTCCCGAACGCAACCGCGGCGAGGCTCACCTCGCGATCGTGCGGGCCCTGCAGGCAGGGGACGCCGACCTCGCCACGGCCCGGATGTTCGAGCACTTCGACGACGTACGCGTCCGGGCGCGGCTGCTGCAGGAACGCGCCTGAGCGACGGAAGGACCATCAGGACCAGCGTCATCCAACGACAACGACACGACACGTTCATCGACGTCGAGAGAGAAGGAACGCACCATGAGGAACCTCCATCGCGCAGCCGCGGCCGCCGCGGCGACCATGGCCATCCCCGTGCTCATCAACGCGGAAACGGCCCGGGCAGGCACCCCCTCAGCCGACCCGGAGTCGTCCCGCTGCACCGGATCGGTCCCCTACGTCTCCGGTGAGAGCGGCTACGCCGTCTACCGCATCCCAGCGGTCGTCCGCGCCGATGACGGTGCGGTCATCGCCTTCGCCGAAGCGCGCGAGTCGAAGTCCGACGCCGGCTCGATCGACATCGTGCGGCGCCGGTCGGTCGACGGTGGCTGCACCTGGGGCCCGCAGGCGGTCGTCGCCGACCAGGCCGAGAACACCATCGGAAATCCCGCGCCAGTGGTCGACCCCCGCACCGGAGATCTGGTCCTGCTCAGCACCCGAAACGCCGGTACCGCCAGCGAGGCCGAGATCTTGCGTGGCGAGGTCTCGGCGGAGGACAGCCGCCGGGTGTTCGTGCAGCGCAGCACCGACGACGGGCGTACGTTCTCGCCGCTCGAGGAGATCACCGCCACCACCAAGCTCCCGGACTGGCGCTGGTACGCCACCGGCCCGGGCCACGCGGTGGCCGTGATCGGCGGCGCGCACGACGGGCGGCTGGTGGTCCCGGCCAACCATTCCAGCGCGCCGCCAGCGGGCTCGGCCGACACCGGTGCGGAGGCCAAGTACTACGGCGCCCACAGTCTTCTCAGCGACGACGGTGGTCGCACCTGGCGGATCGGCTTCGACGACAGCACCTTCGACGGCGAGCTCAACACCAACGAGTCGATCGCCACCCAGCTGCGCGACGGGAGCCTCTACTTCAACACCCGAGACCAGAACGGGAGCTCGCCGGCCACCCGTGCCGACGCCGTCTCCGTCGATGGCGGCGAGTCGCTGGTGACGCCGTTCGCCGCTGAGCCCGGCCTGGTGGGGCCCGTCGTCCAGGGCAGCGTGCTCCAGGTGCGCGGTGGCGACTGGCCGCTTGTGTACTCCGGTCCGAGCGACCCGACCCGGCGTGCGGCGATGGCGCTGCGGGTCAGTGAAGACGCTGGTGAGACCTGGGAGAACCGTCTCGCCGTGTCGGCCGACCCGGCTGCGTACTCCGACCTGGTGCAGCTCCCGGGCCGGCAGCTGGGGCTCCTCTACGAGACCGGCATCAACGGGGCCAACGAGACCATCACCTTCCGCCGCGTCCCGTTGAGCGAGCTGCGATGACCACCCGGCGCGCGCTGCTCGCCGGTGCTGCCGGTGCCGCCGGCGCGGGTCTCGGACTGACGTCGCTGACCCGTGCCGCGGCCGCACCCGGGGGAGACGCCGGCGTTCCCGGCGCTCGCGCCGCCGGCTGGGAGCGTCTGCCTGACCTACCGCCCAACCGGACGGACTGGGCGGAGGAGATACCGGTGGGGGAGGCGTACTGGCGCCAGGTCGGCCTCGCCGGTCCGGTCGCCGGCGCCCACGGCGATCACCTGATCGTCGCGGGTGGAGCCAACTTCCCCGAGCCGGGCCGCACCGCCGGGCGCAACCCGGTGCTGGGCAAGGTCTACTGGAACGACGCGTTCGTGCTGCGTCGGTCGGGCGGGGCGTACGCATGGCTCGATCTGCCGCTCACCCTGCCCGACGCGGTCGCGTACGCCGCGTGCCTGAGCACGCCGCGGGGCGTCCTGGTGATCGGTGGCGAGGGGTTTCGTGGCGGACCGAACGGCGCCGCACGAGCCACTGTGGAGAAGTTCGCCGATGTCTATCTCCTCCGCTTCGATCCGGCGGCCGAGGCGCTCGTACGCGAGGACCTGCCGTCGCTACCGCGACCGCTCTCCTACGGTGCCGCCGCGATGGTCGGTACGACTGCCTACGTCGCCGAGGGTGAGTCCTTCTACGCGCTGGATCTCGCCGACCCGGACTCCGGCTGGCGGACGTTGCCGACCTGGCCAGGTGGGCCGCGGACCGTCGCGGTCGCGGCCTCCGACGGTCGCCGGTTCCACCTGATCTCCGGGCGCTACCAGCAGCCGGACGGCTCGTGGAGGCTGCACACCGATGCCTACTCCTTCGATCCCGGCAACGGCAACTGGTCCCGTCTGGCCGATCTGCCTTGGTGCGTCATGGCCGGGGTCGGGATCGGTGACCGCCGCGGCATCACGGTCTACGCCGGTGACGGCGACGTCGAGCGGTGGGACCTCATCCAGGAGCACAGCGCGGCCGGGAACGCCGACGTGGTGGCCTGGCTCCAGGACCACCACGCCGGGTTCAACACCGACGTGCTCCGCTACGACCTGCGGACCGACCGATGGTCGGCGGTCGACCGGTTCCCCGGGCCGTCGCAGGTGACGACGCCCGCTGTGGAGTGGGACGGCGACCTCGTCATCGCGAGCGGAGAGGTCCGGCCAGGGGTACGCACCCCTGTGATCTGGCGGGTACGCCGATGAGCGAGCCTCAGCGAGCGAGCAGTGGCCCGATGAGCGCGCCCCTCTCGGCCGCGAGTCTGCAGGGAGTGTGGGGCTCGGTCCTGCTGCCGCTCCGAGCAGACGACGACATCGACTGGAATCGGCTCGAGGCCGAGATCCGTACGCTGGCGGCGTCGCCGCTGCACGGTGTCTACGCTCACGGGACGGCGGGCGAGCTGCACCTGTTGCTGGACGGCGAGGCCGAGCAGGTGAGCCGGATGCTCGCGGCTGCGTGCGCGGAGACAGGCAAGCCCTTCCAGCTGGGTGCCAGCCACCCCGTCCCGCAGGTCACGCTGGAGCGGATCGCTCGCACCCGCGACCTGGCGCCGTCGGCGTACCAGGTCGCACTGCCCGACTGGCTCCCGCTCACCGACGACGAGTGCGTCGCCTTCGTGACCAGGATCGCCGCAGCCGCCGCGCCGATCCCGCTCGTCCTCTACAACCCTGGCCGCGCCACCACGACGCTCACGCCGCAGCTCCTCGGTCGACTCCTCGACGAGACACCGTCACTGATCGGCGTCAAGGTGCCTGGCGGCGGCGACGCGTGGTGGGACGAGCTGCGTACGCTCGGCGTGCTCGAGCGCTGCGCGGTCTTCGTGCCCGGCCACCGGCTCGCGTCGGGCCTGGCCCGCGGTGCTCGGGGCAGCTACTCCAACATCGCCGGTCTCTCCCCGGCGGGCGCGGCGCGCTGGTATGACCTGATGACCGCCGATCCGGCCCTGGCCGGTGACCTCGAGCGCCGGATCGGTGAGTGGTTCACCCGGCACGTCGCCCCGCTCCAGAGCGCGGGTGTCTCCGACCCCGCGCTCGACAAGCTGCTCGCTGCCGTCGGCGGCTGGGCCGACATCGGTCTGCGGGTGCGCTGGCCTTACCAGTCGGCGCCTGACTCCGCGGTGGCCGCGGCCCGCGACGACGCCCGTTCCCTGCTGCCCGAGCTCTTCCCCGCACTCTCCGTCGACACCACCCCGATCGGAGCGTGACCATGCCCGTCCCCGGTTCCCGGCGCTGGCGCGAGCAGCAGCTCGACTCCGTGCTCAGGTTCGCGCGCCGCTCGGCACTGCCCGACGGCGGCTTCGGGCGGCTCGACGCCGCCGGCGAGGTTCAGACGGAGCGCGGGCTCGAGCTGTGGATCAATGCCCGGATGACGTACGTCTTCGCGATCGCCTCGATGCGCGAGGGCGCTGTCGACCCGCTGGCCCAGCACGGTGTTCGAGCGTTGCGTGACTTCTTCGTGGATCCCGAGCACGGCGGCTGGTTCGCCGCCGTGACCGCCGATCATCGGCGGGCCGAGACCCGCAAGGGTTGCTACGAGCACGCTTTCGTCGTGCTGGCCGCGTCGGCCGCGCGGCTCGCCGGAGTCCCGGGCGCCGCCGAGCTGCTCGACAAGGCGCTCGACGTTCACGACCGGTGGTTCTGGGACGAGCAGGCCGGCCGATGTCGCGAAGCGTGGGACGCGGGATGGACGACGGCCGAGGCGTACCGCGGCGTCAACAGCAACATGCACACCGTCGAGGCCTACCTGACCGCCTCCGACGCCACCGGTGATCCGCGCTGGCGCGATCGCGCGCTGCGCATCTGTGAGCAGGTCGTCGCCGGAGCGCGGGCCAACGGCTGGCGTCTGCCGGAGCACTTCGACGCCGAGTGGCGGGTCCTCCTCGACTACAACGCCGGAGCCCCAGCCGATCCGTTTCGGCCCTACGGCGCGACGCCAGGACACGGGCTCGAGTGGTCGCGCCTCCTGGTCGGGCTCGAAGGTGCGCTCGACGACCCGCCCAGATGGCTGGTCGAGGCCGCCACGGCGCTCTACGTCCGGGCGGTACGCGATGGTTCCGTGGGCGACACGATCGTCTACACCACGGACTGGGAGGGCGAGCCGGTCACTCGCGAGCGCTTCCACTGGGTGATGGCCGAGGCGGTCGCGGCCGCCGACACCCTGGCGCGGCGTACCGACGGTGCCGCCGGCGCAGCCGACCTCGACCGGTGGTGGCGCGCGATCGAGAACCACTTCGTCGACCACCGGCACGGAAGCTGGCACCATGAGCTCGACGACGCGATGCGGGTCTCGGGCCGCACGTGGCCGGACAAGCCGGACGCCTACCACGCCGTCAATGCGCTGCTGCTCCCCGACGCCCCGCTCGCTCCTACGCTCGCCCGGACCTTGGCGGCGCGCCTAGAGTCGTAGGGAGCGAGACAGGAGATTCCGATGAGCGTCGAGCTGAACCACACCATCGTGCACGCCTCCGACCGAGAGGCTATGGCAACCCATCTGACCGAGATCCTCGGTCTTCCCGAGGCTCAGGTCTTCGGGCCGTTCCGGGTCGTCGAGCTCTCCAACCAGGTCAGCCTCGACGTCGTGGAGGATCACGACTTCCGGCCGCAGCACTACGCGTTCAAGGTGTCCGAGGCCGAGTTCGACGAGATCTTCGGCCGGATCACCGAGCGGGGCATCACCTACTGGGCCGACCCCTTCCATCGCGAGGAGGGCCGGATCAACCACAACGACGACGGCCGCGGCGTCTACTGGGAGAGCCCCGACGGGCACAACCTCGAGATCATCACGGTCCCGTACGGCGCCGGCTGACCGCCCGCCTCAGGCGAGGTCAGCGGCGAGCTGCTTGCCGGCTTCGGTGAGCAGCGGCACGGCGCGCTCGATGAGCTCGTCGCTCATCCGTCCTGTGGGGCCGCTGATCGACATCGCCAGGCGAGGGGCGTAGTTGGCGACGGCGACGGCGACGCAGCGTACGCCTTCCTCCTGCTCACCCTCGTCGGTGGCGTAGCGGCGCTCGCGCACCTGCTCGAGCTGGCCGAGGTAGTCGTCGCGGGACGTGATCGTGGTGGGGGTGTAAGGCACCATGTCGGTGCGCCGGAGGATGTCGCGCACCTGGGCGGGGTCCATGTCGGCGAGGATCGCCTTGCCGACGGCGGTGCAGTGCGGGGACACGCGCCGGCCGACCTCGGTGAACATGCGCATCGACTGGCGCGACTCGGTGTGGGCGACGTAGACGATCTGGTCGCCGTCGAGCATCGCCAGGTTGGCCGACTCGCCGATCTCGTCGACGAGGCGGGTGAGGTGGGGGCGGGCCCAGGTGCTGAGCATGCGGGAGGAGCTCTCGCCGAGCCGGATCAGCTTGGGGCCGAGGACGTACTGCCGGTTGGCCTCCTGGCGTACGTAGCCCAGGTCGACGAGCGTGCGCACGAGCCGGTGGATCGTCGGGAGCGGGAGGCCGGATGCGGCGGCGAGCTGGGAGAGGCCCATGGTGCCGCCGGCGTCGGCCATCGTCTCCAGCAGCGCGAAGGCCCTCTCGATCGACTGCACCGCGCCACCGCGTGCCTTCGGGGACTTCTCGTTCTCGTTCACCTGTGCTCCGCGATCTACTGGGTACTGACTTCCGGATGACGGAAGTCTAACGTCGCGTAGAGGAAATCCTGCCCATTGCGCCTCGGGGCGTGACGACATAGCATCCGCAATGCGGAAAGAGATATCCATAATGAGGAAGAAGTCGCCTCGAGAGGATGGCACTCGTGAACAGTCAACCCCCCAGTGAGGTCGCGCGATGAACCGTCTCGAGGAGCTTGCCGGCCGGATCGATGGAGCGCTCGCCGATGCGGATGCCGCGCTGGCCGCGAGCTATCCGGGTGATCGCGGCGTCCGTCAGCCGGTGCACACCGTCTACGTGCCGGGTGACCGCTATGACGAGCAGACCGTTGCCGACTGGTCCGCCGAGGCCGAGGCGGCGCTCGCCCGGAACGCGGGCTCGGTGGCAGAGATCGCCGAGGTGTTCGGTCTGGCCCCTGACCTGGCCGAAGGGCTCGGCGACCGGGTGCAGGCGAAGCTGGCCGCGGAGCCCGTCGAGGACCTGCGGATCGACTTCGAGGACGGCTACGGGGACCGGCCGGACGCGGACGAGGACGCCGCAGTGGTGGCCGCCGCGGCCGCGCTCGCCGCCACCGTGCGTGACGGCACGGCGCCGCCCTTTCACGGCATCCGGATCAAGTCGTTCGAGGCTCCGACGCGCCACCGCGGGCTGCGTACGCTGGACCTGTTCCTCGGTGAGCTCGCACGCGCGGGAGGGCTGGGGGACGGCTTCGTGATCACGCTCCCGAAGGTGACCTCGGTCGAGCAGGTCGCCGCGATGGTCACCGCGCTGGACGCCCTCGAGACCGCCCACGGCGTCGCTGCGCCTCTGGAGTTCGAGATCCAGGTCGAGACGCCGCAGGCGATCCTCGGCGCGGACGGCACCGCGTTGATCGCGCGGATGATCGCCGCCGGTGCGGGCCGGGTCACCGGCCTTCACTACGGCACCTACGACTACTCCGCCTCGCTCGGGATCGCGGCGGCGTACCAGAGCATGGAGCACCCGGTCGCCGACCACGCCAAGGACGTGATGCAGGTGGCCGCGGCGGGCACCGGCGTCTTCGTCTCCGACGGCTCGACCAACGTGCTCCCGGTCGGAGACCCCGAGGCCGTACGCTCCGCCTGGCGCCTCCACTCGCGCCTGGTGACCCGGTCGCTGGCGCGCGGGATCTACCAGGGCTGGGATCTGCACCCCGCCCAGCTCCCCAGTCGCTACGTCGCCACCTATGCGTTCTTCCGGGACGGGCTCGAGACGGCCGGCGCTCGGTTGCGGGCCTACGTCCATGGCGGCGACTCCGGCTATCTCGACGAGCCCGCCACTGCTGCCGCGCTCGCCGCGTTCGTGCTGCGCGGGGTGGAGTGCGGGGCGGTCGCTGCCACCGAGGTCGAGAGCCTGGCCGGGGTCGGCGGGGCCGAGCTGGCCCGGCTCGCGCGCCGACGAATCGACTGAGGCCGAGGGCCGCCCTCGGCGGGTGCCAGTGGGTAGCCTGCCGACATGCGCGTCGAGGCTGAGTTCACCACCGAACCGTTCCGTGGCGAGGGCGAGCCCCCTGAGCATGCGACGGCGGCGCTCCAGGCTGCGCGGGAGGCCGGTCTGGAGTGCGACTTCGGGCCGCTGGGCACCTCGATCCGCGGCGAGCGTGAGGCTGTCCTGGGCGCGCTGTCCTCGGTGGCGGCAGCCGGGCTCGATCATGGCGCCGACCAGATCACCTTCCAGGTCAGGCTCGAGGGTCACGCCGCGCCGCGACGTACGGCGAACGGGTTGGAAGCGCTCCTCGCCGAGGTCGCCGAGGGGCTCGGTGCTGACTTGAAAACCTTGGACCGCCCGGGAAAGCAGCGCGCCGTGCGGCTCCTGGAGGAGCGCGGTGCCTTCGAGTTCCGCAAGAGCGCCGAGATCGTCGCCGAGGCGCTCGGGGTCACTCGCTTCACCGTCTACAACTACCTGAACCGCGAGCGCGGCTAGGTCACTCTCTCGGGCTTGAAGGGCCTTCTCGCCTCGCACTTCAACAAACTGTTGACTGTGATGCGCGACACATGCCATCGTTGTTGCTGAGCGGAAGTCAGTTTCCGCATAGCGAGAGAGATGGTTCATGGATCTCGATACCTTCAACACCTCACCGGAGGATGCGCTGCGGCCCGCGTTGCGGGCCTGCTGCGACGTGCCGAGCTGGGTCGATGCCGTCCTGGCCGGTCGGCCGTACGCAGACGACGCCGGTGTCCTACGCGTCGCCGATGCGGCCGCCCGCCGGTTCACGGCGGCCGACGTCGAGCGCGCCCTGGCCGCCCACCCCCGGATCGGAGAACGGGCCGAGGGCGAGCACGCCGAGGCCGCCTGGTCGCGGCGGGAGCAGGCGGCGGTCGGCACCGACCAGACCACCGCGCAGGCGCTCGCCGAGGGCAACCGGGCCTACGAAGAGCGCTTCGGCCGGGTCTTCCTGATCTGCGCCTCCGGGCTCGCCGCCGACCAGGTGCTCGCCGCGTTGCACCAACGGCTCGGCAACACGCCCGACGACGAGGCGGCCGTGGTCGCCGACGAGCTGCGGCGCATCGCGCTGCTGCGTCTCGAGCAGGTCCTGACGACCGAGGAGGTCTCCGCATGAGCGGATCGAACAGCACCAGCGCCATCACCACCCATGTGCTCGACACCGCGCTCGGCCGTCCGGCCGCAGGCGTCGCGGTGCGGCTCACCCGGATCGATCCCGACCACCCGCTCACCGTCGACGCCTTCACCGACGACGACGGCCGCGTGTCCGAGCTGGGGCCCGACCAGGTCCCGGCCGGCACCTATCAGCTCCGGTTCGACACCGCCGCCTACTTCGCGGCGACCGGTCAGGAGTGCTTCTACCCGGAGGTCTCCGTCACCTTCACGGTCACCGACGGGCGACACCACCACGTGCCGCTTCTGCTGAGCCCGTTCGCCTACTCCACCTATCGAGGGAGCTGACATGTCCAACGCCTCCATCCATCTCGGACCCAACCAGTACGGCAAGGCCGAGAACCGCGTCGTACGCATCGTCCGTGACACGGCTCGCCACCAGATCCGTGACCTCAACGTCTCCACGTCGCTGCGGGGCCGCTTCGACGACGCCCACATCAGCGGCGACCAGCAGGACGTGCTGCCGACCGACACCCAGAAGAACACCGTCTTCGCCTACGCGAAGAAGGTCGGGGTCGCCTCGATCGAGGAGTTCGCGCTCGTTCTGGCCGACCGCTATCTCGAGGCCTGCCCGGCCGCCGACGGCGCGCGGATCGAGGTCGACGAGTACGCCTGGGAGCGGATCGAAGTCGACGGCGGCGGTCACGACCACTCCTTCGTCCGCTCGGGCGGCGGCGTACGCACCACGGTGGTGAACGTCGACGGCCGCGGCGCCGACCGGGTCACCCAGGTGGTCTCCGGCATCAAGGACCTGGTCGTGCTCAAGTCGACCGGCTCGGAGTTCCACGGCTTCCTCAAGGACGAGTACACGACGCTGCAGGAGACCACCGACCGGATCCTGGCGACCTCGCTCGTCGCCCGCTGGCGCTATGACGCGCTGCCGATCTCGAAGGGCGAGGTCGACTGGGACAAGTCCTACGACTCCATCCGTGCCCTGCTGCTGCAGCGGTTCGCGGAGATCCACAGCCTCGCGCTGCAGCAGACGCTCAACGGGATGGGCACCTCGGTGATGGAGGAGCACGACGACGTCGCCGAGATCAAGTTCTCCGCGCCCAACAAGCACCACTTCCTCTCCGACCTCTCGCCCTTCGGGCTCGACAACCCCGGCGAGGTCTTCCACGCCGCCGACCGGCCCTACGGTCTGATCGAGGCCTCGGTCGTACGCGACGGAGCCACAGCCGCAGGCAACGCCTGGCACGCGATCCCCGGTTTCTGCTGAGGCCCGGCCATGCTCGGTCGCAGACGGCAACGTAATGAAACTTCCGCGACGAGCAGGCCTGAGGACCAACGGCATCCGCCGGGCCAGCTCCTCGCCTACGGCACGCAGCACATCCTGACGATGTACGGCGGCGTGATCGCGCCGCCGCTCATTGTCGGGGGTGCGGCGGGTCTGTCCGGCACAGACCTCGCGCTGCTGGTGACCGCAGGGCTCTTCGTCTCGGGCCTCGCCACCCTCCTGCAGACGCTCGGCGTCGGCCCCTTCGGCAGCCGGCTGCCGATCGTGCAGGGCATCTCGTTCGCCAGCGTGTCGACGATGGTCACCATCGCCAGCGACGACGGGCTGCGCCCGGTCTTCGGCGCGATCATCGTCGCCGGCGTGATCGGGCTGTTGCTGTCGTCGTTCTTCGCCCAGCTGGTGCGGCTGTTCCCCGCCGTCGTCACCGGCACCATCATCACGGTCATCGGCCTCTCGCTGATGCCGGTGGCGTTCCAGTGGGCGATGGGCAACGACGCGGAGGCGGCCGACTACGGCTCGATGACCAACATCGCGTACGCCGGGCTGACGCTGCTCATCATCTTGGTGATCAGCCGGGTGTTCCAGGGCGCGATCTCGCGGCTCTCGATCCTCATCGGGCTGGTCGTCGGCACGGTGATCGCCGTCATCGCAGGTGAGGCCGACTTCTCGTCGGTCGGCAAGGCCGACCCGGTCGCGCTGCCGCCGCTCCTGCACTTCGGCAGCCCGACCTTCGAGATCGGCGCGATCGTCTCGATGACCATCGTGATGCTGGTGATCATGACCGAGACGACCGCCGACATCCTGGCGATCGGCGAGATCGTGGAGACCGACGTCGACGCTCGACGTGTCGCTCGCGGTCTCCGTGCCGACATGGCCGCGACGACGGTTGCGCCGTTGTTCGGGACGTTCCCCTGCAGCGCGTTCGCGCAGAACGTCGGCCTGGTCGCCCTGACCGGCATCCGGAGCCGCTACGTCGTGGCGACCGGTGGCCTCGTGCTGCTGCTCCTCGGGCTGCTGCCGGTGGTCGGCGCGGTCGTCGCCTCGATCCCGTACCCCGTGCTCGGTGGCGCCGGGATCGTGCTGTTCGGCTCCGTCGCGGCGTCCGGGATCCGTACGCTCTCCCGGGTCGACTACGAGGACAACCTCAACATGGTGATCGTCTCCGTGGCCATCGCCGTCGGCATCCTGCCCATCGCCGCGCCGACCTTCTGGGACGCGTTCCCGCAGTGGCTCGGCGTCATCATGCACAGCGGTATCAGCGCCACGGCCCTGGTCGCCGTCGTGCTCAACCTGCTGTTCAACGAGATTACTCTCGGCAACCGCGCCGGCGCCTCCGTCTTCGCCGCCTCCCAGGACCGTCGCGCAGGCTTCGGCGACCGGCTCGACGACGACATCGAGCGGTCTTGACCGGCTGAGAGTGCTGTGCGGACGCCGAGTCGGCTCGTTGTGACCGAGAGACGCGTCGAGTCGGCTCGTTCTAACGAGCCGACTCGACGCGATTTCATGTCAGGATGAGCCGACTCGACGTGAGATTGCGTCAGGACGAGCCGGCTCGGCGATCGGGGTGAGGGTCAGGCGACCAGGTGGGGGTCGGGGGCGGTGACGAGCTCGCCCTCGATCCACACGCTGCGTACGTCGGAGGGGGTGCCGAGGGCGAACATCTTCGCCAGGGCGTCGTCGGCGTCGTCGGCGTGGGCGAGACCGACGTCGAGAGGGGTGCCGGGGGCCGGCTTGATCCACTGGGCGTCGAAGCGGCGGCCGACAGAGAAGTCGCCCACCTCCTCGGACATGCCGAGGGCCTCGGCGCCGGCGGCGGTGGCCAGCTGCAGAAGGTGAGCGGGCACCAGCGGGTAGCCCTGGTCGCCGAGGAGCTGCTGGGCGACGTACGCTCCCAGGCCCTCCTTGAGCAGGGAGAACCCGGTGCCGGCGCCGACGTCGGAGCCCATCGCGACGCGTACGCCGTGGGCTCGGTGGCGGGCGAGCGGGAAGAGCCCGCTGCCGAGAGCGGCGTTGCTGGAGGGGCAGTGCGCGACGGCGGCCCCGCGCTCGGCGAGGAGGCCGAGCTCGGTGTCGGTGGCGTGCACGTTGTGGGCCAGCACCGTGCCGGAGCCGACCAGGCCGTGCCGGTCGTAGGAGGTGACGTAGTCGCAGCCGCAGAGCTCTTCGACGGTCTCGACCTCGCGGGTGTTCTCGTTGACGTGGGAGGTCAGCATCGCGCCGGGCACGGAGGTGAGCACGTCGCCGCAGGCCGCGAGCAGCGGCTCGGTGCACGACAGCGAGAACCGCGGGGAGACGGCGTAGCGGGCGCGACCGACCCCGTGCCATCGGGCCGCAAGAGCCAGCGACTCCTCGCGCGCCCGGTCGGGATCGGTGAACAGGTCGTCACGGATCAGCCGGTCGCTGACCACCAGGCCGCTGGTGATCCGCAGCCCGACGCGGGCGGCCTCGGCGAACACCGTGTCGACGGCTGGGGCGAAGTGGCTGCCGAAGACGAGTGCCGTGGTGGTGCCGGCGCCGACCAGCCCGCTGACGAAGTCGGTGGCGACGCCCCGGGCGTAGGCCGGATCGGCCAGGCGCGCCTCCTCGGGGAGAGCGCACTGCTCGAGCCAGTCGAGCAGCGGCATGCCGAGACCGCCGATGACGCGCACCTGCGGAAAGTGCACGTGGGTGTCGACGAACCCGGGCAGCACGAACCCGCCGGTGAGGTCGACGACCTCGTCGTCGGGGTGCTGGCGGCGGAGGTCGGTGTAGGTGCCGCGGGCGCGGATCACGCCGTCGCTCACCAGCAGGGCCCCGTCCTGCTCCGTGCGGAGCAGGCCACCTGCGAAGGTGTCGTCGGGGGTGTCGAGGAAGGTTCCTCGGAAGAGCGTCATGGTGGTCACCTTGATGGTTGTTCGGTCTGTGCGGGATCGCCGGCGAAGAGCTGCAGCAACCGAGCCGCAACGCTGACCGCGATGGTGGCGGGCTCCTTGCCCCCGAGGTCGGGGAGCCCGATGGGTGTGGTGATGCGGGCGATCGCCTCGGGCGTGTGGCCCTCGTCGGCGAGCTTGGCGCGGAACCGGCTCCACTTGGCGCTGGAGCCGATCAGCCCGATCGATGCCAGGTGGGAGGCGTCGGCCGTGAACGTACGCAGCGCGGCATCGCAGAGTGCGGCGTCCTCGGCGTGGTCGTGGGTCATCACCAGCACATGGGTGCCCTGGGGGAGCTCGCTGATGACGAGCTCGGGCAGCACCGGCACCTGGTGCACGTGGATGCCGGCGACGGCGTCGTCCAGGCCGTGCAGGTGCTCAGCGGAGAGCTGGGCGGCGCGGGAGTCGACGAGGTGCAGCTCGAGGTCGTGGCGGGCCAGGATGCGGGCCAGCTCGAGCCCGACGTGGCCCATCCCGAAGATGGCCACCGACGGCACGACCGGCAGCGGCTCGAGCAGCAGCTCGACCTCGCCACCGCAGCACTGGACCCCGTGCTGGTAGGGCGCCTTGTCGGAGAGCGACAGCTGCATCATCTCGGGCACCGCCTCCTCCTCGAGCCGGTCGGGATGGTCGGTCAGCATGGCGCGAGCGCGCTCGATCGCGACCGCCTCGAGATTGCCGCCGCCGACGGTAGCCCAGGTGTGCTCGGCGGACACCACCATTTTCGCGCCGGCCTCACGCGGCGAGTGGCCGCGCACGGACGTCAGGGTCACGAGTACGCCGGGGATCCGCTGCTCACGCAGCCGCTGGACGGCCTTCAACCACTCCACGGTCGTCACCTCCCGCTCGCCATGGCCGCGACGGCGTGCGGCTCGGCCGGGGCGTCGGGCACCTGGGGCGTACGCGCCTTCTCGAGCGCCCAGTAGACGGCCTCGGGCGTCGCCGGGGAGGCCAGCTCGACGCTGATGCCGCCCGGGCCGAACGCGGCAGCCGCCTCGCGCAGCGCCTCGCGCACGGAGAAGGCGAGCATCAGCGGCGGCTCGCCGACGGCCTTCGAGCCGTAGACGACGCCCTCCTCGTGGGCCTTCTCGAGCAGCCTCACCCGGAAGTCGCCGGGCATCTCGGAGAAGCTCGGCAGCTTGTAGGTGCTCGCCGCCTGGGTCGCGAGCCGTCCCCGATGGGGCCCGTCGGAGGTGTCCCAGCGCAGGTCTTCCAGGGTCAGCCAGCCGGCGCCCTGCACGAAACCGCCCTCGATCTGGCCGATGTCGATCAGCGGGCTCAGGCTGTCGCCGACGTCTTGGACGATGTCGACGCGTCGCAGCGTGTAGGCGCCGGTGAAGCCGTCGACCTCGACCTCGGAGGCGGCCACGCCGTTGGCGAAATACTTGAACGGCTCGCCCTGCATGGCGCCGGCGTCCCAGTGCAGCCCCTCGGTGCGGTAGAAGCCGGCCGCCCACAGCTGCACCCGCTGGTCATAGGCGGCGTTGACCAGCTCGTTCCACCCGACCTCGCCGGATGCCGGCGAGAGGCCGCGGACGACGCCGTCCGCGAAACGTACGTCGCTCGGGCTGATCCCGAGCCGGCCGCCTGCGACCTGCGCGAGCCGCTCGCGGATCTGCTCGCAGGCGTTCTTGATCGCGGCTCCGTTGAGGTCGGCGCCGGAGCTGGCCGCGGTCGCCGAGGTGTTGGGCACCTTGTCGGTGCGCGTGGGTGCGAGGCGTACGCGGGAGAGCGGGAGGCCGAGCGCGGTCGCCGCCACCTGGAGCATCTTGGTGTGCAGACCCTGGCCCATCTCGGTGCCGCCGTGGTTGATCAGCACCGAGCCGTCCTTGTAGACGTGGACGAGGGCGCCGGCTTGGTTGAAGGCCGTGAGGTTGAACGAGATCCCGAACTTCACCGGCGTCATCGCCAGCGCTCGCTTGGTGTGGGGGTGGCGGGCGTTGAAGTCGGCGATCTCGGCACGGCGGCGGGCCACCTCGCCCGAGTCGGCGATCTGGTCCCAGCATGCGGCGAGGCGGTCGGCCTGGCGTACGGGCTGACCGTAGGGCGTGGTCTGATCCTGCTGGTAGAGGTTGCGGCGCCGTAGCTCGACCGGGTCGATGCCGAGCACGTGCGCGCACCGGCCGAGGAGATCTTCCATGACGAGCATGCCCTGGGGTCCGCCGAAGCCTCGGAAGGCGGTCTGCGAGGTCTTGTTCGTACGCGCGATCCGGCCGTCGACGCGGATGTTGGGCACCCAGTAGGCGTTGTCGATGTGGCACAGCGCGCGGGCGAGCACCGGCTCGGAGAGGTCGAGGCTCCAGCCGCCGTCGGCGGTGAGGGTGGCGTCGAGGCCGAGGATGTGGCCCTCGTCGTCGAACCCGACCCGCCAGGTGCTGTGGAAGCCGTGGCGCTTGCCCGACATGGTGATGTCCTGGGTGCGGTTGAGGCGCAGCCGCACCGGTCGCCCGGTGAGGGTGGCACCGAGCGCGGCGACGGCCGCGTAGCCGTGCGGCTGCATCTCCTTGCCGCCGAACGCGCCGCCCATCCGCAGGCACTGCACGGTGACCTCGTGGCTCGGCACGCCGAGCACGTGGGCGACGATCTCCTGTGTCTCGGAGGGGTGCTGGGTGCTGCTGTGCACCAGCACCTGGCCGCCCTCGTCGACGAGAGCGAGCGAGGCATGTGTCTCGAGGTAGAAGTGCTCCTGACCTGCGAACTCGAACTCGCCCTCGAAGACGTGCGCGGCATCTGCCAGGGCAGCGGAGACGTCGCCGCGGGCGAGGTTGCGCGGGGTGCCCTGGAAGCTCTGCGCCGCGATCGCCTCCTGCACGGTGATGAGGGAGGGCAGCGGCTCGTAGTCGACCTCGACCGCGGCGGCGCCCAGCCGGGCGGCCTCGAGCGTCTCGCCGAGCACCCAGCACACCGCGTGTCCGTGGAACATCACCTCGGTCGGGAAGAGAGGCTCGTCGTGCTTGACGCCGGCGTCGTTGACCCCGGGAACGTCGTCGGCGGTGAGCACCCGGACGACCCCGGGGATCGCGACGGCCGCCTCGGTGCGCAGCGAGGTGACCCGAGCATGCGTGTGCGGCGCCTGGACAGGCCAGGCGTGGAGCACGTCCTGGAGCCGACCGATCAGGTCGTCGGTGTAGAGCGCCTCACCGGTGACGTGCAGCGCGGCGCTCTCGTGGGGGAGCGGGATCCCGACGGTCGGGTTGTCGGGGCGTTGGGACAGTGCGCTCATGCCGGGGCCTCCTCGGATGCTGACCGAGGTGACTCGGTCCGGGTGCAGTTCCTTCGTGGACCTCCACGAAGGCAGTGGGCGCTCACCGAGCCACCTCGGTGACCATTCCGCGGGTCGCTCATGCCGGCACCACCTGGGTCTCCGGATGCGTGTGGAACAGCCGCAGCAGCGACTGGCCGAGCATCGCGGTCCGGTACGCCGCGCTGGCCCGGTGGTCGTCCATCGGGGTGCCTTCGCCGGCGAGGACGGCGGCGGCGCTGCGTACGGTCTCCTCGGTCCAGGGCCGTCCGAGGAGCTCCTGCTCGGTGGCGACGGCACGCAGCGGGGTGGCGGCTACCCCGCCCAGGCCGATCCGGGCGCGGACCACGTGGCCGTCGGCGACCTCGAGCGCGAACGCGACGGCCACGCTGGAGATGTCGTCGAAGCGGCGCTTGGCGATCTTGTGGAAGCCGACGATCGGAGCCAACGGCACCGGGATCCGTACGCCGCGGATCAGCTCGTCGGCGGCCCGGACCGTCTGCCGGTAGCCGGTGAAGTAGTCGGCCAGCGGTACGACCCGCTCGCCGCGCGGTGAGGCGAGCACGACGTCGGCGTCGAGCGCCAGCAGGGCCGGCGGGGCGTCGCCGATCGGCGAGCCGGTGCCGATGTTGCCCCCGAGGGTCGCGCCGTTGCGGATCAGGCGGGAGGCGAACTGTGGGAACAGCTCGGCCAGGAGCGGCACCCGGCCGGCGAGCCTGCGCTCGATCTCGGTCAGGGTCAGGGCGGCGCCGATCTCGATCACGTCGTCGCCGATCGTGAGCGAGCGGAGCTCGGGCAGCCGGTCGACCGCCACGACGAGCGGTGCGCGGCGGCCGCGGATGTTGACCTCCACGCCCCAGTCGGTCGAGCCGGCGACCACCTGTGCCTCGGGGCGCTCGCTCAGCAGCGTGAGGGCCTCGGGGAGAGTGGCCGGGCGGACGTACTCGGCGCCGTCGACGGCCAGCCGGGTCGCGCGCGGCTGCGGCGGCGGCGCCTGTCGACGGGCCGCGAGGGCGTCGTCGTCGGCGGGAGCGCCCAGCGCGTAGGCCGCGTCGCGGATCGGGCGATAGCCGGTGCAGCGGCACAGGTTGCCGCTCAGCGCGTGCAGGTCGACGCCGTTGGGGCCGTGCTCGTGGTCGCACCGCTTGGCCTCCGCATCAGCCGCATCAGCCGCATCAGCCACGTCAGCCGTACGTCCCGGGCGATAGAACTCCGCGGCCAGGCTGCAGACGAAGCCGGGCGTGCAGTAGCCGCACTGCGACCCGCCGCGTACGGCCAGCTCGCGCTGCACCGGATGGAGGTCGCCGCTGGAGCCGAGCCCCTCACCGGTGACGACCTCCTGGCCGTCGAGTGCTGCGACCGGGATCAGGCAGGCGTTGACGGCGGTCCACTCGGTCTCGGCGTCGACGCCGGGCCGGGCCACGAGGATCGAGCAGGCGCCGCACTCGCCTTCCGCGCAGCCTTCCTTCGCGCCGGTCAGGCCGCGTCCGCGCAGCCAGTCGAGCGCGGTGGTGTGGGCGGACGCGTCGGTCAGGGGAGCCTGCTCGCCGTTGACTGTGACACAAGGGATGGTCGGGGCCTCGGTGGTGCTGGGTGTGCTCATCGTTGACTCCGGATCGGCTTGCGGGTGCGGGCGCTGTGGATCGGGTTGGCGTCGTGCAGGAAGTCGTCGAAGCGGTGGCCGGCGATCTTGGCGATCTCGATCAGCGCGGCGGCGTGCTCCTGCCGTGCGCAGTTGCCGAGCCGGTCGCGACCCTCGGCGAGGATCCGGTCGAGCGAGTCGACGTCGCGCACGGAGATGACGAGGGGGAAGTCGAACCGTTCGTGATAGGCGTCGGTGAGCTCGTTGAGCGCCTCCTGGTCGGGCTCGGTCAGGTGAGTCAGGCCGCGGAAGGACTGGTCGCGCAGCGACTCCTCGCCGAGGTTGCCCTCGGAGACCAGGCGCGATCCGAGCTCGGGGTAGGCCTCGATCAGCTCGCGCTGCTCCTCGACGGAGCCGCCGAAGAGCGCGTCCTGGAAGGCACGACGCAGCGCGTGGGTGTCGTCGAACGGACGCTGCGACCAGGCCCGCTCCACCATCCACCTCGGCCCCTGGAAGAGACCGTCGAAGGTCTCCACGAACTCGGCGCGGTCCATCTCGTTGACCTGGTCGAGGCGTACGCCGTCGCCCGGCTGGCCGGCGACGACCGGTCCCCAGTCGGGGCCGACGTGGTGGAAGACGATGTTGAGCACGATCGCGGTGAGGCTGCCGAGGGTGATACCGCTGCCGAAGATGATCTCGGCCCATCCCGGCACGGCCTGGGAGACCTCGGGCTGCGCGGTGACGTACATCGCCAGGCCGACGCTCGTCGCCACGATCACCACGTTGCGGTGGTCGTGGAAGTCGACCTTGGTGAGCGTCTGGAAGCCGACGACGGCGACCGTCGCGAACATCGCCAGGGCGGCGCCGCCGAGGACCGGGTGAGGTATGCCGGCGACGATCGCGCCGACCTTCGGGAGCAGCCCGATCAGCAGCATGAACACGCCGGCGGCCGCGACGACCCAGCGGCTCTTGACCCGGGTCAGTCGCACCAGGCCGACGTTCTCGGCGAAGCAGGTGTAGGGGAAGGAGTTGAAGACGCCGCCGAGCGTGGTGGCCAGGCCGTCGGCGCGCAGGGCCCGGGCGATGTCGGTGCGGCCGACGCGCTTCTCGACGATCTCGCCGGTGGCGAAGACGTCGCCGGTGGTCTCGACCGCGGTGATCATCATGACGACCACCATCGAGACGATCGCGGCGGCGGAGAACTGTGGCCAGCCGAAGTGGAACGGGGTGGTGACGCCGACCCAGCTGGAGCTGGCGACCGCGTCGAAGTGGGCGTCGCCGAGCGCCCAGGCGACCAGGGTGCCGACGACGAGGCCGACGAGCACGGCGACGGTGGCCATGAAGCCCTTGAACATGCGCTGGATGACCACGATCAGGGCCAGCGTGCCGAGGGCGTAGGCGAGGTTGCGGCCGCTGGTGGGGTCGGAGGTCGGGCCGGAGCCGCCGGTCGCGTCGGCGGCGGCCACCGGCAGCAGGGCGATGCCGATGATGGTGATCACCGAGCCGGTCACGACCGGCGGGAAGAACCGGATCAGCTTGCTGAAGAAGGGCGCGATGAAGAAGGTCGCCAGCCCGGCCACGATGACCGCTCCGTAGATGACGAGCAGACCGTCGGTGCCGCCGCCGGCAGCCATCCCGATCGCGATCATCGGCGAGACGGCGGTGAAGGTGACGCCCTGGAGCAGCGGCAGACGTACGCCGACCTTCCAGAAGCCGACCGACTGGATGATCGAGGCGATGCCGCAGGTGAACAGGTCAGCGTTGATCAGGTGGATCAGCTCGGCCTGGCTCAGCCCGATCGCGTTGGCGAGCAGGATCGGCACGATCACCGCACCGGCGTAGAACGCGAGCACGTGCTGCAGGCCGTAGACGGCGAGCTTGCCCGCCGGAAGGACCTCGTCGACGGGATGGACGGCGTGGCTGGCGCTCTTCTTCTGCGGTCTGATCGACCTCAGGGCTGCTCTGGCGTTCATCGCCTCACACCTTTCTCGGGGGCGCTTTCGCGGTTGGTGAGCGTGACGTACACCACACCTTTCCTCGTTCGTGGCCCGCAGGGCATCCGCTGATCATCCGAAGATGCCGACGAGGTGAATCGAGTCGTTTGTGTGATCCGCCAAATGTCGGGCGTCGAGGTCGGCTGTAACACGCTGTTCGTAGGACTATCCGGTCGTTCCAATAGGGCGAGTAGTCCTACGAACGACGTGTTACAGCGAGTTGCGGGAGTCGAAGCGAGCTAGAGCGAGCGGAGCGCGAGGAAGACGTCGACCCGGTCCTCCATCGTGGTCAGGTCGCGCCCGGTCAGCTCCTCGACGCGGGAGATCCGGTAGCGCACGCTGTTGACGTGGAGATGGAGCGTCTCGGCCGTACGCGTCCATGAGCCCGCGCTGCTGAGGAACTGGTCGAGGGTGGAGACCAGGTCGCTGCCGGTGCGCTGGTCGTGATCGATCACGGGGCCGAGCACTCGCTGGGCATAGGTGCGGCGGATGTCGTCGGGCACGGTGGCGAGCAGCAGCACGTGGGAGGTGACCTCCTCGGAGCTGGAGAGCGTCACCGCGCCGCCGCCGGAGCGCGCGACCCGGTGGGCGAACCGCGCCTCCTCCAGTGCGCCGGCGAGTGCGCCGAGGCCGCTCTCGCCGCTCAGGCCCACCGACAGCGAGCCGCGGACCAGCGCGGGGGACAGCCGGGAGAGCGAGCGGCGCAGCTGGTCGGTGAGGTCGGGGAGGGAGGGGAGGAAGGCGACCGCGCGGCCGTCGCGGGCGTTGGCGACCACGGAGGGACCCAGGCCGAGGGCGACATCCTCGAGCACCGCGGCAGCGGCATCGGGCGGGCCGCCCGGGCCGAGCTCGGCGACGGCGAGCACGAGCGGTCGGTCGGGGTCGAGCCCGGACTGGCGTAGCCCGGTCGCGATCTCGGCGGGCGACGCACCGGCCTCGAGGTGGGCGAGGGTCTCGGCCGCCAGGGGGCGCCGCACGCGTTGGCCCTCGTCGCGGCGCGAACGGTCGAGGGCGGTGATCGCGCCGAACTCGTGGACCATGTCGAGGTCTTCACGGGGCCAGCCGGTGTGGTCGCCCTCGACCGCGACGGTCCATCCGGTGAGTCGATCGGCGAGCCCCGACCCGACCGGGAAGAGCGAGTAGCCGCGGCCGTCGGCCTCGGAGACCGCGGGCAGCATGTCGGCGGTCAGGAAGCGGTGGGTGAGGGTGTCGACGGTCTCGGCGTCGAGCTCTCCGGGACCGGGCACGACATGTCGGCCGTTGGCGGTGATCACCCGGCAGGCGTGGCCGATCTCGGAGGCCACCCGCGCGGCGATCTCGTCGAGGCTGCGACCCGAGGCGATGGCGGAGAGGAGCTGACGCTGACGGGCCAGGCTGGCTGACATCCGGGCGCTCTCGCCGGCGGCTCCCGCGGCCGCGACATGCTCGCTCACGTCGGCGAACGCGACATCTCCGGGCACCTCGACCAGGGCGACCCGATGGTGACGACAGGCCGCGACGAGGTCGTCGGGCACCGCGCCGAGGAGGGCCGCGCCCGCCAGCAGGCAGGTCGCACCACCCGCCGCGATCGAGGACACGAAGGTCTCGCTGTCGGCCGGGTCACGGCGCCAGACCAGGCCGGTGAGCACGAGCTCGCCACCGGTCAGATAGCGCCCCGGCTCCAGCAGGTCGATCGTGACGGATCGCCCCACGGGGCGGTCCAACGCCCCCTCGGGCGCGTGCAGCAGCCGCAGCCCCAGGCTGGCCGTCTCCAACAGCTCTGCCAACAGCACGGTGCCTCCACGGTTGCTCGTCCGTACGCCGCGTCTTGGAGGAACGTACAACGCCTGCGCCCGCGCGGGGGAGGCCGTTGTCGGTTCTTCCTCAGTTTTCGACCGGAGACCCGATCGAGGTTGACGCGACTCGCGGGTCATCCTTATATTTCGAATAGTAGAAATCAAATTCCGCAATACGGAAGGACGCGAGATGTCTCACCAGCTCCGCTACGAGGTGAACTGCTCGATCCTGTTCACAGAGCTCCCGCTGCTCGAGCGCCCCGCGGCGGTCAAGGCCGCAGGCTTCGACGCGGTGGAGTTCTGGTGGCCCTTCGCCGGGGCGGTGCCCTCCGACAAGGAGACGGACGCCTTCGTCGCCGCCGTTCAGGACGCCGGCGTGAGCCTGGTCGGCCTCAACTTCTTCGCCGGAGACATGCCCGGCGGCGACCGGGGCCTGGTCTCGTGGCCGGCCCGGTCGAGCGAGTTCCGCGACAACATCGAGGCCACGATCGGCATCGGTGAGCGCCTCGGCTGCACCGCGTTCAACGCGCTCTACGGCAACCGCGTCGACGGTGTCTCCGCCGAGGAGCAGGACGAGCTCGGCGCCGAGAACCTCGCGCTGGCCGCCCGTGCCGCGGCCCGCATCGGCGGCACCGTGCTGGTCGAGCCGGTCAGCGGCGCCGAGCGTTACCCGTTGCTCACCGCCGCCGACGCCGTGGCCGTGATCGACCGGGCCAGCGAGGCCAACATCGGCCTGCTCGCCGACCTCTACCACCTCGCCGTGAACGGCGACGACGTCGACGCGGTCATCGCTGCGTACGCCGCACGCACCACCCACGTGCAGATCGCCGACGCCCCGGGCCGCAACGAGCCCGGCACCGGCGATCTCCCGCTCGGTCGGCAGCTCGCCGCCCTCGAGGCGGCCGGCTACTCCGGCTGGGTCGGGCTGGAGTACAAGCCCGCCACGACCTCCGCCGCCAGCTTCGACTGGCTCCCGCGCGAGCGCCGCGGCGCCGCCACCGCCACCCGCTGACCAACGCCTGACCACTCCGTAGGAGAGATCATCATGACCAACATCGCCTTCATCGGCCTCGGCATCATGGGCAACCCGATGGCCGTCCACCTGGCCGCCGCCGGCCACACCGTCGCCGGCTACGACCACTCGCTCGACCGGGCGAAGCCGCTCGTCGAGGCCGGCGGCCGCGCCGCCACAACGACCGCCGACGCCTGCCGTGACGCCGACGTCGTCTGCGTCATGGTCCCGGACTCGCCCCACGTCGAGGAGGTCCTCACCGCCGAGGGCGGCGTCTTCGAGTCCGCCCCCGCCGGTGCGCTGATCATCGACTTCTCCAGCATCCGGCCCGACGTGAGCGCGGGGCTCGCCGAGCAGGCCACCGAGCGTGGCTTCCGCATCCTCGACGCCCCGGTCTCCGGTGGCGAGGCCGGCGCGAAGAACGCCGCGCTCTCCATCATGGTCGGCGGCTCCGGAGACGACTTCGCCACCGCCAAGCCCCTCTTCGACGCCGTCGGCAAGACCGTCGTCCACGTCGGCCCGAGCGGCGCCGGCCAGACGGTCAAGGCGGCCAACCAGCTCATCGTCGCCGCCAACATCCAGGCGCTCTCGGAGGCGGTCGTCTTCCTCGAGGCGTACGGCGTAGACACGAAGGCCGCCCTCGAGGTGCTCGGCGGCGGGCTCGCGGGCTCGAGCGTGCTCAACCAGAAGAAGGAGAACATGCTGACCCGCTCCTTCCAGCCCGGCTTCCGGATCGACCTGCACCACAAGGACATGGGGATCGTCACCTCCGCCGCCCGTGAGGCCGGCGTCGTCGTCCCGCTCGGCTCGCTGGTCGCCCAGCTGATGGCGAGCGCCCGTGCCAACGGCGACGGCGGCCTGGACCACTCCGGGCTGCTCCGGGGCGTCGAGCGCCTCAGCGGCTCGACCACCGAGAAGGAGAACTGACATGGCACGCATGCGCGCGGTCGACGCCGCCGTCCTGATCCTGGAGAAGGAGGGCGCGACCCAGCTGTTCGGCCTCCCCGGCGCCGCGATCAACCCGTTCTACAGCGCGATGCGCCAGCACGGTGGTCTCGACCATGTGCTGGCCCGCCACGTCGAGGCCGCCTCCCACATGGCCGAGGGCTACACCCGCGCCGCGCCCGGCAACATCGGCGTCTGCATCGGCACCTCCGGCCCGGCCGGCACCGACATGATCACCGGCCTCTACTCGGCCTCCGCCGACTCGATCCCGATCCTGTGCATCACCGGCCAGGCCCCGGTCGCGAAGCTCCACAAGGAAGACTTCCAGGCCGTCGACATCGCCTCGATCGCCGGTCCGCTCACCAAGATGGCGGTCACCGTGATGGAGGCCGCCCAGGTGCCGGGCACCTTCCAGAAGGCCTTCCGGCTGATGCGCGAGGGACGTCCCGGCCCGGTCCTGGTCGACCTCCCGCTCGACGTACAGCTCGCCGAGATCGACTTCGACATCGAGACGTACGAACCGCTGCCGGTCGCGAAGCCGGCGGCCAGCCGGGCGCAGGCGGAGAAGGCCCTGACGATGATGCTCGAGGCGGAGCGTCCGCTGATCGTCGCCGGCGGTGGCGTGATCAACGCCGACGCCGCCGACCTGCTGGTCGAGCTCGCCGAGGTCACCGGTGTGCCGGTCGTCCCGACGCTGATGGGCTGGGGCGCGCTCCCCGACGACCACCTGCTCAACGCGGGCATGGCCGGCCTCCAGACCGCCCACCGCTACGGCAACGCGACGATGCTCGCCAGCGACTTCGTGCTCGGCATCGGCAACCGGTGGGCCAACCGTCACACCGGCTCGATCGAGACCTACACCGCCGGACGTACGTTCGTGCACATCGACATCGAGCCGACCCAGATCGGCCGGGTCTTCGCCCCCGACTACTCGATCGTCTCCGACGCCCGCGCGGCGCTCGAGGTGCTCGTCGAGGTCGCCCGCGAACGGTCCGCCGCCGGCACGCTGGTCGACCGCACGGCCTGGGCGCAGGAGTGCGCCGAGCGCAAGCGCACGCTGCAGCGCAAGACGCACTTCGACGACATCCCGATCAAGCCGCAGCGGGTCTACGAGGAGATGAACCGTGCCTTCGGGGCCGACACGCGCTACGTCACCACGATCGGTCTCTCCCAGATCCAGGCGGCGCAGATGCTGCACGTCTACAAGCCGCGGCACTGGATCAACGCAGGTCAGGCGGGTCCGCTCGGCTGGACCCTCCCGGCCGCGCTGGGGGTCGCGACCGCCGTGCCCGACGGGCAGGTCGTCGCGCTCTCGGGCGACTACGACTTCCAGTTCCTGATCGAGGAGCTGGCCGTCGGCGCCCAGTTCAACATCCCCTACATCCACGTGGTCGTGAACAACTCCTACCTCGGCCTCATCCGCCAGGCGCAGCGCGGCTTCGAGATGGATTACTTCGTGCAGCTCGCCTTCGACAACGTCAACAGCCCCGAGGTCGACGGCTACGGCGTCGATCACCTGAAGGTCGCCGAGGGGCTGGGCTGCAAGTCCGTACGCGTCACCGACCCGGCCGATCTCGGCGATGCCTTCGAGAAGGCCAAGGCGCTGATGGCCGAATACCGCGTGCCGGTGCTCGTCGAGGTCATCCTCGAGCGGGTCACCAACGTGTCGATGGGTGTCGAGATCGACGGTGTCGTGGAGTTCGAGGAGCTGGCCGAGCGTGCTGAGCACGCCCCGACCGCACTCGTGCCGATGAGCTGATCGGCGAGCGATGGTCCGCGTGCTGATCGCCTCCGACAAGTTCAAGGGGTCGCTCACCGCTGCCGAGGTCGCGGCAGCGGTGGGCACCGGGATGCGCCGTGGGCGCACCGATGTGGTCGTCGACGCGATCCCGGTCGCCGACGGCGGTGACGGCACCCTGGCCGCGGCGGAGTCCGCCGGGTATGTCGTCGTTCCGGTCACGGTGACCGGGCCGACCGGAGACCTGGTCCTGAGTGCGTACGCCCGCCACGGCGATGTCGCCGTCGTCGAGCTGGCCGACGCGGCCGGGCTTGCCCGGTTGCCGGGGCCGCCGGATCCGATGGGTGCCTCCAGCATCGGTGCCGGACAGGTCATGGCCGCCGCGATCGACGCCGGCTGCCGCCGGATCGTGCTCGGCATCGGGGGCAGCGCCAGCACCGACGGCGGGGCCGGCCTGGTCCGCGGTCTCGGGGCCCGGCTGTCCACCGCCGTCGATGGTCCGGTCGCCGACGGCGGCGCCGGCCTGGCAGAGGTGGCCAGCCTCGACCTGGGTGACCTGCGCCGACGGATCGACGGGGTCGAGATCACCGTCGCCTGCGACGTCGACAACCCGCTGACCGGACCCCACGGCGCGGCCGCGGTCTACGGCCCGCAGAAAGGCGCCGACGCCGACCAGGTGAGACGCCTCGACGCCGCGCTCGGTCACTGGGCAGACGTCGTCGCCGCCTCGACCGGCCGCGACCTTCGAGACAGCCCCGGCGCCGGGGCTGCGGGCGGCGTCGGGTTCGCCGCACTCGCGCTGCTGGGCGCCGAGCTTCGCTCGGGGATCGACCTCGTGCTCGAGCTCGTCGGTTTCGACGCAGCCCTGGACGGCGCTGCGCTCGTCGTGACCGGCGAGGGCGCCCTCGACGAGCAGACGCTGCGCGGAAAGGCGCCGGCCGGCGTCTCCGCCGTGGCCACCCGCGCGGGCGTGCCGGTGGTGGCGGTCTGCGGGGTCAACCACCTCGACGACGACCGGCTGCGGGCGGCCGGGATCGAGGCTGCGTACGCCTTGGCGGACATCGAACCCGACCTGCGCCGATGCCTGAGCGACGGTGCTGCTCTGCTCGAGCGGGTCGGCGAACGGATCGTGGCCGACCAGCTGAGCGATGTTCACCGAGGTAGCTCGGTGAACACCCACCTCCCTCGTGGAGCTCCACGAGGGAACCGCGACCTGACCGAGACACCTCGGTCAGCATCCGAGGAGCCGGTGACATGAGACTGCTGAGTGTGGGACCGACGGGGCACGAGCGCCCCGCTGCTCTCGACGACCACGACGTCCTGCGCGACCTGTCGGCGACGGTGGCGGCGATCGACGGGGAGCTCCTCGGCGATCCGGAGCGGCTCGACCAGATGCGGCACGCGATCGCCTCGGGAGACCTTCCGGCCGTGCCCGCGGGCACCCGCACCGGGCCACCCGTGCCGCGGCCGGGAAAGATCGTCGGGATCGGGCTCAACTACGAGGACCACGCCGAAGAGGCCGGCCTCACCATCCCCGACGAGCCGGTCGTCTTCCTCAAACCATCGACGTCGATCGTGGGTCCGTACGACACCATCGAGCTGCCGCCGGGCTCGACGACGACCGACTACGAGGTCGAGCTCGGCGTGGTGGTCGGGCGCCGGCTGACGCGATGCGGCTCACGCGAGGAGGCGCTGTCGGCCGTCGGTGGTTACCTGGTCGGCAACGACGTCAGCGAGCGCTCACGCATCGCCGCCGGCCCGACCTGGGCCAAGGGCAAGTGCGCCGACACCTTCACGCCGATCGGCCCCTGGCTGGTGACCCCCGACGACGTCGTCGACCCGCAGTCGCTCGGTCTCGAGCTCTGGGTCGGTGGTGAGCGACGCCAGCGCGGCACGACCGCGCGGATGGCCCGTGGTGTCGGTGAGCTGCTCGCCTACGTGAGCTCGCTGATGACGCTCGAACCGGGCGACCTGCTGCTCACCGGCACACCCGGCGGGGTGGCGGCCGGCCGACCCGAACCGAAGCCGTTCCTGAGCCACGGTGACATCGTGGAGGCCGCGGTCGCCGGCCTCGGCCGCCAGCGCACCCCCGTCGATGCGTACGCCGGGGCCGCATCATGACCCGAGCAAGCTCGCAGTCCGAACACTCACAGTCCGACCATGAGGGCGGTGCCGGAGACGAGCGCGAAGACGAGCACCACGATCCGCATCCGGGCAGCGTCCAGGCGGCGATGGGTGATCACGCTGAGCGCCGCCCCCAGCGCCACCGCGGGGAGCATCGGGAGGAGCGGCAGGAGCTGGTCGAGGTGTGCCTGGCGGGTCCCGAAGAGCAGCCCGAGCGAGACGATCTCGCCGCCGAGGAAGCAGGCCGCGACCGTCGCCCGAAGCTCGGCCGGCGGCCGGTGCTGGTAGACCAGGGCCAGCGGTGGGCCGCCGACCCCGGTGGCCGTCTCGGTGATCCCGGTGATCGCGCCGGCGGCGAGGTAGGCACCCACACCCGGGGTGAAGGAGGGGCTCAGGAGGCTTGCCACGACCGCAGCGACGGTCGCGGCGCCGACGAGCACCCCGAGAAAGCTCTCCGGGACCAGCGCGAGCACCAGCACTCCGCCGGGGGTGGCCACGATCCTGGCCGCGGTGATCCAGCCGGTGCCGGAGAGGTCGAGCGCGTGCCGCTCGCGCCAGAGGACGTACGCATTGAGCGGGATCATCGCCGCGAGGAGGAAGACCGGGAGCAGGTCGGGCGCGAGCAGACCGACCACCGGCGCCACGATCAGTGCGAACCCCAGACCGCTGGTGCCCTGGACGAAAGCGCCCGTCGCGACGGTCAGCGCGATGACGACCAGGGCGGTATCAGGCACCGTCGTCCTCCTGTCCTGGTCGTCCACGTTCGTCGACGAGACGGTATCGATGATTTCCGTGAGCTGGAAATGTGCTTCCGGATCACGGGAGATATCGCCGCAAGGTCGTTGACTGTCCGACGCGGCGCAGGCGACCATCGGATCGCCGTGGATCGGCAGCACGCGAGCGGAAGGTCGAGATGAACGACGAACTGGATCTGGTGATCCGTGCCCGCCGGATGGTCTCCACCCGCGGTGAGGTCGAGGGGTCTGTCGGGGTGAAGGGCGGCAGGATCGTCGCGGTCGAGCCCGCCGCGTCCGGGCTGAGCGCGGCCCGAGTGGTCGAGCTCGCCGACGACGAGGTGCTGATGCCCGGCGTCGTCGACGCCCACGTGCACGTCAACGACCCGGGCCGCACCGAGTGGGAGGGATTCGCCTCCGCGACCCGCGCCGCGGCCGCAGGCGGCGTCACGACCATCGTCGACATGCCGCTCAACAGCATCCCGCCGACCTGCGACCTCTCGGCGCTGGATCTCAAGCGACGGGTCGCTTTTGGAGGGCCAGCGGAGAGCCAGGCCTTCGTCGACGTCGGGTTCTGGGGCGGCGCCATCCCCGGCAACGTCCCCGAGCTGCGTACGTTGCACCAGGCGGGGGTCTCCGGGTTCAAGTGCTTCCTGCTGCACTCCGGTGTCGACGAGTTCCCGCCGCTCGACCCGGAGCAGCTCGAGCTGGCGATGCGTGAGATCGGCTCGTTCGGGGGCCTGCTGATCGTGCACGCCGAAGACGCCCACACGATCGAGCACGCGCCCGCGGCAGGCGGCGGGACGTACGACCGGTTCCTGCGCAGCCGGCCGCGCGACGCGGAGAGCCTGGCCGTCGCCCTGGTGATCGAGGTGGCCCGGCGCACCGGCTGCCGGGTCCACATCCTGCACGTCTCCAGCTCCGACGTGCTCGAGGCGCTGGCCGCCGCACGCCGCGACGGGGTCGCGATCACGGCCGAGACGTGCCCCCACTACCTGACCTTCGCCGCCGAGGAGATCCCCGACGGCGCCACCGCCTACAAGTGCTGCCCGCCGATCCGTGAGGCGACCAACCGTGAGCAGCTCTGGGAGGGCCTGCGCGAGGGTGTGCTCGACATGGTCGTCACCGACCACTCGCCCTCGACCGCCGACCTCAAGGCCCTCGACACCGGTGACTTCGGGGTCGCCTGGGGTGGCATCTCCTCGCTCCAGCTCGGCCTCTCGGCGGTCTGGACCGAGGCCCGCGCCCGTGGCTTCGCCCTCACCGACGTCGCCCGCTGGATGTCGCAGGCACCCGCCCGTCACGCGGGGCTGGCCGGCAAGGGACAGATCGCGGTCGGCCACGACGCCGACTTCGCGGTCTTCGCGCCCGACGACTCCTTCGTCGTCGACGTCGCCACGCTCCATCACAAGAACGCCGTCACGCCCTACCACGGCCGCACCCTCGCAGGCGTCGTCCGCGAGACCTGGCTGCGTGGCGAGAAGATCGACATCGAGGCCGCGCCCCAGGGCCGGCTGCTCACCCGAGTCACCCGAGAAGGAGCCCGACCATGAGCGCAGCACACAACCCTTCTGGCCGCTACTACGCCCCGACCGGCGGCCACCCGTCGCAGCGTGAGCTGACCACCGACCGGGCGGTCTTCACCGAGGCGTACGCCGTGCTCCCGCGTGGCACGATGCGCGACATCACCACCAGCAGGCTGCCGTTCTGGGAGGGCACCCGGCTGTGGGTGATCGCCCGGCCCCTCTCCGGCTTCGCCGAGACCTTCTCGCAGTACATCGTCGAGGTCTCGCCCGG
This sequence comes from Nocardioides albertanoniae, assembly GCF_006716315.1. Classification (NCBI taxonomy): domain Bacteria; kingdom Bacillati; phylum Actinomycetota; class Actinomycetes; order Propionibacteriales; family Nocardioidaceae; genus Nocardioides; species Nocardioides albertanoniae. The sequence continues at coordinate 4,645,732 of NZ_VFOV01000001.1, read as the reverse complement.
CGGCGGCAGCGACAGGCCCGAGCTCGACCCGGGCGCCGAGGGCGTGCTGTTCGTGGTCGACGGCCGGCTCGACCTCTCGCTCGAGGGCACGAGCCACGCCCTCGCCCCCGGCGGCTACGCCTTCATCCCGCCCGGCGCCACCTGGACGCTGCACAACACCAGCGACCGGGCCGCAAGCTTCCACTGGATCCGCAAGGCCTACCAGCGGATCGAGGGCATCGACGTGCCGGAGCCGTTCGTCACCAACGAGGTCGACGTGCCCGGCGGCGAGATGCCCGGCACCGACGGCGCCTGGAAGACCCAGCGCTTCACCGACCCCGACGACGTACGCCACGACATGCACGTCAACATCGTGAGCTTCGAGCCGGGCGGTGCGATCCCGTTCCCGGAGACGCACGTGATGGAGCACGGGCTCTACGTGCTCGAGGGCAAGGCCGTCTACCTGCTCAACAAGGACTGGGTCGAGGTGCAGGAGGGCGACTTCATGTGGCTGCGCGCGTTCTGCCCGCAGGCCTGCTACGCCGGCGGGCCCGACCGGTTCCGCTACCTGCTCTACAAGGACGTCAACCGCCACGCCGTCCTGTCGCGGCAGTTCGGCTGATGCCGGTCGCCGTCGTCACCGGTGCCGGCTCAGGCCTGGGGCGAGTGATCGCGCAGGCCCTGGACGGTGCCGGCTTCCAGGTCGCGCTGCTCGGGCGTACGCAGGCCTCGCTCGAGGAGACCGCGTCGACGATGGCGCGGTCGCTCGTGCTGCTCACCGACGTCGCCTCCGCCGACGAGGTGGCGGCCGCGTTCGCCGCCGTCGACGAGATGTGGGGGCGGGTCGACCTGCTGGTCAACAACGCCGGCACCTTCGGGCCGAGCGGCGAGGCCGACGAGATCCCGGTCGAGGAGTTCGCCGCGACGCTCGCGGTCAACGTCACCGGCTCGTTCCTGTGCGCCCGCGAGGCGTTCGCGCAGATGAAGCGGCAGGACCCGTCCGGCGGACGGATCATCAACAACGGCTCGATCTCCGCGCAGGTGCCCCGCCCCGGCAGCGCTGCCTACACCACCTCCAAGCACGCGATCACCGGCCTCACCCGCGCCCTCGCCCTCGACGGCCGCGCCCACGGCATCGCCGTCGGCCAGATCGACATCGGCAACGCGGCCACCGAGATGACCGCCGGCATCGCGGTCGGCGCCCGCCAGGCCGACGGCACCGTACGCCCCGAGCCGACGTTCGACCCGCAGCACGTCGCCGACGCCGTGGTCGCCATGGCTCAGCTCCCGCTCGGCGTCAGCGTGCCTGCGATGACCGTCCTCGCGACCGGGATGCCGTACGCCGGACGCGGCTGATCCGACCTCGCCGCCCGGGGTGAGCCAGGACACAGGCAATCGGTTCCAATCCGAATCGCCGTGGTGGCCGAAGACAGGGTGACAGCGCCGCTGTCCCGGCCACCCATGTCGACCTCGAGGAGCCCGATGCCCCGTTCTGATCAGGAGCGCCGCCGAATCGCGGTGGTGGGCGGCGGTGTCGCCGGCCTGACGGCGGCGTACGTCGCGTCCCACCATGGCGTGGTGACCCTCTTCGAGGCCGACGACCGGCTCGGCGGGCATGCCGACACCCACCGCGTCACGGGGCCGGACGGGAGAGAGCTGGCGATCGACACCGGCTTCATCGTGCACAACCGGCGCACCTATCCGACGCTGCTCCGTCTCTTCGCCGAGCTCGACGTGCCGACCCAGGTCTCGGAGATGTCGATGTCGGTGCGGTCGGAGGCGGCGGACGTCGAGTACGCGGGCGCGCGCGGGCCGCGCGGTGTGCTGCCCGACCGGCGGGCGCTGCGGCCGGCGCACCTGCGGATGCTCACCGAGATCCCGCGGTTCCACCGCGCCGCCCGGGCGCTGCTCGAGAGCGGCGAGCCGGATGACCGCACCCTGGCCGAGTTCCTGGACGAGCACGGCTTCTCCGAGCACTTCCGCCGTCACTTCACCGCACCGCTGGTCGCCGCGGTGTGGTCGTGCGACCCGGCCACGGCGCTGAGCTATCCGGCTCGCTATCTCTTCGAGTTCCTCAGCCACCACGGGATGCTGCAGATCTTCGGTTCGCCCCGCTGGCGCACCGTCACCGGTGGCTCCGCGACCTACGTCGGGAGGGTCGCCGACGCGCTCCGCGACCGCGGTGGCCGGGTGCTGACCTCGACCAAGGTCACCAACGTGGTCGAGACCGGCGCCGGTGTCGAGATCACCGACGGCAACGGGCACACCGAGGTCTTCGACGCGGCCGTGCTGGCCACCCACCCCGGCCAGTCGCTGGCGATGCTCGGCGATCCGACCGACGCGCAGCGGGAGATCCTGGGGGCGTTCCCCTACTCCGCCAACCAGGCCCAGCTGCACACCGACACCAGCCTGCTGCCGCGCAACGAGCGCACCAGGGCTTCCTGGAACCATCTCGAGCGCCCGGGCCGCGGCCAGGTCACGGTCACCTACGACCTGACCAGGCTGATGCGGCTGCCCGCGCCCGACGGCGTACGTCACCTGGTCACTCTCGGTGGCGCCGATCTGATCGACCCCGCGAAGGTCATCGACACCATGGAGTACGAGCACCCGCTCTACACCCCTGAGTCGGTGGCGGCCCAGCAGCGTGCCGACGAGCTCGACTCGGACGCGCTCGTCTTCGCCGGAGCCTGGCGCGGATGGGGCTTCCACGAGGACGGCGCCCGCTCCGGTGCCAAGGCGGCCGAGCGGCTGGGCCTGCCCTGGACGACTCCCACCGAGTCTTCCGGCGTCTCCGCGAACGAGCCCGCGACCGGCGTCTACCGCACAACGATCAGCCACTCCCGCCGGAGCCCGCGGAAGAACCGGTTCGTGCACCGGTCGCACTGGTGGGTGGTCGACCTGGATCAGCTGCCCGACCGGGGCATCCTCGGCCGCTTCGAGGCGCGGGACCACCTGGGCGAGCCCGACCGCTCGATCCGGGACAACCTCGCCGACTTCCTGCGGCGCCACGACATCGACCTCGCCGACGGCCGGGTGCTGATGGCGGCCCAGCCGCGGGCCCTCGGCTTCTGCTTCAACCCGATCAGCGTCTACTGGTGCACCGATGCCTCCGGGGCGCCGCTGGCCACCGTCGTCGAGGTGCACAACACCTACGGCGACCGGCACGCCTATCTGGTGGATCCCGACGAGCAGGGCCGCGCCCGGGTGGTCAAGGCGATGTACGTCTCGCCCTTCAACGGCGTCGAGGGCCACTACGACCTGACCGTGCCCCGTCCCGACGGGCGCCTCGCCGTCACGGTGCGGCTGACCACCGACGACGGCGTCGTCCTCGACGCCGCGGTGCGCGGTGCCCGGGTCGAGAGCCCGACGTACGCCGCGTCGCTGCGCGCCGCTCCGGCTGCGCTGCTCGGCGCGATCTGGATCCGCATCCACGGGATCACCCTGTGGCTGCGGCGACTGCCGGTCCAGCACCGGCCTCCCCACCATCAGGAAGGTGTCCGATGAACACCGTCGAAGCACTCCCCGCCCCGGTCGTCGAGGGCGACCGTTGGCCGATGCTCGAGCCGACGCCCACCGGTCCGGCCAGCCGGATCGCCGCGGCCGCCACCGCGAAGGTCGTCCGCGCCGCCACCCGGCGGCTCGGGATCAGCGTGAGCGAGGACGGCCGGCCGGCCGACATCGTGCTGAACCGGCCCGAGGAGTTCTACGCCCGGCTCGGCCGGCACGGGCTGATCGGCCTCGGCGAGGCGTACATGACCGGTGCCTGGGACGCGCCGGAGCTGGGGGAGACCCTGACTGTGCTGTGCCGCGACCTCGAGGGTCTCCTCCCGGCCTGGGCGCGACGGCTGCACGGCGTCTACGAGCGGCGCCGCGGCCACTCCGACGTGAACACCCCCGAGAACGCCCGCGAGCACATCGGGCACCACTACGACCTCTCCAACGAGTTCTTCGCCCTGTTCCTGGACCCGACGATGTCCTACTCGGCCGGCCTCTTCTCCTCGCTGCCCTCGGCGGAGGACTTCGCCGATGCGCAGCACCGCAAGATCGACCGGATCCTCGACGAGGCGGGGGTCGGCGAGGGCAGCCGGGTGCTGGAGATCGGCACCGGTTGGGGAGAGCTGGCGCTGCGGGCAGCCGCTCGTGGGGCCCGGGTCACCTCGGTGACCCTCTCCGTCGAGCAGGCCGCGCTGGCCCGCCGGCGGATCGCCGCCGCCGGGCTCGAAGACCTGGTGAACGTCGACCTGCGCGACTACCGGGCCGTGGACGGCACCTACGACGCGGTGGTCTCGGTGGAGATGATCGAGGCGGTGGGCGAGCGGTTCTGGCCGGTCTACTTCGAGAAGATCGACGAGGTGCTGGCGCCGGGCGGCACCGCGGTGATCCAAGCGATCACGATGCCGCACGACCAGCTGATGACCACCCGCACCACCGAGACCTGGATCACCAAGTACATCTTCCCCGGCGGGATCCTGCCCTCGACGGAGGCGATCACGGCGGTCACCGAGGAGCACACCGGTCTCCGGATGCGCAGCCGGCTCTCCTTCGGCCCGCACTACGCCGAGACCCTGCGTCGCTGGGACACCGCGCTGCGCGATCGCGCCGAGGAGGTCCGCGGACTCGGCTTCGACGAGACGTTCCTGCGGATGTGGCACTTCTACCTGGAGTACTCCCGGGCAGGTTTCGCCGCCGGCTACATCGACGTCCAACAGCTCACGTTCACCCGGGACGCCTCGTGATCTCAGACCTGCTCCTGGTCAGCGGCGTCGCGGCCGTGGCGGTCGCGGCGCTGATGGTCATCACCACGATCGCCGCGCGCCGGGCCGGGCGCTTCTCCGTGGTCGACACGACCTGGGGTCTCGCGTTCGTGGCCGTCGCGATCAGCAGCGCGGTGCTCTCCGTGCGGGTCGGCACCTCCGGCCCGCTGCCGTGGCTGGTGCTGGCGCTGGTCGCGGTGTGGGGGCTGCGCCTGGCGATCCACATGCACCGCCGCAACCACGGCGCGGGCGAGGATCCGCGTTACGCCGAGATGCTGGGCGACACCCCGTTCGGGAAGGCCGCGCTACGGGTCTTCGGCATCCAGGGCCTGGCCGCCTGGCTGGTCTCCTGGCCGGTCCAGGCGGTCGCGGTCACGGGCTCCGAGCCGATGTGGTGGCTGGTCGCCGTCGGTGTCCTGGTCTGGGTGGTCGGCGTCGGCTTCGAGGCGATCGGGGACGCCCAGCTGGCGGCGTACAAGCGCTCGGAGGACCGCCCGCCGGTGATGGAGACCGGCCTGTGGCGCTACACCCGGCATCCCAACTACTTCGGTGACGCCTGCGTGTGGTGGGGCCTGTGGCTGGTCGGCGCGGCCACCGTCTGGTGGGTGGGGCCGGTCACGGTGATCGCGCCCGTCGCGATGACCTACTTCCTGGTCCATGCGACCGGCGCGCGGCTGCTGGAGGAGACCATGATGAAGCGGCCCGGCTACCCCGAGTACGCCGCGCGCACCTCGATGTTCGTGCCGTTGCCGCCGCGTGGTGGACTCGTCGGGTAAGCGGGATCGACGAGAAGGGGTGGCCCGATGACCGACGAGAGACGGGTGCTCTGGTTCCGTCGGGACCTGAGGCTGCTCGACCATGCTGCCCTGCTCACCGCGGCCGCCGACGGGGCGGAGGTGGTGCCGCTCTACGTGCTCGACGAGCGGCTGCTGGCGCCGGCCGGCCGCACCCGGGTCGCCTGGGTGCTGGCCTCCGTGCGGGCCTTGGCCGACGAGCTCGCGGAGCACGGGGCGAGCCTCGTGGTCCGGCGCGGGGATCCCGCCGAGGTGCTGCCCGCGGTGGTCGCCGAGACCGGCGCGCGCGAGGTGCACATCAGCTCCGACCACGGGCCCTACGGCCGGGCTCGGGACGCTCGGGTCCGGGCAGCGCTGGGCGAAGCGCAGCCGGGCGAGGTGCCGCTGGTGGAGACCGGGTCGCCCTATGCCGTCACGCCGGGCCGGGTGCTGACCGGTTCGGGCACCGGCTACCAGGTCTTCACGCCCTACTACCGGGCCTGGCTCGCGCACGGCTGGCGGGCGCCGGCGGCGAGCGACCCTGCCCGGGTGGCCTGGGCATCGGCCCCGACCGAGGAGCTGCCCAGCGTGGAGCTGCCCTCGGGCGTACGTCTCGAGGCCGGTGAGTCCGCGGCCCGGCGTCACTGGGCCGAGGCGCTCGAGCGGGTCGGTGACTACGCCACCGCGCGCGACCGCCCCGACCTCGACGCCACCTCCCGGATCTCCCCGTATCTCAAGGTCGGCGCCCTGCACCCGCGCACGCTCCTGGCCGACCTGGCCGACCATCCGGAGCCGGAGGCGTTCCGGCGCGAGCTCGCCTTCCGCGAGTTCTACGCCGACGTGCTCCACCACCGCCCCGAGACCGCGCGCGAGTATGCCCGCCCGGAGCTCCGCGGTCTGCCGTACCTCACCGGGGCCGCCCTGTGTGAGCACCTCGACGTGTGGCGCGCCGGCCGCACCGGCTATCCGCTGGTCGACGCCGGCATGCGGCAGCTGCTCGCGGAGGGCTGGATGCACAACCGGGTGCGGATGCTGGTCGCGTCCTTCCTGGTCAAGGACCTCGGCGTCGAGTGGACCCACGGCGCCCGGCACTTCCTGCGCCACCTGATCGACGGCGACCTGGCCAGCAACCAGCACGGCTGGCAGTGGGCCGCCGGCAGCGGCACCGACGCGGCGCCCTACTTCCGGATCTTCAACCCGACCACCCAGGCCCGTCGCTTCGACCCGGACGGCACCTACATCCGCCGCTGGATCCCCGAGCTCCGCTCGGTCACCGGCAAGGCGATCCACGAGCCGTGGACGGCTCCGGGTGGACCACCGGAGGGCTATCCGGCGCCGATCGTCGACCACGCCGAGCAGCGGGCCGCCGCGCTGGAGGCTTATCACGCGCTTCGTCGGTGAGCCGGCTCTTCACGACGGAAGAGGCCCTGACCAGCGGGGGTACCGGTCAGGGCCTCGGCTCGGGGCGGATCAGCCGCGATCCCGCTCGATGTGGTGCCGTTCCAAGATGTGCGCGATCTCGGTGAAGCCGCGGTCGCGTGCGTGCTGGAGAGGGCTCACCCCGTCGCGGTCGGCGATGCTCGGGTCGGCTCCGTGCTCGAGCAGGCTGGTCACGATGCGCTGCCAGCGGTCGGAGCCCTCGCCGAGGATCACGGCCTCGAGGAGAGCGGTCCAGCCGAGGTCGTTGACGTGGTTGATGTCGATGGCGGTCTTCGCGACCCGCTCCACATACTCGGCGTGGCCGCGCTCGCTGGCGGGGATGATCGAGAGGCCGCCGTAGCGGTTGCGCACGGTCAGATCCGGGTCGGCGGTGAGCAGCAGTTCGGCCATCGGGACGCTGCCGGTGACCCCGGTGACCAGCCACGGGGTGTCGTGCCGGCCGTCGAGCGCGTCGGGGTCGGCGCCGAGGTAGACGAGCAGCCGGGCCGTCTCGACGTGGTCGTCGGTGACCGCGAGCAGCAGCGGCGTACGCCGGTTGCCGTCACGCGTCTCCAGGTCAGCGCCGTCGCGCAGGGCTGCAGCCGCCGAGTCGGCATCCCCGGCCGACGCGGCACGCAGGAGCTGAGATTCGCCGTCGGCGACCTCGGAGGAAGCCGTACGCAGCGTCGACACGATCGCGTCGAACCCGCGCTCCTCGGCGTGCTGGAGGGCGGTCTTCCCGTCCCGGCCCGCCTCGATCGAGATGTCCACGCCGGCCGCGACGAGCACGCGTACGGTGTCGGCCGCGTCCGGGCCGTCGTCACCCAGCACGATCGCCTCGTGCAGCGCGGTCCAGCCCAGGTTGTTGACGTGATCCAGGTCGATCCCGGCCTGCACCAGGCGCCCGACGATGTCGGCGTGCCCGCGCTCGGCGGCGCGGATCAGCGCGGTGCCGTCGTAGGAGTCCTTGGCGTTCACCTCGGCGCCGTTGCGCAACGTCAGGTCGAGCAGGTCGACGTAGCCCTCGCTGGCGGCGATGAGGTAGGCGCTCTGCTCGGTGTCGTCGGTGTGGTTGACGTCCGCGCCGGCCTGGATCAGCTCGCGGGCGCGGGCGACGTCGTTGTCCCATGCGGCCTTGATCAGCTGCTCGTTCATCCGCTTCTGCTCCTCGGGGTCGGGGGAGTTCTTGGTCGTCCCCTCCACCGGCTTGGCGTCGGCGGAGGAGGCGGACGGGCTGGCGGACGGCTCGGCGCCGTCCTCCGGCGCCGCGGCGCAGCCTGCCATGAGCACGGCCAGCACCGCGGACGCCGTCACGGTCGCCACTGTGCCGAAACCAGCCGGCGACCGTCGCAGAGAGGAGGTGGTCATCGCGGCATCCGAGCGGTGACGATCTCGTACGGCCCCTGCGCGGTCTGCTCGTCGAAGTGGCTGTCGACCAGCAGCATCCGGCCATCGAGCAGCTTGCCGGTGGTGAAGACGCGGTCCGGGTCGGTCGCCCGCGACGAGACGTGCTCGGCGGAGGTCGCGGACCGGTTCAGCTCGAGGTGCACGATCTGCTTGTCGAAGTTGCGGATCACGGCGAGGTCGCGGCCCTGCCGGATCAGGCCGTCGGCGTTGCGCAGGTCGGCGCCGTCGGTGTCGATCTCGCTGACCTCACCGGTGGCGATGTCGAAACGCCAGAGCTGGCCGGTGTTGCCCTGGGCGACGACGAACGCGGACTCGTCCGTGCTCGTCACGATGCCGCCGAGGTTGAAGCCCTCCTGCCGGGTGATCTGGTCGCTGCCGTCGGCCCACTCGGTGGCCTCCCAGCCGTTGTCGCCTTCGGCGACGCGGATGATCGTAGGGTCGTTGGAGTTGGTGAAGTAGGCGGCGCCGTCCGGCCCGATCGCGACGTCGTTCAGGAACGCGTCGTTGTCCGGGACGCGGAGGGCGGTGAGCAGCTCACCCCCGGGGCTGTAGACCCACAGGTCGGGGCGGTCGTTGCCGGTGCCGTTCGGACCACCGGCGATGTAGATGCGGCCCTCGTCGTCGACGGTGATGCCGCGGGCGGTGTAGCGGCCGTCGGCGCCGTCGCCGGCCAGCCACTCCTCGGCCTGGGCGCGGTCGGCGGAGCCGCGCTGGATCTCGCCGCCGGTGGCCTCGCTGACGTAGAACTTCCCGGACTCCTGGTCCACCCCGATGCCCTCGAACTTCGATCCGCCCTGGGCCGACGGGTCGCCCTCGAGCAGGTAGGTGGCCGGGCGGCCGGTGCGCTCGGCAGCGGTGGCCGTGCCGGCCGCGGTGGCGGTCAGAGTGGCCGAGACGGCGATGCCGGCCAGGCCTGCGATGGCGGCGACTCGGGACGTACGCATGGTGGTTCTCCTCCGGTTGGTCGAGCTGGTGCAACAACCTTCGCCGGGAGGGCGGGGTGCGGACATCGGGCGACCGGCGACGCCTGGATAGCCGGGCGGTGACACTCCGGATAGCCGATCGGATGATGCTGGCGCGACGCGGCCCGGCCTAGCCTGGGAGCACCATGACCGAGACTGCGGCGACGCCGACCCCAGTGCCCGCCGGTGGGAACGTGCCCGCGCGCGGGATCCTCGCCGGCCAGAGGCTGCTCGACCGCTGGCTCCACATCTCGCTGGTGGTGCTCGTCGTGGCCTCGGTCGTGCGCTATCTGCAGGGTCACGGCCTCGGCGACCAAGCGGCGGTGGTGCTGCCCGGCGCGGCCCTCCTCCTGGTCGCGTACGCCGCGGGCCGCCGCCTGACCGGCACGGCCGCGATCGTCTGGCTGGCCGCGGTCGTCGCCTGCTGGACGCTGCTGGCGCTGATCGCGCCGTCGTTCTCGTGGGCCGCGGTGCCGCTGGTCTTCCTGGCGCTGAGGGTGCTGCCGTTCCGCTGGGCCGTGGCCGCCACGGTGTTCCTGGTGGCGGTCGTCGCGGTCGCCTGGAGCCGGATGACCGGCCTGGCCGACCCGACGGTGCTGCTCGGCCCCGTCTGTGTCGCGGTGCTCGCGGTCACCGCCTACCGGGCGCTGGAGCGCGACGCGGCGACCCGGCGGGCGCTCCTCGCCGACCTCGAGTCGGCCCAGGACGAGGTGGCCGACGCCGAGCGCCGTGCTGGTGTGGTCGCCGAGCGCGCTCGGTTGAGCCGGGAGATCCACGACAGCGTCGCCCAGGGCCTGACCAGCATCAACCTGCTGCTCCAGGCGGCCGATCAGGAGTGGGAGGTGCGCCCCGACGACGCCCACAGCCATGTCGACCAGGCCGCCACCATGGCCCGCTCCTGCCTCGACGAGGCCCGCCGGGTCGTCCGCGACCTCGCCCCCGCCGAGCTGACCGGCGGATCGGCCCTGGTCACCGCCGTACGCCAGGTTGCCGGCGACGTCGCCGCGACCACCGGGTTGTCGGTCCCGGTCCACGTGCACGGCGAGCCGCACGAGGTCGGCGGCCGTGTCGCCACGGCCGTCGTACGCACCCTGCGCGGCGCCCTCGCCAACGTCGCCGAGCACGCTGCTGCGACGACGGCGGTCGTCTCCCTCACCTTCCACGAGGGCGGTGTCGCTCTGGACGTTCGTGACGACGGGGCCGGGTTCGATCCGGCCGCGATCAAGGAGTCCGACGGCCTGCGTGGGCACGGGCTGGCCGGCATGCGGGCCCGTGCGCGGCTGCTGGGCGGCGACCTGGCCATCGAGAGCGCGTCTGGTGAGGGCACCGTGGTCGCGGCATCGTTCTCGGCCGGACAGTTCGACAGCGAACAGGCCGCCAAGAAACAATCTGCTGCCAAACGATCCGATGTCGAACCATCCGCCTCCGACACCCAGGGAGAGCCTCGTGACTGAGCCACACATCCGGGTCGTGCTGGTCGACGACCATCCGGTCGTCCGGGCCGGCGTACGGGCCCTGGTCGACGGCCAGGACGATCTGGAGGTAGTCGGTGAGGCGGCCGACTCCGCGGAGGCCGTCGCGGTCGTCGCCGAGACCGAGCCCGACGTGGTGCTGATGGACCTCAGCCTCGGCGACGGACCGAGCGGCGCCGAGACCACCCGGATGGTCCGCGACCTGCCGTCGCCGCCGCAGGTGCTGGTGCTGACGACGTACGACACCGAGGCCGACGTGCTCGAGGCCGTCGACTCCGGAGCGGCGGGCTACCTGCTGAAGGACGCGCCACCTGACGAGCTCTTCCGGGCGATCCGTGGCACCGCCAGGGGAGAGACCGTGCTGGCGCCGTCGGTCGCGACCCGGCTGCTGCGGCGGGCCGCCTCGCCGACGCCGAAGGTGAGCCCGCGCGAGGTCGAGATCCTGCGGCTGCTCGCCAAGGGTCTGGGCAACAAGGAGATGGCCCGCGAGCTCCTGGTCAGCGAGGCGACGGTCAAGTCGCACCTCTCCCACATCTACACCAAGCTCGGCGTCGACACCCGCGCCGGCGCTGTCGCCACGGCCATCGAACGCCGCATCCTGCGGCCCTGACTTCCGTTAATCTCGGGGTCGTGCCGGTGAACATGCATTTGGTCGTGGGTTTCCTGCTGCTCTCAGCCCTGCTGTCGGCGGTCCCCGGGCCGTCCGTGCTCCTGGAGACCAGTCGGGCCATCACCCGTGGCCGCCGGTCGGCGATGTGGATCGTCTTCGGCAACGCGCTCGGTGGCATGGTGCTGCTCGCCTTGGTGCTCGCGGGCCTCGGCGCGATCGTCGCGACCTCGGCGCAGCTGTTCCTGGTGCTGAAGATCGTCGGCGCTGCCTACCTGCTGTGGCTCGGGATCGCGGCGATCCGCTCGGGTCTCTCGGCGCCGGACGAACAGCACCTCGATGCGGCCGACGAGCTACCGGCCAGGCGAGGCGCCGCCGTACGCCAGGGTTTCGCGGTAGGCGTCGCCAACCCCAAGAGCATCGTGTCCCTGATGGCAGTCCTACCCCAGTTCGTCGACCTCGACCTGGGCAACCCGACGCTCCAGATGCTGATCATCGGTCTGGCCGGCGGTCTCGCCCAGGTCGGCATCGAGACGATCTGGGTCGTCGCAGCCGGGACCTTACGGTCATGGTTCCAACGGCGACCCGTCCGGATCCGCTACCTCAAGGCAGCTGGGGGCGTGGCCATGATCGGCCTCGCCGGGAAGCTGGCAGTCGCTCGCTAGCGCCGACCTGGGGAGGGTGAGCCGCACCAGGTACGCCTCACCCTCCCCGGCTTCAGCAGGTCGCCAGCAGCATCGGCTCGAGCAGCAGGCCGAGGTCGTAGGGCGGCTCGGTGGCGCCGGTGTAGTCGCGGCCGGTCCACGCGAGGCTGATCTGGCGCTTGCCGTCGCGCGAGCTCCAGTTGATCGACTCGGTGCCGAAGTGCGCGCCGTCGTGGCCGTAGAGGTATTCGCCCTCCGTGCAGGGGTCTGCGACGCGATAGATGCCCAGCCCGTACTCGGGATCGGCGCTGCCCGCGCGAGGCGGGAGCATGGCGTCGACCGACGCCGGCGAGACCAGGTCACCGGTCAGCAGCGCCTCGTTGAGCGAGGCCAGGTCGCGGGTGGTGCTGGTCGCGGCGCCGGAGGCACGGAAGACGCTCGGGTCCAGGTCGGTCAGCGGCTGCCATCCGGTCTGGTCGATCGTGACCGCACCTTCGAGGAACGGACCACGGTTGTGCGAGGTCTCGGGGTAGTCGGACCGGTGCATCCCGGCCGGCTTGAAGATGCGCCGGCGCAGCAGGTCGTCGAGCTCCTGCCCGGTCTCCTCCTCGAGCATGACGCCGAGGGCGACGTAGCCGTAGTTGGAGTAGCTGAAGTCCGTGCCCGGCTCGAAGAGCCAGTCGACCGAGCGCATCGCGGCCAGGTGCTCGGCCTCGGTGTAGTGCTGCTTGACGGCGTCGATGAACTGCTCCCACGAGTCGGGGTCGTCGATGCGCGTCAGCAGCAGCTCCTCGGGCCCGCGCGGAGCGCCGGAGGTGTGGCTGAGCAGATGCTGGATCGTGACGCCGTCGGGGAAGATGCCCGGCAGCACGTCGTCGGCGGGCGTGTCGAGGGTCCACGTGCCCCGCTCGACCTCCTGCATGACCAGGGTCGCGATCATCGTCTTGGTGTTGCTGGCGACGTGGAAGCGGTCGCCGTCCTTGACCGGCTTGTTCTTCCCGACCTCACGTACGCCGCCGGACCCCGACCACTCCAGGTCGGGCGCCTCGACCCGGGCAGTCACCCCGACGGCTCCGTCGGCGATGAGGGAGTCGACGGCCGCGTCCAGGTCGGTGGCGGTTGGAGCCGCAGTCTTCGCCTGCAGGCCCTGCTTCGCGGCAGCTGCCCGCTCGGCGGCCGTCCGTTCGGCGATCGCGGTCGCCTCCCGGGTCAGTGCGGTCGGGTCCTGCCAGGTCGGGGAGGGCTTCGGTGCCGGATCGGCGTACGCCGCCGGGACGGCCGTCAGAGGGAGGAGCACCGCGGCCAGCGCCGCGGTGCTCGTGCGGAGGATCTTCCGAGACATGCCTGCTCCTGTCGTCGTTGACTGTCACAGGCATCGTTGCGCGCGCACACCCCGGCAGGCATCAGCCTCGAGACTGAGATCGGCGGCGCCGGCGTCAGTCTCTGAGCTGACGTCGAAGCGCGCGGGCCGCCTTGCCCTTGCGGGAGAAGAGGTCGCGGCGCTCGGCAGGAGTCATCGGGGCGAGCTTGTCGATGACCGAGGAGGGGAACCCGGCCACCTCGGGAGCCTCGCCGATCGGCACCGTGGTGTGGACGACCGGTGCTCCGGGCACGCCGCCGACGCCCTCGTCGTAGAGGTGCACCAGCGAGATCGCCTGGTGTCCGTCGACGGAGGCGGAGTAGCGGTCGACGGTCGCCGGAGCGGCCGTGTAGCAGCTCGCCGAGGCGACCGAGACCGGGATGCCGGCGAAGGTCGTGCTCGTCGAGTAGTGCAGGTGACCTGCGAGGATGGCGCGTACGTCGGTGCCGGCGAGCACCTCGGCCAGCCGGTCCTGGCCGTCGAGCTCGATGATCACGCTGGCCTCGTTGAGCGGCAGCGGCACCGGCGGATGGTGCATCGCCAAGAGGGTGCCATGGGGCGCGGGCTCCTTCAGCACGTCGGCGAGCCAGTCGAGCTGGGCGTCGGTGAGATCACCGTGGTGCCAACCGGGCACGGTGGTGTCCAGCACGACGATGCGCAGGCCGCCGATCTCGTGCACGCGGTCCTGCGGGGCGTCGGAGCTCTCGCCGAAGAGCACGTCGGAGTAGACCTCGCGCTCGTCGTGGTTGCCCATCACCCAGATGAGCTCTGCGCCGAGCTCGGCCGCGACGGGCTCGACCTGCTTGCGGAGGCGTACGTAGGCGTCGTGCTCGCCCAGGTCGGCGAGGTCACCGGTGAAGACGATGGCCTGGGGTGGCGTGACCATCCCGCGGAGCCGCTCGAGGGCGAGCCTGAAGCCCGGCTCGGGATCGACCTTGCCGAAGATCAGCCGGTCCCCGGCGTAGAGATGGGGGTCGGAGAGGTGGGCGATCGCGTGGCGCGGAGCGGGATACTGGCCGAATTGCACGTCCTCAGCCTAGAACGACGCCGAAGTGGCGGCGGGCTGGGAAACTCCGGATGCTCGGGAAAACGAGCAGGTGGCCCTGGCTGTGCCTTTCGGCACGTCCAGGGCCACCTGTCAGATTCGACCAAGTAGATCCGTAAGGGCTAGATCACCGGGTCGAGGGTGTGTCGTCTCAGAAGATTCCGAGAGCCGACATCGGGTTCGGGATCTGGTCCGTCGGGACGCCGTCGAGGGCCGCGCTGTCACGCGGCATCAGGAAGGAGACCTGGTCGAGCTCGTCGGAGGACAGCTCGGAGGGGAGGGCCCCACCGGCGATCTTGTCCATGACGATGCCGGGCGCACCGACGTAGACGCCGGCGACGACCATGGCGGCACCGGTGCCGACCTGGTGTGCGCCACCGTCCCAGTTGACCCACGCCTTCTTCTGTGCGGGGCTCAGGTCGCTGCCGGTGGCACCGGCGAGGATCAGGCCCGGGGCACCGACCCAGGCGCCGCTGACCATGCGGGCGCCGCCGCCGGTCACCTGGCCGGCGCCGCAGATGAAGTCGGCCCAGGCCTTCTGGCTCGAGGGCGAGAGGTCCGAAGCGCCGCCGGTGTTCTCCTCGACGCACTCGGTGGCGGTGCGGTTGTGGTCGTTGGTGTGCGTGAGCGGAGCCGCGTTGGCGGTCCCTGCGCTCATCGCGACGGCGACACCCGAGAAGGCGGCTACGGCCACGACGCGGCGCAGCAGCCCTGTCTTGTTGTTCATCTTGCTACCTTTCGATCAAACTAAATTGGATCAAACACATGCGAACGCGCCCCCGGATCGACGAAGCATGAAGTCGATACGTTCACGTACGCAGTGCGACGATATGGGAAATAAAAGAGATAACCGTTAGCGACACGGATGTTTCGGTGTCAACCAAAAGAATCCGAGGCCGAGACCAGTGACCTGGCCTGGTGGTCCGGTCGACGGTGACGGTCGGGAAGGGAGCTGCCGACCGGCACCGTCGCGGGCCGACTGGATCAGAGGGACCCGAGGGTCATCGGGTTCGGGATCTGGTCGGCGGGGATGCCGTCCAGGGCCGGGCTGTCCTGCGGGATCAGGAACGAGACCTTCTCCAGCTCGGCCGGCGAGAAGTCGGCCGGGCTCGCGCCGCCCTCGATCTGGTCGATGATGTAGCCGGGGCCACCGATGTAGGCGCCGGCGACGACCATGGCGACACCCATGCCGACCTTGTGGCCGCCCTCGTCCCAGTTCTGCCAGGCCATCATCTGCTCGGGGGTCAGCGGCTGGCCGGTGGCGCCGGCCAGGATGAGGCCCGGGGCGCCGACCCAGGCGCCGCTGATCATCTGGGAGGCGCCGCCGGCCGCGATGGCGCCGCCGGCGATGAAGTCGTCCCACGCCTTCTGCGTCGAGGGCGAGATGTCTGCCGACGAGACGGAGGCAGCGGTGGGCACCTCGGCGGTCGCCGGAGCGGCCGTGGCGGTGCCGGTGGTCAGTGCGAGAGCGACACCCGAGAAGGCGGCGACGGCCGCGGCGCGGCGGAGCAGCCCTGTGTTCTTGCTCATTTTCATACCTTTCGTTGGTCAGGCCGAATGGAAACAACATCAGCGACCACGGTGCGTCGGCGCTTGTTGCGTCGACTCGTCCCAGGCCGGTTACTGACGCTATGAATCCCAACAGATAGAGGGAGAGAACGACACGGTCTATCGGTTACCAAGCAGACGTAAACGTTCCATACCGATGGGTAATGCCGTTAGGGGGATATGAAGATGCGCCGTACGACTGAATTTCATCCAATGCACTGGTGAACGGAGCGCGCCGTCATGACTGCGTTCACCCCCGACGGCGAGCGTTGCGGTCATGGATCATGCTGCGGCCGTCGGGCTGGCCCTCGGCGCGTGTGTCCTCTTCTCCCTCTCCGCCGCGGTGCAGCAGAGCGCCAGCACCCGCGCCCCCGGGCGCAGCGGCGGGATAGCCGGCGTCGAACAGCTGATGCTCGCGCTGGTGCGCAACCCGCTGTGGGTGGTCGGTGCCGGGATCAACGCCGTCGGGTTCGGTACGCAGGCGGTGGCGCTCCATCTCGGGTCGGTCTCGGTGGTGCAGTCGGTGATGCCGACGCAGCTGCTCTTCGCGCTCGTCTTCGCGGCCGTTGCCGCTCGACACTGGCCGACGGTGGCCGACTGGGGCAGCGGTGCGGCCATCTGTGCCGGCGTCATCCTCCTGGTCACCGACGACCATCGCGGAGGCACCTATGCCGACGTCGGTCGGGTCGCGCTCTTCGCCGCGTTCGTGGCGGTGGTGATCTGCGCCCTCCTGCTGGTGGCGCACAGGTTCCCGCCGCCGATCGCGGCCGCGACCACTGCGGTGGCGGCGGGATGCTCGTTCGCGACTACCTCGGTGCTGCTGAAGATCACCGCCGACCGCGCCGCCACCGACGGCTTCCTGGGGCTGCTCACGCTGCCGGCGTTCTACGGCCTGCTGTGCACCTGCGGCCTGGGGATCGTGCTCACCCAGGCGGCGCTCGCCGCCGGACCGCTGCCCTGGGCGATGGCGGCGATGACGATCACCAACCCCACCGTCTCCTACGCCGCGGCCGTCATCGTCTTCGGGGCCTCGGCTCCCACGCTGTGGGTGGCGGTGTGTGCCGGGGCGCTGTTGGTCGTCGGGATCATCGGGCTCGCTCGGTCACGCTCGGCGGCGAGGTGGACCCCTGGGCAGCCGGGCGCGGCCGGATTCGTCCCGGACGAGCTCTCTGCACGGAAATGATCCGGTCGAAGATGATCCGCTGAGGAATCATCGGATCAGCAATGATCTGCTGAAGACTAGTCGTGCTCCTGCATCGACCGCGGCCACGAGCGCCGCCTCGTCGATCGGGGCTTGAGGTGCTCGGGGAGCGCGCTGATGTACGGCGCGGCATGGCGACAGGCGCTGCAGGTGACGTCGCGGTAGTCGTAGGAGGTCGACGGATCGTCTCCGTAGGCCC
Organism: Nocardioides albertanoniae; assembly: GCF_006716315.1. Taxonomy (NCBI): domain Bacteria; kingdom Bacillati; phylum Actinomycetota; class Actinomycetes; order Propionibacteriales; family Nocardioidaceae; genus Nocardioides; species Nocardioides albertanoniae. The sequence continues at coordinate 4,628,362 of NZ_VFOV01000001.1, read as the reverse complement.
GGCACACCGCGCCGAAGGAGTCGGCGAAGTGAGTCTGCTGCGTCGGCAGCGTGGTCATTGGTACGGCTTCGACGGCGGTCGTCGAATCGCTCATGCTGGCCCCCCCGAGTGGTCATCGGCATCAAAGCCTGGGTCGCCGACGAGACCCCACGTCTCGTGGTTCATGCCGGCGGCGGCCGGCGTCCCCAGGCGAATCCCGTCCACCATAGGCCCGGAACGACCCGCCTACGTGTGGGCGAAACGTGAAATCTTGTGGAGATCCCGTTGCCTGTAGTGATCGCTCAGGCATAGCGCCGAGACCGTCGGGCCGCCTGGCGCTGCCGCGAACGTGCGAGCACATAGGTGGGCGCCGACTCCCGGGCGAGGCTCTCGTGGAGCGAGAGCATCTCCTCGATCGTCCGTGCCCACGGGAACTGCTCGGCCCGCTCGCGGGCCGCCTGGCGAGTCGCCGTCACCGGCCGCTCGGCGACATCGATGACGGCGTCGGCGAGCGCCGCGGGGTGCGCCGCGCCCCAGGCTCCGCACCGGCGGTCGACGAGCTCGCGGGCTCCGCCGCGATCGGCGGTCACCACCGGCGTACCGCTGGCCAAGGCTTCCAGCACGGCGAGCCCGAACGTCTCGCGGGGGCAGACGGAGAGCGCGACGTCGGCCTCGGCCAGGGCGCGGGCGATCCGCTGCCGGTCGGAGACGTGCCCGTGGAAGACGACCGGCGCATCGCCAGCGAGCGCCTCGATCTCCGCGCGGTGGGGCCCGTCGCCGTAGACATCCATGCGTACGTCGAAGCCCCTGCGATGCAGCTCGACCGCGGTGGCCACAGCGAGGTCGGGCGACTTCTCGCGGGAGAGACGCCCGACATGGATGAGGTTCAGGGTGTCGCCGCGGTGGGCGAGCGACGGCCGGAAGAAGTCGAGATCGACCCCGAGCGGCACCTGCGCGATCGGGCAGCCGACGGTCGCGGCCAGCGGCTCGAACTCGTGGCGGGCGTAGTCGGAGGTCACCAGCACCTGGTCGAAGGAGCGCACCAGCATCCGGTTGAGGAGCGCGGTGGAGACCTTCGAGGTGGTGTCCATGCCGGTGTAGGTGGGCATGTACTCGTCGAGCCGCTCATGCGAGAAGAGCACGGTCCCGATGCCCTGGCGCCGGGCCCAGCGCGAGACCGGCAGCATCGTGAACTTGTCGCTGACCTCGAGGCTGGTCGGGTTGAAGCGGCTGAGCACGTCGGTCACCCGCCACGGCTCGATGATCAGCCGGTAGCCGCCGCCGACCCGTGGGGCCCGCAGCTGAACGACCTCGCCGAGCTCGGTCGACGTGACCGCGTCGTAGGGGCCGGGCACGACGAGAAGACGGTCGTGGCCGGCGTCGAGGTAGCCACGGGCGAGAGCTTCCAGGGCCGTCTTCATCCCACCGGAGGTGGGGCCGACGAAGTTCGCGAGCTGAGCGATGAGCACGGCCACATCGTGGGGCACCCAGGTATCCCCACGGCGACCTCGATGTGACGCCGGCATGGCGGGGCAACGTATGAGGCGGCGTACGGGGCGACGTATGGGGCGAGGTACGGGCAGGGTTTTCGGCGCGGTCTCATCTGCCCGGGGGTAGCGTTTGGGCATGACCAACCTTGACCCACATCCCACCCCGGTCGAGTGTGTCGGGGGCACAGGTGAGGAAGGCGTCGAGATCCAGATCATCGCGCCGCGCGACGTCCCGCTGGGAGGCCCGCGGGCGATGAACGTACGCCGCACCCTGCCCGCCCGCGCGCGGTCGCTGATCGGGGCGTGGTGCTTCTTGGACCATTACGGTCCCGACGACGTCGTCGTCTCGGGCGGGATGGAGGTGCCTCCCCACCCGCACACGGGGCTGGCGACGGTCTCGTGGCTGTTCACCGGCGAGATCGAGCATCGCGACTCGGTCGGCACGGTCGCGATGGTGCGTCCGGGTGAGGTCAACCTGATGACGTCCGGCCGGGGGATCTCCCACTCGGAGAACTCGACCGCAGACACGACCGTTCTCCACGGGGCCCAGCTGTGGGTCGCGCTCCCGGACGAGTTCCGCGACGCCGAGCCGGCGTTCCAGAACCATCGGCCCACGCCGATCGAGCAGGACGGTGCGACCGTGCGGGTCTTCCTGGGGTCGCTCCTGGGCGCCACCTCACCGGTGCGGACCCACTCGGAGATCCTCGGCGCCGAGATCCTGCTCGAGCCCGGCGCGCGTCTCGAGATCCCGGTCGACGACCGTTTCGAGCACGGCGTGCTGGTGGACACCGGCGTCGTGGAGATGACGGGCGTGGGTGCGGCCGGTCCGGCCTCGGCGACGGTGGCGAAGGACTCGCTGGCCTACGCGCCTCCGGGAGCCGAGACGCTCGTCCTCCAGGCCGACGACGCCTGGACCCGGGTGCTCCTCCTCGGTGGGCCGCCGTTCGGCGAGTCGATCATCATGTGGTGGAACTTCGTGGGGCGCACCCACGAGGAGGTCGTCGCCTACCGCGAGGAGTGGCAGGACCAGATCACCCGCGGCGGTGCGGTCGTCGACGACTCGCAGGAAGTGGCCGACGGCCGCTTCGGGGTGGTCGAGGGCAACCATCAACGTCCGATCCCGGCACCCGCGCTCCCCAACGCCCGCCTCCGCTCCCGCTCCTAGACACGGGCGTCGAGTCGGCTCGTCAGAACGAGCCGACTCGACGGAGATCTCGGTCAGGACGAGCCGACTCGACACGTCGGGCCGACCCCCGAGCCCTCGGCCCAGCCACGCTCGAGCCCTAGACTCGTACGCGTGAATGTGGAGCAGCCCGACCCCGGAGTAGTCCTCGCCGTCGCCGTCGGTCGCAGCCGCAGCCAGGCAGCGCTCTTCGACCTCGCGGGGCGCGAGCTGGCAGGTGACACGCGCGACCATGAGGTCGGCATCTCCGCCGAGGCGCTGATGCCCGAGGTGGTCGAGCGGCTGACGAAGATGGTCACCGCGGTCGACCTGCCGGTGCTGGCCATCGGGATGAGCCTGCCCGGCGTGGTCAACCCGGATCTCGGTATGAGCATCGACACCCCGGCGATGGGCGGCTGGGACGGCGTACAGCTGGCCGTGTACTTCCAGTCGCTGACCGACGCCCCGCTGATCCTCGCCCACGACGCGCACGCGCTGGCGCGCTCGGAGCTGTTCAACGCCGACCATCCCGTACGCAACGCCTTGGTCGTCAAGGCCTCGACGGGCCTCGGCATGGGCATCATCGCCGACGGCAAGGTGATCACCGGAGCGCTCGGGGCGGCCGGCGAGATCGGCCACACCCGTATCGACGCGGCCGGTGACCGGCCCTGCCGCTGCGGTTCGACCGGCTGCCTGGAGACGGTCGCCTCCGGCTGGGCGCTGGCCCAGCGGCTCACCGACTCCGGCGTACCCGCCGGCCACGTACGCGACCTGGTGGCCGCCGCGCTCGCCGGCGACGCCGTCGCGCGCGGGCTGCTGCGCGAGGGTGGCCGCCAGCTCGGCGAGGTGGTGGCCACGGCCGTCAACCTGCTCAACCCCGAGGTGATCGTCATCGGGGGCGACATGGCGGGTGCCTTCGACCTCTACACCGCGGGCGTGCGCGAGAGCGTCTACGCGCGCGCCAACCCGATCGCCACGCGTGAGCTCACCTTCATGGCTCAGCTCCACGGCGACTCGTCCGGGCTGGCGGGCTGCGCCGCGATCGCGATCGAGCACGTCCTGCAGACCTGACCGACCACCGGCCACGGGTGAGGGCGCTCACGTTCTGCGGGCCCTCGTGCGGCGCTGCGACGGCGCCGACCTGCGGGATCGTTAACGTGGCCAGGTGATCACAGGTCTGCTCTGGCTGCTCGGCTGCCAGCTCGCCGGCACGGCGATCGTCGACGTCACCGGGATCCCGCTGCCGGGGCCGGTGGTCGGCATGCTGCTGCTCTTCATCGTGCTGGTCGTACGTCGACGCGGCGGCGAGGATGACCCGATCATCCAGGTCGGCGACTACTTCCTCTCCCACCTGCAGCTCTTCTTCATCCCGGCCGGTGTCGGCGTGGTCGTCTACTTCGCGATCATCCGCGACGCGGCGCTGCCGATCGTGGTCGCGCTGCTCGGGTCCTGGCTCCTCGGGCTGGCGACGGTCGGGTGGGTGCTCACCCTCGCGCTGCGCCATCTGCCCGGTGTCGGCTCCGAGGGCGCGCCGGGGGAGGAGATCGAATGACCCTCATCCTGTGGCTGTTCGTGACGGTCGCCGCCTACGAGCTCGGGCGATGGATCCGCAAACGCACCGGATCCTCGCTGGCGCAACCGGTGGCGATCGCGATCGCGATCATCGGTGTCCTGCTGGCGGCCAGCGGCACGGCGTACGACGACTATGCCGACGCCACCACGCTGATCAGCTTCCTGCTCGGTCCGGCGACGGTCGCGCTGGCGATCCCGCTCTACCACCAGACCGCGCGGCTGAAGGGCATGGTCGTACCGGTGCTGGTCGCGCTCGGAGCGGGCGCGGTCGTCTCGATGGTCAGCGGCATCCTGCTGGTGCGCTGGCTCGGCGGCAGCGACGCGCTGGAGCGCACGATGGCGACCAAGGCGGTCACGGCGCCGGTGACGATCGCCCTCGCCGACCGGCTGGGTGGCTACCCGGAGCTGTCGGCGTGCTTCGCGATCGTGATCGGCATCGTCGGCGCGATGCTCGGGCCGCGGCTGCTGACGCTCCTCGGTGTGCGTGACCCGCGGGCGCGCGGCGTCGCCGTCGGTGCGGTCTCCCATGGCGTCGGCACCGCTCGGATGCTCGAGGAGGGCCGTGTCGAGGGCGCCTTCTCGGGGCTGGCGATGGGGCTCACCGCGGTCGTGACGTGCCTTCTGCTCCCACTGGTGGCACACCTCCTCCTCTGAGCCTTCCCACGCCTTAACGTTGGTGCCATGGCTCGCGTGCACGCATTCACCGATGACGTCCTCGGCAGCCTCGACGCCGTCGGGGTCGCCGAGGCGGTGCGGCGCGGTGACTTCACGGCGCTCGAGGCGGTCGAGGCCGCCATCGCCCGGATCGACGCGGTCGACCCGGAGCTGGGGGCGATGGCCTACCGCACCTTCGACGGAGCGCGGGTGCAGGCCGGGTCGCCGCGCTCGGGTTTCTTCGCCGGTGTGCCGACGCTGATCAAGGACAACACCGACGTGCTCGGCGTGCCCACGCGCAACGGCACCGACTCCTACGCGGCCGGCCCGGCCGCCCGCAACGCCGAGGTCGTCAAGATGCTCGGCAAGCTCGGGCTGATCTCGCTCGGCAAGAGCCAGCTCTCCGAGTTCGGCTTCTCGGCGACCGCCGAGCACCCACGCTTCGGTCCGGTGCGCAACCCGTGGGACACCTCACTGGTCTCCGGTGCCTCCTCGGCAGGCTCGGGGGCCCTGGTCGCCGCCGGTGCCGTGCCGCTCGCCCACGGCAACGACGGCGGCGGCTCGCTGCGCATCCCGGCCTCCTCGTGCGGCCTGGTCGGGTTCAAGCCGACCCGCGACCGGCTCCCGAAGAACCCGATGTACGGCCTGCTGCCGGTCAACCTCGTCGTCGACGGCGTCCTGTGCAGGTCGGTGCGCGACGCCGCCGCGTTCATGCGGGAGGCCGAGCGGGCCCATCACACCAGCCTGCCGCCGATCGGTGACATCACCGGTCCGTCGGCGAAGCGGCTCCGGATCGCGATGTACACCGAGGCGCTCGGCCGGTCGGCCTCGCCCGAGGTCGCCGACCTGGTCAAGAAGACCGCCTCGGTGCTCGAGGAGCTCGGCCACGTCGTCGAGGAGGTCGTGCCGCCGGTGCCGGAGACCTTCGACGAAGACTTCGTCCTCTACTGGGGATCCCTGGCGGTGGCGCTGGCCAACGCGGGCCCGTTGCGTGGCCGTTCCTGGGACCGTACGCGGCTGGACAATCTCACCCTCGGCCTCTCCGCGGCCACGCTCAAGAACGCCCGGCAGGTGCCGGCCGCGATCAACCGGCTGCGCCGGTCCACCGCGGTCGCGGAAGGTTTCCACGCCGTCTACGACGTGGTGCTGACGCCCACGGTCGCGCACGTCACTCCCGAGGTCGGATATCTGGCGCCGACCCAGCCCTACGACCTGGTGATGAAGCGGCTGATGGACTGGGTCGCGTTCACGCCGTGGCAGAACGTGACCGGTGGTCCGGCGGTGTCTCTGCCGCTGCAGCAGACGGCCTCCGGAGTGCCTCACGGGATGATGTTCGGCGCTGCGCCAGGGCGGGAGAGTTTGCTCCTGGAGCTCGCTTTCGAGCTCGAGGAAGCGATGGGCTTCGCCGATTTGTTGAGCGCCCCGCCCCTGCCGTAACGTTCTCTCACGCAACGCCCCTTTAGCTCAGTCGGCAGAGCGTCTCCATGGTAAGGAGAAGGTCTACGGTTCGATTCCGTAAAGGGGCTCTGGAGTTCGGGACCCGCAGTAGGAATACTGCGGGCCTGATTCCTGTTGAGGCGGGGTAGCTCAGGCGGTTAGAGCGCACGACTCATAATCGTGAGGTCGCGGGTTCGATCCCCGCCCCCGCTACCGCCAAAGACCGCATCACCTCGATCAGCACCGTAAGGATTCTCCCGTGGCCAGCAAGAGCAGCGACGTTCGCCCGAAGATCACCCTCGCTTGCACCGAGTGCAAGGAGCGGAACTACATCTCGAAGAAGAACCGTCGGAACGACCCCGACCGCATCGAGCTCAACAAGTACTGCCCGCGTTGCCGCAAGCACACCGCGCACCGCGAGACCCGCTGAACCCAGCTTCACACAGAGCGCAACGCTGATTGGCGCTCCGAACGCCCCGCTCCGCCACTGAGTTCCAGATGGCAGCGAAGCGGGGCGTTCGTCATTTCAAAGCTCGAGAAGTCACTCCCGCAGGCCGAGAAGTCACCCCTGCAGGTCGAGACGTCGACGCGGTGCCAGCTCGACCTGCAGAAGTGACGCTTCGGGCGGCGTACGTGACTTCTCGACGGGCCACTAGAGTTGTACGCATGGCAGTCGATGGGTCGCTCGTAGGGCGCGTGTTTCCTCCGACCAGGCCCTATCGGGTCACCGAGGAGAAGGTGCGGGAGTTCGCTGCCGCCTCCGGTCTGGGCTGGGAGAGCGGCGACCAGGTGCCGGCGACGTTCCCGATCGTGCTCGCCTTCGACGCGATGAACGCCTTCCTCGACGATGTCGAGGTCGAGCTGTCCCGGATCGTGCACGGCGAGCAGAAGTTCTCCTACGCCCGGCCGATCGCGCCCGGCGACGTGCTCACCACCTCCCTGAGCGTCGCGACGCTGCGCCAGATCGGCGGCAACGACATCATCGGCACCGTCTCGGCGATCACCGACGAGGCTGGCGCGCTCGTGTGCACCACCTCGGCCACTCTGGTCCACCGAGCGGCGGAGGTCGCGTGATGGCGCTCGAAGCAGGCGCCGAGCTGGCCCCGAAGACCTATCCGATCACCCGAGCGTCGCTGGTGCGCTACGCCGGTGCGAGCGGCGACTTCAACCCGATCCACTGGTCCGACCGGGTGGCCACCGCGGTCGGTCTGCCCGGCGTGATCGCTCACGGCATGTTCACCATGGCCCTGGTCGCCCGCGCGGTCGCGGAGTGGACCGACGGTGCCGAGGTCGTCGACCTGGGCGCCAAGTTCACCAACCCGGTCGTCGTGCCCGATGACGACGAGGGCACCGCGGTCACGGTCGACGGCACGGTCAAGTCGGTCGACGACGGGCTCGTGACCATCCAGCTCACCGTGACCAGCGGCGACCAGAAGGTCCTCGGTATGCCGAAGGTGACCGTGCGTGCCTGAGAACGTGCCTGAGAACGTGCCTGAGAACCTCGCCGAACACACCACCTTCCACCTCGGCGGCCCGGCGGCCGAGTTCGTCACCGCGACGACCGAGACGGAGATCATCGAGGCGGTCACGGCCGCCGACGAAGCCGGCAAGAACGTGCTCGTGCTGGGCGGCGGGAGCAACCTGATCGTCGCCGACGCCGGGTTCCCCGGCACCGTCATCAAGCTCGCGACCACCGGTGTGGTGGCGGAGACGGTCGAGGGCGGCGTACGCGTGACCGTGGCGGCAGGGGAGGCCTGGGACGAGTTCGTGGCGACCGCCGTCGACAAGGGCTGGAGCGGCGTCGAGGCGCTCTCGGGCATCCCCGGCAGCGTCGGCGCCACCCCGATCCAGAACGTCGGTGCCTACGGCCAAGACGTGTCGCAGACCATCGAGAGCGTCAAGGTCTTCGACCGTGGGCTGCGCGAGCTGCGTACGTTCACCGCGGAGGAGTGCCGGTTCGGCTACCGCTGGTCGCTCTTCAAGGCAGACCCGGGCAGCAGCGTGGTCCTCGAGGTCACCTTCCGGCTGGGCACCGACGGCGAGACCGGCTCGCCGATCGCCTACGCCCAGCTCGCCGGCGCCCTCGGTGTCGAGCAGGGCACCCGGGTGCCGTCCAAGCACATCCGCGAGGCCGTGCTCGACCTGCGCAGCAGCAAGGGCATGGTCATCGACGAGGCCGACCACGACACCTGGTCGGCGGGCTCGTTCTTCACCAACCCGGTGGTCTCGCCCGACGACGTGCCCGAGGGCGCCCCCGCCTACCCCCAGCCCGACGGCTCGGTGAAGACGTCCGCCGCCTGGCTCATCGACCACGCGGGCTTCAAGAAGGGCCACGCCCCGGCCGGCCTGGAAGGCCGGGTCTCCCTCTCGACCAAGCACACGCTCGCCCTCACCAACCGCGGCAACGGCACCACCGAGGATCTCCTCGTCCTGGCGAGGGAGATCCGCGACGGCGTCGAGGCGGCGTACGGCATCGTGCTGGTCAACGAACCCGTCATGCTCGGCGTACGCCTCTGAACCTCCCTCCCACGCGGCGTCAGCGACGCTGCAGGAGCACGAGCACCTCGTGGTGGTCGGTGTTCGGGAACATGTCGAGCAGTCGCGCCGAGACGGGTCGCAGCGAGGGCATCTCACCCAGGTCGCGGGCGAGGGTGTCGACGTTGCAGGAGGAGTAGACGACGTGCTCGACCCCTGACGCCTCGAGCCATCCGGCGAGCGCGGAGCCGATGCCGCGCCTCGGTGGGTTGACGATGACCAGCTCGGGCGCGGTGGCCGAGGAGGTGGCGTACGCAGCGGCGTCGCCGGCCACCCAGCTGGTGCCGGAGAGGCCCAGGTCTGCGGCGGTCGAGGCGGCCGCCTCGATGGCCTGCTCGCTCGACTCGACGCCGAGCACCTCCCGGCCCGGCGCGGCGAGGTGCAGCCCGAAGCCACCGACGCCGCAGTAGAGGTCCCAGACCGACGTCGAGGCCACCGAGGTCACCAGGTCGCGGGCGTGACGGTAGAGGGCGGCCGCGACGGCGGTGTTGGTCTGGAAGAACGAGTGCGGGCGCAGCCGCAGCCCGATGCCGTTGACCTCCATCGTGAGCGCCTCACGATCGGTCAGGAAGATCTCCTCGGGCCCCTCGATCACGGCCTTGTGCTCCGGCTGGATGTTCGCCGAGGCGACGGCGATCGGCAGCTCCTCCAGGAGCGCGGGCAGGTGCTTGCGCAACCGGGAGATCGCCTCGGTCGAGCGCAGCACCCAGCGCACCATCAGCTCGCCGCTGGGCGCCTCGGTGAGGATCACGTGCTTGAGCTCGCCGCGCCGCTCCGGCACCGAGTAGGGCGTCATCCGTGCGGTGGTGACGAACCGTGAGAGCACCGGCAGCGCGGCCTGCAGCCCCGGCGTGTGCAGCCCGCAGGCCAGCAGGTCGACGCCGAGCCCGTCGTGCGACAGGATCCCCAGCGTCGGCGCCTCGACCGAGCCGGCGACGACCATCTTCGCCTTGTTACGGAAGCCGGCCTCCGGGCTCGAGACCGGCTCCTCCCAGCGCAGGTCGTACGCGGCGAGCGCGGTCTCGACCCGCCGCTGCTTCTGCGTCAGCTGATCCGCGTATGCCGTCTCCAGCCAGCGGCAGGAGCGGCAGGCACCCGCGGTGAAGTAGGCGCAGTCCATCCCTCAGAGACGGCTGCCCAGCATCGCGTCGACGCTGTCGAAGGAGCTGCTCTCGCCGATGCCGTTCACGACCATCACGATGATGAACACGATGTAGGCGATCCAGAAGAGCATGTAGAGCCCGCCGAAGATCGTGCCGATCAGGCCGGTGATGAAACCCGCCTGCGCGTTGCCGCGACCGCTGTAGGCGGCCGGGTTGGCGTCGATCTCGCGCATCACCCGCCGGCCCTTCGCCCAGCCGAACGGCGCGACGAAGACGCCGATGCCGCCGCACATGACCGAGAGGCAGAGCCCGACGATGCCGAAGACCATCGCCGTGTTGGCCTCGGGGTGCGGCGGCGCCTGCGGGTAGCCGTAGGGCGCCTGCGCGTAGGGCGGCTGCGGGGTGGCCCCGTATCCGGCAGGCTGGCCGTAGCCGGGCTGGTTCTCGGGAGGAGGCGTCGTCATCCTCAGATCCCGCTGTCGTAGGGCTCGTAGGAGGACGACGGGTCGTCGAAGCCGCCGCTGATGCCGATGATCACGAGGCCGACGATCAGCAGGATGCCGAGCACCAGGATCACGGTGCCGATGATGCCGAGGATGAAGCCGGCCTGCGCCTGGCCACGGCCGGTGAGGCCACCGTTGGACGCGTCGATCCGCTTCTTGGAAGCCAGGCCGAGGAACAGGGCGAACGGCGAAGCGAGCAGCGGCAGGTAGCAGGCGAGGCCGCCCGCGACGCCGATGATGCCCAGCACCATCGCCGTGGTCGAGCCGGAGTCGGGCTGGCCGACACCGGCCCCGTAGGGAGCCTGCCCGCCGTAGGGCTGGGCGCCGTAGCCGGGCTGGGCGCCGTAGGCGGGCGGCGGGGGCGGCGGGGTGCCGTAGGACGCTGCCGGCGGCTTCTGGTCGAAGGTCGCGCCACCGTAGGGGTTGGCCGGCTGCTCACCGTAGGTCTGGCCGTACGCCGGCTGCGTCGGGTCCGGCTGACCCGGCTGCTGGGCCTGCTCCGGGGCAGCGTCGGGCGAGGCCGGAGGCGGCGGGGTCGAGCCGTCGGCCGGCTGGTTGGGGTCGGGCTGGTCGTCGGACGGGTTCGTCATGTCCGACATTGTGTCTTAACTCTGCCGCTCGGTGGTCTGCGAGGGCGTGTTGATCCAGTCGTCGACCTCGGTGAGCAGCGTCTTCTTGGTCGCCTCGGGTGCGGCAGAGGCGGTGATCGACATCCGCGCCAGGTCGGCGAGGGTCTCGTCGGTGAGCTCGTGAGCGGCCCGCATGGTGGCGTACTGGGCGGCCAGGCGAGAGCCGAACAGCAGCGGGTCGTCGGCCCCGAGAGCCACGGTGGCCCCGGCGTCGAGCAGCTGCGGCAGCGGCACCGAGGTGAGGTCGGAGTAGACCCCGAGCGAGACGTTGGAGGTCGGGCAGACCTCCAGTGCGACGCCCGCCCGCACGATCTCGTCGAGCAGGGCCGGATCCTCGGCCGCACGTACGCCGTGGCCCAGCCGGGTCGCGTGCAGCGAGCCGAGCACGGTGCGGATGTGCTCGGGCCCGCGCAGCTCGCCGCCGTGGGGCATCAGCCGCAGCCCGGCCCGTTCGGCGATCCGGAAGGCGTGGTCGAACTCCTCGGTGCGCCCGCGACGCTCGTCGTTGGAGAGCCCGAACCCGACCACGCCGTGGTCGACGTACTGCCCGGCGAGGCGCGCCAAGATCCGCGCGTCCATCGGGTGCCGGGTGCGGTTGGACGCGATGATCACCGCGATCCCGAGCCCGGTCTCCCGCTCGGCGTCGGCGACGGCGTCGAGGACCAGATCCGTGAACGTGGTGATCCCGCCGAACTTCGCCGCATAGCCCGACGGGTCGACCTGGATCTCGAGCCATCTGCCACCGTCGCGTACGTCGTCCTCGGCGACCTCCATGACGAGCCGCCGGATGTCGGCCTCGGTGCGCAGCACCGACCGCGCCACGTCGTAGAGCCGCTGGAACCGGAACCAGCCCTTCTCGTCGGCCGCGCTCAGCGTCGGCGGCCAGTCGGAGACCAGCTGCTCGGGCAGCCGGATCCCGTCCCGGGCGGCCAGCTCGAGCAGCGTCTCGTGGCGCATCGCGCCGGTGAAGTGCAGGTGCAGGTGAGCCTTCGGCAGCGTACGCAGGTCGCGGCGGTCGTGCTCGGAGCGGTCACCGCTCATGCGAGCAGCTTCTCGGCCGCGGCCAGCTTCACGCACACGGTGACGACCTCCGTCGCTCCCTCGACCTGCTCCAACGGCGGGAAGCTCGGGGCCAGCCGGATGTTGGTGTCGTCCGGGTCGTGCTTGCCGGGGAAGGCCGATCCGGCCGGGGTCAGCGCGACGCCGGCACCCTTGGCGAGCTCGATCACGCGGGAGGCGGTGCCGGGCAGCACGTCGAGGCTGACGAAGTAGCCGCCGGCCGGTCGGGTCCAGGACGCCACGTCGAGCCCGGCGAGCTCACGGGCGAGCTCGTCCTCGACGGCGGCGAACCGCGGCGCGAGCAGGTCGCGGTGCTTGGCCATGTGCTCACGCACACCGGCCGCCGAGCCGAAGAACTCGGCATGGCGCAGGTGGTTGACCTTGTCGGGGCCGATCGCGCCGTGGCTGAGGTGGTCGAGCCACCAGGCGACGTTGTCCTTGGACCCGCCGAAGAACGCGACACCGGCGCCGGCGTAGGTCATCTTCGAGGTCGAGGCGAACAGCAGCGGCCGGTGCGGGTTGCCGGCGGCGTTGGCCAGCGAGACGATGTCGGCGGTCTTGGTCTCCGCCGGGGTCAGGTGGTGCAGCGCGTAGGCGTTGTCCCAGAAGATCTTGAAGTCGGGAGCTGCGGTCGGCATCGAGGAGAGCCGCTCGGCGATCTCCTGCGAGGTGACGTCACCGGTCGGGTTGGCGTAGGTCGGCACCAGCCACATGCCCTTGATCGACGCGTCGTCCTTGACGAGGGCCGCGATCGCCTCGGCGTCGGGTCCGTCGGCGCCCATCGGCACCGGCACCATCTCGATCCCGAACCACTTCAGCAGGGTGAAGTGGCGGTCGTAGCCGGGCACCGGGCAGACGAACTTCACCGTCTCCTCGCGGCCCCACGGGCGCTCGCTGTCGACGGCGCCGTGAAGCCAGAGGTAGGTCAGCGTGTCGCGCATCATCGTGAGGCTCGAGCTGCCTCCGGCGATGAGCTGGTCGGTCTCCAGGCCGAGCAGCTCGGCGAAGATCTCGCGGATCTCGATGCCGCCGGCGAGGCCGCCGTAGTTGCGTGTGTCGGTGCCGTCCGGGGCGGTCGTCGACTTGGGCAGCTGGAGCATGCCGTCGGAGAGATCGAGCTGGTCCGCCGAGGGCTTGCCCCGGGTCAGATCGAGCTTCAGGCCCTTGCTCACCAAGTTGTCGTACGCCGTGCGCTGCTCCGTTGCGAACGCTTCGAGTTCCTCGCGTGAGAGTTCGGCGAGGGGACGGGATTGAGAGGTCATGCCCGCAATCCTAGGGGTCACGGGTGCCCAGTTTGGAACGTGTTAACCCGAGTGCGTAGACTCACCGACGGTGGTCTTCCCACATGGTTAGTTGCGCCCTCAACCGCGCCTCTGATGCAGACCTCCGTAGGGCACTAGCTCAACTGGCAGAGCATCGGTCTCCAAAACCGAAGGTTGGGGGTTCAAGTCCCTCGTGCCCTGCAAAGCCGGACCAGCGATGGAAACGTTTCGAGAGAAGGTGACGGCGTGACGGACAGCAAGGCAGTCCCGACTCCGAACGAGAAGAAGTCGGAGAAACGCACCAGCATCCCGACGTTCTACCGCCAGGTCGTGGCCGAGCTCCGCAAGGTCGTGTGGCCGACGCAGCAGCAGCTCACGACGTACTTCATCGTGGTCCTGGTCTTCGTCCTGGTCATGATGGCCATCACGGCCGGCCTTGACCTCGGGTTCGGCAAGTTGATGTTCTGGGTGTTCGGCGGCCGCGACGCGTGATCGCGTGGGCCCCGGCCCGCGGACCACACCCGATATACACATTCAACGGTTTGGAGCAGCACGTGTCTGAGCAGGACTACACCGAGGAGACCGAGGTCCTCGAGGCGGCCGATGCCGCTGCTGACGTGCCTGCCGAGGCTGCGCCGGAAGAGGCCGCAACCGAGGAGGTTGCGCCCGAGGAGCTCACCGACGAGGCGGGCACCGAGGAGACCGACGCCGAGGAGACCGGCGACGAGACGTTCGACGAGATCGTCGAGGGCGAGGCCCCCGAGGCCTCCGACGACGACCCGCTCGAGGCGTTCCGCCGTGAGCTGTGGGCGAAGCCGGGCGACTGGTTCGTGATCCACACCTACTCCGGCATGGAGAACCGGGTGAAGTCCAACCTGGAGAACCGCATCGTCTCCCTCAACATGGAGGACTACATCCACGAGATCGTGGTCCCCACCGAAGAGGTCCCGGAGATCAAGAACGGCCAGCGCAAGATGGTCAAGCGCACCGTGCTCCCCGGTTACGTGCTGGTCCGGATGGACCTCACCGACGAGTCCTGGTCGGCCGTACGCCACACCCCGTCGGTCACCGGCTTCGTCGGTCACAGCCACCAGCCGGTGCCGCTGTCGATGACCGAGGTCGAGAACATGCTCGCCCCCGCCGTCGTCGCCCAGGCCGAGGCCGAGGCTGCCGCCGCCGGCGAGGCCGCCACCGCCACGCCTGGTGCCACCGGCACCGCCAAGAAGCCCATCGAGGTCGTCGACTTCGCCGAGGGCGACTCGGTCACCGTGGTCGACGGCCCCTTCGCCACCCTCCACGCCACGATCACCGAGCTCAACGCCGAGTCCCAGCGCGTCAAGGCGCTCGTGGAGATCTTCGGCCGCGAGACCCCCGTCGAGCTCTCGTTCAACCAGATCGAGAAGGTCTGAACGTACGCTTCGAGCGCCCTGCACCATGATGGTGCAGGGCGCTCGGCATTTGGTGACCCGACGCTAGCGACTGTTCAGGCGGGAGAAGCGCATGCTCAAGTGGGTGCTGGCCGCTGTTGGGATTGTCGTGGCGATGATCGCAATCTTCATCGGCGTCGTGCTGTTCCTCTTCAACAGAGAAGGGCCCGACATGAGCAACTTGACCGAGCTCCACAGTGCCGAGGTGCTCGATCTGACGGACCTGGGAAGCAGCTACCGGGTCGTCTATGAGTACACGTACCAAGGAGAGACCTTCTACGGCCGCAAGACGATCAACGGCAACAGCCTTCATCGCGGCAGCACGTTCGGCATCTGTCTTGACCCGTCCGATCCGGCCAAACACGCCCACACTCACACTGATTGTGGTCCCGGTGGACCTCTCGATCCGAAAGAAGGGCTCAAGGAGAAGCCTGAGCTCTGAGGGACTCCCTACGGCAGTGTGTTGATCAACCAGCGGACGTACCCGGAGATGTCGGTGACGACACCGGGGGTGGCGGCGTTGGCCTGGGGGACGGTCTTGCCGATCATCCGGATGCTGCATGCCTCGACGGCGCGGTTGGTGTCCCAGCCGGCGGCGAGGTCGGGGAACCGTGCGGACAGCTCGGCGGCGCAGATGGCGTGGCGCTCCGAGAGGGTGGCCCAGCTGCCGTCATCGGTCGGGGTCGCGCTGGGGGTGGGGGATGCCGGGGCGTCGGTGTCGGGTTTGTCGGCCGGCTGAGCGCCGGAGGTGGGTCGCGGCTTCGGCTTCGAGCTGGGCTTCGTCGCGCCGGGGCGCTTCTTCCCGGCGTCTGCGCCGTCCTTCGAGCGGCCCTTCGTGCCGGAGCCGGATGGGCTCGGCTCGGCGTGCGCCGGTGCGGCGGTGAGGGCGATGTCCTCGCTCCCGTAGGGGCTGTCGGCATAGCCCTTGGCGATCTTCAGCACCGTCGCGACGTACGCCTTGCTGTGGTTGTAGCGGCCGAGCGCGGCGCGCTTCCCCTTGTCGGTCGAGACGTCGTCGTCGCCGGAGCACAGATAGACGGCGGCGGCCAGGGCGGCATCGTCGATGTCCTGCGGGTCGCGCCGGCCGTCGCCGTCTCCGTCGACGGCCACCAACGGCCATGTCGCGGGGACGAACTGCATCGGCCCGACGGCCCTGTCGCCGCTGGTGAGCTTGTCGACGGCGCCACCGTCGGTGTCGGGCGCGGGGTCACCGGCGGGGGAGGTGAGCGACGGTCCGTAGATCGGGGGAGTGGCCCTGCCGTCGGCGTCGAGCCGGCTGCTCTTGAGGCGCCCGTGGTCGGACTCGACCATCCCGACCGCGGCGACGAGGGTCCAGTCGAGGGCGCAGGCGCGGTCGGCGGTGGTCACCACGGACGCCGCCCGCTGATAGGCGGCGAGCGCGGTCATCGGGATGCCGCTGCCGTCGGCCATCGCGATCGCGACGGCGCCGGTCCGCGCGCCCCGGTGGGCGCCCTGGGCCGGGGCGGGCTCGGTGAGGCTCGCCGGCTGCTCGATCGCGGAGGTCACCATGGCCTCTCCGCCGGGCAGCGTCACGGCCCCGCCGGGGTCGAACCCGGCTCCGGTGGTGGCGGCCGTCCAGCCGGCGGAGAGCGCGGCGAGCGGTACGAGCGCGGCGAACATGGACAGTTGACCGAGACGCTTGCTGAACAACGACACTCCCTCGTGAAATCCCCGGGGGAGTATGGCAGAACGATGTGTCGGTCGTCACCACAGGGTCCGTGGCGGCGCAGGTCGCGCGCTGATTTCGCGAACTCGGCCGAGATCACGGACAATCGACAAGTTGCGCGAGCAACACAGCAGGTGGCAGAGGCCGAAACGTACAAGCGGCTTCGTCATGACCACGAGAAGGAAGAGATCTCAAGAATGCCTCCGAAGAAGAAGATCGCAGCGCTCGTCAAGGTGCAGCTGCAGGCCGGCTCCGCGACCCCGGCTCCGCCGGTCGGTACCGCGCTCGGTCCGCACGGCGTCAACATCATGGAGTTCTGCAAGGCGTACAACGCCCAGACCGAGTCCATGCGCGGCAACGTCATCCCCGTAGAGATCACCATCTACGAGGACCGCTCGTTCACCTTCATCACGAAGACCCCGCCGGCCGCCGAGCTGATCAAGAAGGCCGCCGGCCTCAAGAAGGGCTCCTCGGTCCCGCACACCGACAAGGTCGGCAAGCTGACCAAGGACCAGGTCCGCGAGATCGCGACGACCAAGCTGCCCGACCTCAACGCCAACGACATCGACTCCGCGATGAAGATCGTCGAGGGCACCGCCCGCTCGATGGGCGTCACCACCGACTGACCGTGGGAGAGCCGCGCTGGCTCGCTAACCACATCTCCTCTTAACCACTAAGGAATTCATCATGCAGCGCAGCAAGACCTACCGCGCGGCGTCGGAGACGTTCGACCAGAACGAGCTCTACGCCCCGCTGGACGCGATCAAGATCGCCAAGTCCTCCAGCAAGAAGAAGTTCGACGAGACCGTTGACGTCGTCATGCGTCTCGGCGTCGACCCCCGCAAGGCCGACCAGATGGTGCGCGGCACCGTCAGCCTGCCCCACGGCACCGGTAAGACGATGCGCGTCATCGTCTTCGCCGCTGCGCCCGACAAGGCCGAGGCCGCCCGCGCGGCCGGCGCCGACGTCGTCGGTGGCGACGAGCTCATCGAGAAGGTCTCCGGCGGCTGGCTCGACTTCGACTCCGTCGTCGCGACCCCCGACATGATGGGCAAGGTCGGTCGCCTCGGTCGCGTGCTCGGCCCGCGTGGCCTCATGCCGAACCCGAAGACCGGCACCGTCACCCCGGACCCGGCCAAGGCCGTGACCGACATCAAGGGCGGCAAGATCGACTTCCGGGTCGACCGTCACGCCAACCTTCACTTCATCATCGGCAAGGCCTCCTTCTCCGAGGCTCAGCTTGCTGAGAACTACGCCGCTGCTCTCGAGGAGGTGCTTCGTCTGAAGCCGTCCTCCTCCAAGGGCCGCTACCTGAAGAAGGTCACCGTCTCCACGACCATGGGCCCCGGCATCCAGGTCGACCACAACCGCATCAAGAACGTCGCGGGTGAGGACGAGGCCTGAGCCTCTGGATCTCATCAGATGGACCGCCACCTTGAGGGGTGGCGGTCCATCTGCGTTCAAAGAGTCGTAGAGTGCGGCCCATGAATCTGCGGAAGCTGGCTGCTGCCCTCACTGTTCCTGCTCTGGGACTGGCTCTCACCGCGTGCGGCGGCGGTGATGAAGCGGGCAAGTCGCCCTCCGGTGCGAAGCTGGTCAAGGCCGATACCTTGACCATCTGCACGCACCTCCCCTACAAGCCGTTCGAGTTCAACGAGGGCGGCGAGGTCGTCGGTTTCGACATCGACGTGCTCAAGATCGCGGCCGACGCCGAGAAGCTCGAGACCGAGGTCGTCAACATCGGCTGGGAGACCATCGTCTCCGGTGAGGCGCTCAACTCGGGCAAGTGCGACGTCGCCGCCGGCGCGATGACGATCAACGAGGAGCGCCAGAAGGTCATGGACTTCTCCGAGCCCTACTTCGAGGCGACCCAGGCACTGCTCACCAAGAAGGGTGCCGGCTACGCCGCGCTCGACGACCTCGGTGGCAAGACCATCGCGGTCCAGGAGGCCACCACGGGTGCCGACTACGTCAAGGAGAACGCTCCCAAGGACACCAAGATCATCACGCTCGAGGACTCCGCGCTGATGATGCAGGCGGTCAAGTCGGGCAAGGCCGACGCCGGCGTCAATGACAACGGTCTGCTCTACGACTTCGTCAAGGACAACTCCGACATGGAGATCACCGGCGAGTTCCAGACCGGTGAGGCGTACGGCTTCTCGGTCAAGAAGGGCGGCAACGACAAGCTGGTCGACGTGATCAACAAGGCCGTCAACGACAAGACCGCCTACGACAAGGTCTTCAAGAAGTGGTTCGGGGAGGCTGCCGCCCAGTGACTGACGCGGCGGTAGTTCCCAAGAAGCGGCTCTCGCCCCGCCGACGTGCGGCACTGACCAGGTACGTCCAGTACGCCATCTTGGTGGCGATCGTGGTCGTCCTCGCGTTCATCGCCGACTGGGGCGAGATCCGGCGCGCGTTCCTCGACCTCGACATCGGGGCGCAGCAGTTCCCCAACGTCATCGTGACCGCGCTGAAGAACACGATCATCTACACCGCCTGTGGGTTCGCCTTCGGGTTGGCGCTCGGACTGGTGCTCGCGCTGATGCGGCTCTCGAGCGTCGGCCCCTACCGGTGGATCTCGACCGGCATCATCGAGCTCTTCCGCGGGCTGCCGGCGCTGGTCGTGTTCCTGGTGCTCGGGCTCGGGCTCTCGCTGGCCTTCGGGATCCAGCTCTCCAACCTCAGCACCGTGACGCTCGCGCTCGGTCTGGTCGGTGGTGCCTACATGGCCGAGACGATCCGGGCCGGCATCCAGGCGGTGCCGAAGGGTCAGTACGAGGCGGCGCGCACCCTGGGCATGACCCACACCCGGGCGATGGTCACCATCGTGCTGCCGCAGGCGTTCCGGGTGATCCTGCCGCCGCTGACCAACGAGCTGATCCTGCTCACCAAGGACTCCTCGCTGGTCTACATCCTCGGGCTCTCGCTGGACGAGTACGAGCTGACCGCGTTCGGTCGTGAGGCGATGAACTCCAACGCCAACCTGACCCCGATGGTCACGATCGCGCTCTGCTACCTGCTGATCACGGTGCCGCTCTCGATCGTCGTACGCCGCATGGAAGCCAAGTCAGGGAAGGCCCGCTGATGACTCAGACCGAAGCGACATCGGTCGCCGAGCGCGGCGCCGCCGCGATCGACGTACGGCAGCTGCACAAGTATTTCGGCAAGAACGAGGTGCTCAAGGGCATCGACTTCCACATCGGTCGCGGCGAGGTGGTCTGCGTGATCGGCCCCTCGGGGTCCGGGAAGTCGACGCTGCTGCGCTGCGTCAACCTGCTCGAGCAGCCCACCAGCGGCACCATCCTGGTCGAGGGCGACGAGATCACCGACCCGGACGCCGACGTCGACGCGCTGCGCGCCCGGATCGGGATGGTCTTCCAGCAGTTCAACCTCTTCCCGCACATGACGGTGCTGCGCAACCTCACCGTCTCGCAGGAGAAGGTGCTCAAGCGACCGCGGGCCGAGGCCACGCAGATCGCGAAGGCCAACCTGGAGAAGGTCGGTCTCTCCGATAAGGCCGACGCCTACCCGGCGCACCTCTCCGGCGGCCAGCAGCAGCGCGTCGCCATCGCGCGGGCGCTGTCGATGAGCCCCGACATGATGCTGTTCGACGAGCCCACCTCCGCGCTCGACCCTGAGCTCGTCGGCGACGTGCTGGCCGTCATGAAGGACCTCGCCTCCGAGGGCATGACGATGATGGTCGTCACCCACGAGATGAGCTTCGCCCGCGAGGTCGCCGACAAGGTGGTCTTCATGGACGGTGGCGTGATCGTCGAGGAGGGCGCGCCCGACGACGTGCTCGGCAACCCGCAGCACGAGCGCACGCAGGCGTTCCTCGCCCGCGTGCTCTGAATGCTCACCGAGGTGACTCGGTCCAGCTGTGCTTGCTTCGTGGAGCTCCGCGAAGCAAGCGGGCCGTGACTGAGCTACCTCGGTGAACATACGGCGGTCGCCGCCGCCGTGGTCGCGGTGAGCACGAGACAGAGGGCGGCTCCGGTGAGCCAGACCGTCGGCGTGCCGTGCGACATCAGACCCGTCGCGAGCATCGGGCCGACCGTCTGCGCGATCCCCCAGCAGGTGCCGTACGCCGCCAGATAACCCGCCCTCGACGCGTCGGTCGCCAGGCCGGCCACGAGTGCGATCGGCGGACCCAGGAGGAGCACCTCGCCGAGTGCCACGATCGCTGTTCCGAGGGCGAGGAGCGGCAGCGGTGCTGCGTACGCGATGACGGCGAAGCCGACGGCCATCAGCACGAGTCCGGCGCGGATGAGCGTGAACGGCCGGGAGGCGGCCCCGCGGAGCAGGCGTTGGCCGGCGATGGTGACGAGGGCGGCGACCAGCAGCAGCCAGCCGGTGGCGGCAGCGTCGTGCCCGCGGGCGGAGACGGTGAGCGGGAGGGCGATCGTGCTCAGGATCCATGCGGTCGCGAACCCGGTGCCGAGCGCGAGCATCGTCAGGAGCCGGCGGTCCCGCCAGGGGCTCGGCCCGGTCCGCACCATGCCGTCGCTCCGCGCGGTGGTGTCACGCACGAGGGCGAGCACGAGCGCCGCCGCGCACAGGCAGGTGAGCGCGTCGGCGACGAAGAGAAACCGCAGGTCGATGCCGCCCACGAGGGCCGCCAACGCTCCGGCGGCGACGCCGGCGACGGCCATCGCCGCGCCGTAGAGCCCGAAGGCCTGGGGTCGCCGCTCGGCCTCCACCGACTCCGCGATCAGTGCTTGGGAAGCCGGTTCGTAGATCTCGTAGGCCAGCCCGAGCAGCGTCGCGCCGATCAGCGCGCCGGTGATCCCGGGGGAGGCGGCGATGACCAGCTGGGCAGCCGCACAGGCGAGCAGCCCGATCACGATGGTCGCCCGGCGGCCCACTGTGTCGGCCATCCGGCCGCCGAGGAGCCGTGAGGGGATGGTGGCGACGCCGAAGGCGGTCACCACGGCGCCCGCGGTGGCGAGCGATGCGCCGTGCACCTCGACGAGGGCGACCGCCATGAACGCCATCGCGAACGAACCCAACCGGTTCACCGCCCTGGCGATCACCAGTGCGACGAGAGAACGCGGCCACCGCGTGCCCTGGTGACTGGTCAATGGTTGAATGACGGTCATGGAGGAGACGGTAGGGCCGGAACTCGTGACTGGTCAAATACATTTCGACAGTCACGTGCATACGGTGACCGAGCAAGCGTGCAAGCTCGTCAACGCCCTGACCCCGGGCCACGACGGCACCCGGGTCGTGGCGACGCCACCGGTCGGCCGGCGCGCCGAGGTCGTCCGTGACCTCCTCGCCCGCCCCGACTACAAGCCGCAGGTCGGTGAGGCCGCCGCCGACGGGATGGTCGCGCTCGCCGAGTCGCTCCGGATCGTGTTCGCCGCAGCGGCTGTCGGTGACCTCGACACGGCCGCCACCACCGTCAACGTGCTGCTGCGGGAGATGGGTTCGGTCCCGCAGCTCGATCGTGCCCGCGGCGGAGGCTGGGCGCTCCACTTCCACGGTCGCGAGCCCGACCTCGTCGTCGGCTGGGGTGCCGGCATCGCCGCCGGACTCGCGCTGGCGATCGGCTCCGACCTCGCCGGCCGCCTCGGCCTCTGCCAGGCCGACCCCTGCGACCGAGTCTTCGTCGACACCTCCAAGAACGCCGGCCGCCGCTTCTGCTCCACCCGCTGCCAGAGCCGCATGAAGGCCGCGGCGCACAGGGCCCGGCAGAAGTAGTCCCAGACGCTTCGGCCCTCATACCGGCGGGTAATGGGCGGAAACGTCCGGGACCATCTCCTAGGGTTGCGGCGCACAGGCCTACGCCGCGCTGACCGGCAGAGAGCCGCAGCCCTACTTCGACGTGATGGACCTGGTCGGGTTCCTCCCGCCGCCGGGCAAGCCACCGATCTGGTCGGACCCGGCGATGCTGGTCCGTCTCGAGGAGCGGCTCGCAGCGGTGCTGCCACGCTGCCAGTAGGGTCTGCGGCGTGTTGACGACGGACGACTACTTCGTGACCCTCGGTGAGCTGCAGTCGGAGTTCGCGGACGTGTTGAGCCGGGCCGACCCCGATCTGCCGGTGCCCTCGTGCGGTGACTGGTCGGTGGGGGACCTGGTCGATCATCTGGCCGGGATCCATCACTGGGCAGCGGCGATGGCGCTCGACGAGGACGAGGAGCCGCTGCCGGTGCCGTTGGACCTGGTCGCGACCTACCAGGCGCAGGCCGCCGGGCTGCGCGAGACGCTCACGACCCTGGGGCCGGAGGCGACCGGAAGGATCCTCAGCGGTCTGAGCGAGGACGGTCGTGGGCCCGTCTCGTTCTGGTTCCGGCGTCAGGTGCACGAGACCCTCATCCACCTCTGGGACATCCGGACGGCGCTGGGGCGCACGGCCCCTGAGGTGCCGGAGGAGCTCTGGGCCGACACCGTCGACGAGGTGGTGACGGTGATGTATCCGCGCCAGATCGCGCTGAAGCGTACGCGGAAGGTCGTCACCCGCATCGAGATCACCGCGTCCGATGTCGACCGTAGCTGGGCGATCGGGATGCCGAACGCGGTCCAGAAGGTCGCCGTCTCCGGGTCCGCGCGCGATCTGGCGTTGCTGCTGTGGGGCCGCTTGTCGCCGCAGTCCTCGAGTCTGGTCGTCACCGGTGACGCCGGGGCTCTCGCCGACGCCCTGACCCGCGCGATCGTCCCGTAGCCCGAGCGTCAGCGACCTGAGCGGAGCCTCAGCGACCCGCGAGGCGAGCTCGGTCGGCGCGACCGGTCCAGTGACCTACCCAGACCGCCCCGACGAGCGAGAAGATCCCGAGCGCGACGGGTGCGGCGGCGATCGAGAGCACGGCGGCCAGGCCGGAGACCAGGAGCGGTCCGCCGGTGCCGCCCAGGTCACCGCACAGCCGCCAGCCGCCCAGGAACTGCGCACGCCCGTCGGCCGGCGCCGCGTCGGCGCCCATCGTCATCACGATGCCCGAGCCGAGACCGTTGCCGAGGGCGATCAGCGCCATCACGGCGCCGAGGGTGAGCGCGTCGTGGGTGAGGGGAAGGAGCAGGCAGCCGACGCCGACGGTGACCACCACCGGGATCGCCACGACCTGACGCCCGCGGTGGTCGAGCAGCCAACCGCCCGGCAGGGTGAGGGCGATGTCGACCAGCGCGGCTCCGGCGAAGAGCAGCGACACCACCGAGGCGTTGAGGTGGATGTGGTCGGCCCACAGCGGGAGCAGACCGATGCGTACGGACCGGGAGATCCCGATGATCACGACCGCGACCCCGAGCGTGGCGAACGTGCGCCGATGGGCCCACAGCACGCTGCGTACGCTCAGATGCCCCTGCTCGCGCGTTCGGGACCGACCGAAGTCGGGCATCCACCCGCCGACCGCCGCGGAGCACAGCGACATCGCCGCGGCGAGCAGGAAGATCGAGGAGAGCCCGAAGAGGTGGATGAGGCCGGCGCCGATGAGCGGGCCGACGAAGACTCCGATGCGGAACGATCCGCCCAGCAGCGCCATCGCCCGGGCCCGGTGCGAGGGTGGGGTCGCGTCGATCAGGAAGCCCTGCCGGGCGATGAGGAACGCCGTCCAGCTCATCCCGCTCACGAACACCGCGACGGCCAGCACGATGACCGAGGTGCTCAGGAACGCCACCGTCATCGCGACCGCGTCGAGCGCCCCGGCGCCCATCAACGTACGCCGCTCCCCGATGCGCGCCACCAGCGAGCCGGCCGGCAGCGACGTCGCCAGCGAGCCGATCCCGAGCAGTGCCACCACGAACGCCGCCATCGACGCGTCCGCACCCAGGTCGGTGGCACGCAGCGCCAGGATGGGCATGACCGCACCGTGCCCCAGCGCGCTGACGATCGAGGGCGCGTACGCCACGACCGCGATGTCGCGGAACCGGAACTCCTCGGTCGTCTCCGTCGTCACACCTTTACTCTGCCCGATTCGTTACCAATGCTCACTATCAGGTCTGAGATGTGACCCTCGAACCTGCCGAGAAGTCACTCCTGCAGGCCGAAGCGTCACTCCCGCAGGTCGAGACGTCACGCGACGACGTCTCGACCTGCAGGAGTGACGCTTCGGCGAGGGGTGGTCACCAACGGGAGTGGATGGTCTCGCGGAAGTGGGTGTCGTAGATCCGGCGTACGCCGGCGAGCAGGTCGTCGGAGAGCGGCGGGAGGGAGCCGGCGGCGGCGTTGGCACGGGCCTGGGCGGGGTTGCGGGCACCCGGGATGACGGTGGTGACGCCGGGCTGCTGGGCGACCCAGGCGAGGGCGACCTGGGCCGGTGTCGCGCCGGCCGGGCCGTGTTCGGCCACCAGAGCGGCGAACTCCTGCGCGGCCTCGACCCCGGTGGCGAAGTCGACGCCCGAGAAGGTCTCGCCCACGTCGAAGGCGCCGCCGTCGCGATTGAAGGTGCGGTGGTCGTCGGCAGCGAACGTCGTCGACTCCGTGTAGCGGCCCGAGAGCAGTCCGGAGGCCAGGGGCACGCGCGCGATGATCCCGACGCCGGCGTCGGCCGCGGCCGGCAGCACGGAGTCGAGCGGCTTGTGGCGGAAGGCGTTGAGGATGATCTGGATGGACGCCACGTTCGGGCGGGCGAGGGCGGAGAGCGCCTGGTCGGACGTCTCGACGCTGACGCCGTAGGCGGCGATCACCCCCTCCTCGACCAGCCGGTCGAGGGCGTCATAGGTGGCGTCGGCGTCGATCGTCGCCGACGGCGGGCAGTGCAGCTGCACCAGGTCGATCGTGTCGACCCCGAGGTTCGCCCGCGAGCGGTCGAGCCACGTCCGGAAGTTCGCGAGCGTGTAGTTGGCCGGGACCTGATCCACCCGCCGACCCATCTTGGTGGCGACCATGAGGCCCTCGTGAGACGCGAGGAACCTGCCGATGACCTGCTCGCTGCGGCCGTCCCCGTAGACGTCGGCCGTGTCGAGGAAGGTCACCCCGTCGCCGACCGCCGCTTCCAGCACCGCGAGGGCGTCGGACTCGCTGACCTCTCCCCAGTCGGCTCCGAGCTGCCAGGTGCCGAGACCGATGATCGACGCCGAGCGACCGGCCCTTGCGAAGGTGTGGTTGTCCATGTCGCCAACGTACTGGTGCCGTCGATTTGGCGGCACTCGGCGGCGTACGCATAATTGATGCTCGAAACCAGAGACCGCCGGTTGTCAGGTGTGCATGCACCCGATCGAAGGCTCCGCGGATGCGGACGACCAGCGTAGGTGAAGAGCACGACGAGTTCGTACGTCACGCCCTGAGCCTGCGCTCGGGGCGTTTGTCGTTCATGGGCCCTCGCCGGTGGGATCGATTCCCGGAAGAAGGAGACCCATGGCGCGGGCTGAAAAGCAGGCTGCCGTTGCCGAGATCGCTGACGAGTTCAGCGCCTCGACCGGTGCCGTGCTGACCGAGTACCGCGGTCTCACCGTCGGCGACCTGAAGAATCTTCGTCGCTCGCTCGGTGAGCACGCAAACTACGCCGTGGTCAAGAACACGCTGACCAAGCTCGCTGCTGAGAAGAGCGGCATCAAGGGCTTCGACGACCTGCTGACCGGCCCGACCGCGATCGCCTTCATCAAGGGCGACGTCGTCGAGGCGGCCAAGGGTCTGCGTGACTTTGCCAAGGCCAACCCCAACCTTGTCATCAAGGGTGGATACCTCGACGGTAGGGCCATCGACGCTGCTGAGATCGGCAAGCTCGCCGACCTCGAGTCGCGCGAGGTCCTGCTCGCCAAGCTTGCGGGCGCGATGACCGCGTCGCTGTCGCAGGCTCTGTACGCCTTCAACGCTCTGCCCTCGAAGACCGCGCAGCTCGCTGCCGCTCTCGAGGCCAAGGCCGCGGAGGACCCCTCGATCCTCGCAGGTGGTGCCGCTGAGCCGGCTGCCGCCGAGGAGGCTCCGACCGAGGCCTGAAAGGCCCCTGTCGTAACTAACCACCACCTGTAATCCGGCACGCTGCACCCAAACCAGACGCAGCGGGCCACCAAGAAAGGAATGCCATCATGGCGAAGCTCACCACCGCCGAGCTGCTCGACGCTTTCAAGGAGCTCACCCTCATCGAGCTCTCCGACTTCGTGAAGGAGTTCGAGGAGACCTTCGGCGTCACCGCTGCCGCTCCGGTCGCCGTCGCCGCTGCTGGCGCCCCGGGCGCCCCGGCCGCCGCCGCTGAGGAGGCCAAGGACGAGTTCGACGTCATCCTCGAGTCCGCCGGCGACAAGAAGATCAACGTCATCAAGGAGGTGCGCGCCCTGACCTCCCTCGGCCTGAAGGAGGCCAAGGAGCTCGTCGAGGGTGCCCCCAAGGCTGTCCTCGAGGCCGCCAACAAGGAGACCGCTGACAAGGCGAAGGAGGCCCTCGAGGCCGCCGGCGCCACCGTCACCGTCAAGTGACCTGAGGGCTTCGGCCCTACGAGCCCGGGCTCGGCGGATTCCGCCGGGCCCGGGCTTTGTTACACGGTAGACACAGTTCGACCACAGATGAGCCAGGCCGCAGCGTGGGCCAGGCCGTCACCGCCCGCGGGTGGCTACTCCTGAGTAGCCACCCGCGGGTTGTTTTGGTTATCTTGGACACATACCGGGCGCGAAGGGTCGTAATCCGATCGTCGATGTGTTCGCTGGGGGACCTTGTCTCGGGTGGTGACCAACGTCTCCGTCCGCAGGGCAAAATGGTTTACAAAAGTGTGGCGTGTGTCGCAGGAGGGCCGTAACCCCCGTCACAATCTGCCGTTAATGGGGCAGTGGGGGCCTTGAGGGAGACCCTCGCGAACAGGAAGGGAGCCGGCCCGGATGGGTGTAGACGTAAAGATCGATGGGCTGACCAAGAGCTTCGGCAAGCAGCTCATCTGGAAAGACGTCACGTTGACGCTGCCTGCGGGCGAGATCAGCGTGATGCTCGGTCCGTCCGGCACAGGAAAGTCGGTGCTCCTCAAGACCTTGATCGGTCTGATCAAGCCCGACGAGGGCGCAGTGGTCATCGAGGGTGTCGACATCGCCACCTGCTCGGAGAAGGACCTCTACGAGATCCGCAAGCTGTTCGGCGTCCTGTTCCAGGACGGCGCCATGTTCGGCTCGATGGATCTCTTCGACAACGTCGCCTTCCCGCTTCGTGAGCACACGAAGAAGGGTGAGTCGGAGATCCGCGACATCGTCATGGAGAAGATGGACCTCGTCGGTCTCATCGGCGCCGAGAACAAGCTTCCCGGCGAGATCTCCGGCGGTATGCGTAAGCGTGCCGGTCTGGCGCGTGCGCTCGTCCTCGACCCCGAGATCCTGCTCATCGACGAGCCCGACTCCGGTCTGGACCCGGTGCGCACCGCGTTCATCAACCAGCTCTTCATCGACCTGAACGCTCAGATCGACGCGACGTTCCTCATCGTCACGCACGACATCAACTCGACGCGTACGGTGCCTGACAACATCGGCCTGCTCTACCACAAGCACCTGGCCATGTTCGGTCCGCGCGAGATGCTGCTGAGCTCCGAGGAGCCGGTCGTGCGTCAGTTCCTCAACGCGCAGACGATCGGTCCGATCGGCATGTCCGAGGAGAAGGACGCCGACGAGCTGGCCGCCGAGAAGGACATGGGCCTTCCGCCGCTGCCGCCGATCCCGATGCAGCTCGAGCCCTCCAACGGCATCCCGCGCACCTACCAGCGTCCTCCGGGCGCCTGGTGCCGGGAGAACGGCGTGACCCCGCCTCCGGGGTCCTTCCAGCCTGACCCGACGACCCCGATGTCCTCGTCTCAGGCCAATCCAACTGAGGCGCCTCACTGATGTCCTCTCTGACCGCCGCCAGGGTCCTGAAGCCGATCGGGACCGCTGGCACGCTCTTTGCGTTCGGGCTGGACGTGGGGCGAGCCGTGTTTCGGCGCCCCTTCCAGTTCCGTGAGTTCATCCAGCAGGCATGGTTCATCGCGTCGGTGACGATCGTCCCGACCGCGCTGGTCGCGATCCCCTTCGGTGCGGTCATCGCGCTGCAGGTCGGTGGGCTCGTGGTGCAGTTCGGTGCGCAGTCGTTCGTCGGGTCGGCCGCGGTCCTCGCGGTCGTCCAGCAGGCCGCCCCGATCGCGACCGCGCTGCTGGTCGCCGGTGCCGGTGGCTCGGCGATCGCTGCCGACCTCGGTGCCCGCAAGATCCGTGAAGAGCTCGACGCGATGATGGTCCTGGGCATCGACCCGATCCAGCGTCTGGTGGTCCCGCGTGTGCTCGCCGCGATGATGATCGCGGTCTTCCTCAACGGGCTGGTCTCGATCGTCGGCGTCATGGGTGGCTACGTCTTCAACGTCATCATCCAGGGCGGCACCCCGGGCGCCTACCTGGCCAGCTTCACCGCCCTGGCGCAGATGGCCGACCTGTGGCAGGGCCTGGCGAAGGCGCTCGTCTTCGGTCTGATCGCAGCGATCGTCGCCTCCTACAAGGGCATGAACGCCGGCGGTGGCCCGAAGGGCGTCGGTGACGCCGTGAACGAGTCGGTCGTCATCACATTCCTGTTGCTGTTCATCACCAACTTCGTGATGAGCGCGATCTTCCTGCAGATCATTCCGAGCAAGGCCGGTTAGGAGGGCGAGACGAATGGCGAACATCAAGTCGATCTACGAGAAGCCTGCCAAGAGCCTCGACCACCTCGGTGACGAGCTCGGCTTCTACCTGCGCGCGCTCTCGTGGTCCCCGCGGACCCTGACGCGCTACAAGAAGGAGATCCTCCGGATCCTCGCCGAGGTCACCCTCGGCTCCGGCGCGCTGGCCGTCATCGGCGGCACCGTCGGCGTGATCCTGGCGATGACCTTCTTCACCGGAGCCCAGGTCGGGCTCTCGGGCTACACCGCGCTCGACCAGCTCGGCACCAGCGCGTTCTCCGGCTTCGTGTCGGCCTACTTCAACACCCGTGAGATCGCCCCGCTGGTCGCAGGCATCGCGCTCGCCGCCACGGTCGGGTGCGGCTTCACCGCCCAGCTCGGCGCGATGCGGATCTCCGAGGAGGTCGACGCCCTCGAGGTGATGGCGATCCCGTCGCTGCCGTTCCTGGTGACCACCCGGATCATCGGCGGTCTGATCGCGATCGTGCCGCTCTACGTGGTGGGTCTGCTCTCCTCCTACGTCGCCACCCGGTTCACGGTGACGCTCTTCTACGGGCAGAGCGTCGGGACGTACGACCACTACTTCGACACCTTCCTGCCGCCCGGCGACGTGCTGTGGTCGTTCGGCAAGGTGCTGATCTTCGCCGTGGTGGTCATCCTGATCCACTGCTACCACGGCTACCACGCATCCGGTGGCCCCGCGGGCGTCGGCGTCGCGGTCGGCAAGGCGGTGCGCACCAGCATCGTCGCCGTCTCGCTGCTCGACCTGATGCTCTCCATGGCGATCTGGGGCTCCACCACGACAGTGAGGTTGGCGGGATGACGCAGACACTCACCTGGAGTCGGCAGAAGGGGAAGGTCCTCGGGATCATCTTCATCGTGTTGGTCCTCGCCGCGCTCGGCTTGACCTGGGCTCAGTTCACCAACAAGTTCGCCGAGTTCGAGAAGATCACGCTCAAGGCCGACCGCATCGGCCTCCAGCTCCCCGAGCGCGCCGACGTCAAGGTCCGTGGCCTGATCGTCGGTGAGGTCATCGACATGAAGCCGACCGACGGCGGCGCCGAGCTGACCCTGGGGCTGTTCCCCGACGAGGTCAGCAAGATCCACCCGGACGTCACCGGCGCGATCCTCCCCAAGACCCTCTTCGGGCAGAAGTACGTCTCGCTGATCCCGCCCAACACGGAGTTCACCGATCCGATCAAGCCGGGCGCAGTGATCAAGAAGACGAAGGTCGCCACCGAGGTCCAGGCCGTCCTGCGCGACCTCTACCCGCTGCTCCGTACGATCCAGCCGGCCGACCTCAACAACACGCTCAACGCGCTGGCCACCGCGCTCGAGGGGCGCGGCGACAAGCTCGGGGAGTCGCTCGACACCCTCGACTCCTACCTGAAGCGGCTGAACCCCGAGATCCCGGCGCTGATCGAAGACCTCGAGCTCGCCACGAAGGTCTCCGGCACCTATCAGGCGGTGCTGCCCGAGCTGGGCCAGATCCTCCGCAACACCATCGTCACCGCGACCACCCTCGAGGACCGTGAGGATCAGCTCAACAAGATGCTGACCGACGTGACCGCGTTCTCCAACACCGCTGACGACTTCCTCGACGACAACGGCGACACGCTGATCCAGCTCGGTCAGGTCGGCCGCCCGGTCACCAAGGCGCTCGCCCGCTACGCGCCGATGTTCCCGTGCCTCATCGGGGGCATGGACACACTGACCGACGAGTTCAGCGAGGTGTTCCGCAACTACACGGTCCACATCACGCTGGAGACGCTGCCACACCAGTCGCGTCCCTACTCGACCAAGGACAAGCCGCGCTACGGCGAGGACAGCGGTCCCAACTGCGGTGAGCTGCCGAACGCGTCCTGGAACCAGAAGAAGCCGTTCGCGCCATTTCCCAACAAGGACGACGGCGTCGACGAGCCCACCGGAAAGGGAGTCATGCGCTCCGCTACCGGGCCGACCGATTTCTCGGCCATGTCCTACGTCGGCACCTCGGCGGAGACCGACGTGATCAACGAGCTGTTCGCCCCGGGTATGGGCATGAGCGCCGACGAGGTCCCCGACCTCGGCGCGCTGATGCTCGGTCCGGCCGCACGTGGAGCCGAGGTGACCTACAAGTGAGCGCAGTGAAGCTCTTCGACGCCAAGACCTTCCAGGACTTCTGGAAGCTGATCATCTTCGTGATCGTCACGACGCTGGCCACGGGTCTGCTCGCGATCACGATCGGCAACGTCACCTTCGGTCAGACCGATGAGTACAAGGCGGTCTTCACCGACGTCACCGGCGTGAACAAGGGCGACGACGTACGCATCTCCGGGGTCAAGGTCGGCTCGGTCAAGAACATCGACATCTCCGACGACGCCCGCAGCGCGGTGGTCACCTTCTCTGTCGACCGCGCGCAGCAGATCGCGACGACGACCGAGGCGACGATCAAGTACCGCAACCTGATCGGCCAGCGCTACCTGGCGCTGACCAACCAGCTGGTCGGCGACGCGTCCGCGATGCAGGAGGGGCAGTCGATCCCCGTCGGGCAGACTCACCCGGCCCTCGACCTGACGGTGCTGTTCAACGGGTTCAAGCCGCTGTTCCAGGCGCTGTCTCCCAACGACGTCAACACGCTCTCCTACGAGATCGTCCAGGTCTTCCAGGGCGAGGGCGGCACCTTGGAGAGCCTGCTCTCCCACACGGCTTCGCTGACCTCGACGCTGGCCGAGAAGGATCAGATCATCAACGCGCTGATCGACAACCTGACCGAGGTGCTCGAGCACGTCGGTGACCGCGAGAAGGAACTCTCGAGCCTGATCGTGACGTTCCGCGACTTCGTCGGTGGTCTCAACAACGACCGCGAGGCGATCCTGGGCTCGCTCGACCAGATCTCCGCCCTCTCGGTGGAGACCGCCGACCTGGTGCACGAGGCGAAGGACCCGCTGCTGGGTGACCTGCGCGAGGCCAGGAGGTTCTCCGACAAGGTCGCCAAGGACAAGAAGGAGCTCAACGACGCTCTCGAGCTCCAGCCGATCAAGCTCGACAAGATCGGTGCGACGGCCAACTACGGCGGTTGGTTCAACTTCTACCTCTGTGGTCTGCGCGGCACCATCCGTGACCCCGAGGGCAAGGACCTCGACATTCCGATCTACAAGCCCGGTCAAGCGAGGTGCAACCTCGGATGATTCCGTTCCGCGAACGTAACCCCGTCAAGATCGGCGCCATCTCGATCGCCGTCCTCGTGATGATGATGGTGATGGCCTTCAAGGCCGACAGCCTCCCGCTGATCGGCGGTGGCACGACCTACTACGCCAACTTCTCCGAGGCCGGTGGCATGAAGACCGGCGACGAGGTCCGGGTGGCCGGCGTCCGCGTCGGCAAGGTCAACTCGATCGAGCTCGACGGCGACCAGGTCAAGGTCGGCTTCAAGATCCGCGAGAAGGTCAACTTCGGCGAGAAGTCCGGCGCCGGGGCTCGGGTCAAGACGCTGCTCGGCGACATGTACCTCGAGCTGCAGCCCGCGGGCGAGGGTCAGATGAAGGCAGGGTCCACCATCCCGGTCGACCGCACCGAGTCGCCCTACGACGTCGTCCAGGCCTTCGAGGGCCTGGCCGACACCTCGGCCAACATCGACAAGGACCAGCTCGCCGCAGCGCTCACCACGCTCGCCGACCTGACCCGTACGACACCTGAGGAGTTCCAGGCGGCGCTCACCGGTGTCTCCGACCTCTCGCGCAACCTGGCGGCGAAGGACGAGCGCATCGAGTCGCTGCTCACCCAGCTCGACCGGGTGACCAAGGTGCTCGACGAGCGCGACGACGACCTGATCACGCTGATGAACAACGCCAACCAGCTCTTCGCTGCGCTGGTCGAGCGGCGCGAGGCCGTCCACAACCTCCTGGTCTCGACCCAGCAGCTCTCCAAGGAGCTCTCCATGCTGGTCGACGACAGCCGCGCCGACCTCAAGCCGGCGCTCGAGAGCCTCGACGTGATCCTCGACGTGTTCACGAAGAACGAAGAGAACCTCGAGAAGTCGCTGCGACTGATGGCGCCGTTCTACAAGGTCTTCAACAACACTCTGGGCAACGGTCCGTGGTGGGACACCTACATCCAGAACATGCCTCCCGTCCCGGCTCTAACAGGGGGGAAGAACCCGTGAGCGAGCGTCAGCGAGTGAACCACAAGAACCTCTGGGCTACGGAGGTGGCGGCGTGAACAAGATCATCGTCCCGATCATCATCGGTGCCCTGATCGTCGCGGTCGGCTCCTGGGCCCTGGTGCGCGACACCGGCGAGAAGACGCTGGTGGCGCACTTCCCGCGCACGGTCTCCCTCTACGAGGGCAGCGACCTGCGCGTGCTCGGTGTGCCCGTCGGCAAGGTGACCGAGGTGAAGCCGAACGGCACCGACGTCAAGGTCACCATGGAATACGAGAACGACGTCGACCTGCCCTCCAACGCGAAGGCCGTCGTCATCTCGCCGTCGATCGTCGGTGACCGCTACGTGCAGGTCACGCCCGCCTACGACGGCGGCAAGAAGCTCTCCGACGGCGCGGTGCTGAGCACCGCGAAGACCTCCGTGCCGGTCGAGCTCGACCAGATCTACTCCAGCGTCGACGACCTGGTGGTGGCGATCGGCCCCGACGGCGCCAACAAGAACGGCGCGCTCACCGACCTTCTCCAGCAGACGGCGAAGAACCTCGGTGGCCAGGGTGAGAAGATCAACTCCACCATCGGCGACCTCGGCAAGCTGACCAAGACGCTCGACAACCGTGACGAGCAGTTCTTCAACTCCGCCGAGCAGCTGGAAGGTTTCATCGGCACGCTCGCCGAGAACGACCAGACCGTACGCGACTTCGCCCAGGCTCTCTCCGAGGTCTCCTCGATGCTGGAGGGTGAGCGTCACGAGCTGGCCGCGTCGATGAAGAACCTCTCCGAGGCGCTGACCAAGGTGACCCAGTTCGTGCGCGACAACAAGTCGATCCTGCGCGAGGACATCAAGAGCCTCAACCGGATCGGCAAGGTGCTCGTGCGGCAGCGCAAGGCGCTCGACGAGAGCCTCCACACGGCGCCGCTCGCGCTCAACAACCTCGGTCTCGCCTACAACCCGGAGACGGGCACGCTCGACACCAACGCCAACATCACGATGGTGCTCGACGAGATCCTGCAGAACCCTGCCTCGTTCCTGTGCAGCCTGGTCGACCAGGCGACCAACGGCAGCAGTGCCAAGACGTGCTCGGAGATCCGCCAGCTCCCCGGCCTGAACCGATCCGCGGCCATCGGTCTCGGCACCGGCTCCTCCTACGGGGTGCCCTACGACATGTCGCTCGGCGGCCTGGTGGAGGTGAAGGAATGAAGAAGACGATGAAGCGCGCCGCTCAGGCGTTCGTCGGTGTCGTCGCCGGTGCCCTGATGCTGAGCGGCTGTGGCACCTTCTCGGTCTACGACCTCCCGCTCCCGGGCGGCGTCGACGCCGGTGACAACGCCATGACGGTCACGGCTCAGTTCCAGGACGTCCTCGACCTGGTGCCGCAGTCGACGGTCAAGCTCGAAGACGTCGACGTCGGCAAGATCAACAAGGTGTGGCTCGACGACGGTGTCGCCACCGTCGAGATGAAGCTGAAGAAGGACGTCAACATCCCGGGCAACGCCCGCGCCTCGATCCAGCAGACCTCGCTCCTCGGTGAGAAGTTCATCTCCTTGGAGCAGCCCTCCGAGCCCGAGTCGACCAAGCTCGCCGACGGATCGATGATCCCGTTGTCGCAGACCGGCCGCAACCCGGAGATCGAGGAGGTCTTCAGCGCGCTGAGCCTGCTGCTCAACGGCGGTGGCGTGGCCCAGCTGAAGACGATCTCGACCGAGCTCAACAAGGCCCTCGCCGGCCGTGAGGACTCCGCTCGCTCGGTGCTGCACCAGGTCGAGGAGCTCGCCGCCGAGCTCGACAACAACAAGCAGAAGATCGTCTCGGCCATCGAGGCTCTCGATGCGCTGGCGAAGGCGACCAACGCGCAGATGGGTTCCATCGACGCGGCCCTCGACGAGCTGCCCTCGGCGCTCTCGAGCATCGACAAGCAGCGCGGTGACCTGGTCAAGATGCTCAAGGCCCTCGATCGGCTCGGCGACACCGGCGTACGCGTGATCCGGGCGTCCAAGGACAACACGATCGGCATCGTGAAGGATCTCAAGCCGGTGCTGTCGAACCTGGCCGACTCCGGTGACAAGTTCGTGCGAGCGATGAACACGATCCTGACCTACCCGTTCGTCGACCAGGCTGTCGGCGGTTCGCCCCAGGCTGCTCGCAACCTGCACATGGGTGACTTCGTCAACCTCGACGTCACCGTCGACCTCAACCTCGACACCCTGCTCGACAACGCTCCCGACCTCGGTGGCGCTGTCTGCTGGACCGTCGACGAGGTCAACCGCAACCTCGAGAAGGCCAACGGGGAAGACCTCGTCAACCTGCTCAAGCAGGTCAAGGACCTCGCGTGCGGCAAGAAGGGCCTCGCCGCTGCGGTGTCGGTGTGCCAGCAGAGCTTCACCGACTCGCTCACCGGCAAGTCGACCCTGGGCCAGCTGGCGACGGCGTGCGGCACGGCGGTACGAGAGGGCGTCGTCACCACGCTCAGCAACCTGCTCGGGTTGGACTCGACGTCCGGCGCGAAGGCGCCGAGCACCGGTGATGACAAGGGTCTGCTCTGCAACCTCCCGCTGATCGCCTGTCGTGCCGGGGCCAACGCGGACGGCACCCAGTCGGTCACGTACGAACAGCTGAGCAAGGAGCTCGACCCGGGTCTGACCTCGCTGATGATCCCGGCGTTGAGCACCTCGAAAAACACTCACGGGGAGGGCGTGTCATGATCACTCGCCGCACGAAGGTGCAGCTGATGGTCTTCCTGCTGATCACCCTCGTCGGGGTCAGCTTCGTCGGCGCGCGCTACGCGAAGCTGGGGTCCCTGTTCATCAAGGACAACTACGTCGTGACTGCTCACTTCGCGCAGTCCGGTGGCATCTACGAGGATGCCGAGGTCGACTATCGAGGCGTCAAGATCGGCCAGGTCGGTGAGCTCGTGCTCAACCGCACCGGCGTCGACGTGAAGCTGAAGATCGACAAGGACTGGCAGGGCAAGATCCCCGCCGACAGCCTCGCCGTGGTCGGCAACCGCTCCGCCGTCGGTGAGCAGTACGTCGAGCTGCAGCCGCAGTCCAAGGGCGAGCCCTTCCTCGAGGAGGGCTCCGAGATCGCCCGCGCCGCGACGACGACACCGCTGCCGACCGAGAAGCTGCTCGAAGACATCACCACGACGGTCAACTCCGTCGACCAGAAGGCGCTCACCACCACCGTCGACGAGCTCGGCAAGAGTTTCGCCGGCACGGGGCAGGACCTGCAGACCATCATCGACACCGGCACCGCCTTCGTGGAGACCGCCGATCAGAACTTCGGTCTGACCACGCAGCTGATCCGCGACAGCAACACGGTGCTCCAGGGCCAGGTCGACAGCACGTCGGCGATCAAGTCGTTCGCCAACGACCTGGAGCTGTTCACCGGCACGCTCGCGGGCTCCAACAAGGATCTGATCAAGCTGATCGAGAGCGGATCCGCGGGCTCCACCGAGCTGCGTACGTTCCTCGAGCAGAACAAGGTCGACATCAGCGAGCTCCTCAACGAGGTGCTGGTGACCGGCAAGGTGGTCAGGAAGAACCTGCCCGGCGTCAAGCACCTGCTCTCGATCTTCCCGACCGTCGTCGAGGGCAGCTTCGCCGTCGTCGACGTCGGCCACCCGGGCCTTGCCCAGGCTCACTTCGGGCTGGCGCTGACCACCCAGACGCCCTGTAAGCAGGGCTATGAGAGCACCAAGAAGCGCAGCCCTCTCGATCTCGAGAGCCGCCCCTTCAACACCGATGTCTCCTGCACCGAGGACCCGAGCAAGTCCAACCCGCGCGGATCCAGCCAGCTGCCGCGCGCCGCGGCCGGCGGCGCCGACTCGATGGGCAACTTCGACCCGGAGACCGGCAAGCTCACCTGGGGTGACGAGGAGACCAAGCCGGTCTCGAAGGCTGCCCCGACCTCCTACGGCAACGACTCGTGGAAGTGGCTCTACCTCCAGCCGATGGAGACCGAGTAGCCACACCAGCTCTCACACGCGGCCACCAGGTTCTCGGGACCCTGGACGCTGCTGAGTCCATCGTTTCGCGCGCAGCGTACGGTGATGACGCTTGGAATCGGCTCGTTGTCGAGCCACCACAGATCGAATGAAAGTGATCCCTTGAGCACCACCACCGAGCCCGTCCCCGACACGGAGACCGGCGCAGAGCCCGACCGGGCGGACGCCCGGCGAGGCGGTCTGCTGCGTTGGGGCATCCTGGTCCTGCTGATCGCAGTCATCCTCGCCGCCGGCGGCTATGTCGGCTGGCAGCTGACCCGCGGGGCGGACGACTCCGTGGTGAGCCAGCGCGAGCAGGTGATGTCTGCCGCCGACAAGTTCGTCGGTCGGGTCAACACCTACGGCCCCGACGACATCGGCAGCGACAAGAAGACGATGCCGGAATACCGCAAGAACGTCGGTGAGCTGCTCACCCCGAAGTTCGAGAAGAACTTCCTGAGCAACGTGGCCTTCGCCGAGGCCACCGTCGCTCAGCAGGGGGTCGGACGCACGACCAACGTGCACAGCACCGGTGTCGCCGGGCTCGACGAGGACAGCGCGACCGTCCTGGTCGTCGCCGAGCTCGCGGTCAGCTACCCGAAGTCGGAGGGCTCCAAGGAGCGCGTCGAGGCCGCTCGTCAGCTGGCGCGCACCGAGGTCGACCTCGTCAAGCAGAACGGGAAGTGGCTGGTCGACGACTGGTATCCCGCCGAGGAAGCGCCCAAGTCGGACAACAGCGAAGGGACGACGCCATGACGAGCCCGACCTGGTACGACCTGCTCGACGTCGAGCCCGACGCCGCCACCAGCGACATCCGCGCGGCGTGGAAGTCGGCGATCGCCGACCTCGATCCGACCGACCGTCGTTTCCGCCGGCTCAACGACGCTGCCGCGGTGCTCCTCGACGAGGACAAGCGCGCGGCGTACGACGCCGAGCTGGCCGAGCGTGAGGACGCAGCAGCCGACGAGGTGACTGAGGACGACTCCGAGGACGCCGCGCCCGAGGATACCGAGGCAGCCGCCGAAGAGGCCGACGAAGAAGCCGAGGTGGCACCGGTCGCCACCGCAGCCGACGGTGAGCCCGACGACGATGCCGATGACACGGACGACGCCGCCGACGCGGCTGGTGACGCCGACGACGACACCGACGCCGCCGACGAGAAGGCGTCGAGCGGCCGTACGCTTCCGCTGCTCCCGGTCTGGGCGCTGGTCGCCGCCGGAGCGCTCGCGCTGGCCGCGGTGATCGCCGCCGGCGTGGTGTTCTTCGGTCAGCCGAAGGTGACCACCGTCGCCAACAACAATGTCACGAAGAGCACGGCCGAGGGAGCGGTGGGCAAGGAGATCACCCGCAACCACAAGCTGCTCGTCGAGGAGGAGGGCGGCGACGCCCTCGCCGCCGCGAAGAAGTCGGTGGTGCCGCTGCTGTCCTACGACTACAGCAAGATGGACGAGTCGAAGAGCAAGGCTCACGCGGTGATCACGAAGAACTACCGCGAAGACTACGACCGGCTCTTCGCCGTGCTCGTCGACAACGTCCCCGAGACGAAGACCGTCGTGAAGACGCTCGCCCCGGTCGACGCCGGCGTCATCCGCGTCTCGGAGGACACCGTGCAGGTGCTGGTGCTGGTCGACCGCCAGGTCACCAACGCCCAGCGGAGCACGCCGATCGGCTACCAGGAGTACGCGATGCTCACCATGGCGAAGAGCGACGACGGGTGGCTGGTCGACAAGGTCGAGACGCAGCCCAGCCAGAAGTAGTCGGCCCCGGGACAGGTCCCGGTCAGCGCTTTGCGCTACCTGTCAAGTGATCGGAACAACAGTCCCGGACGGCGGACCGAATGGCGAGGATGCTTGACCCGGAGCCGCGATGAGCGCATGATCATCCGCGATGCTCGACAACGCAGTGTTCGGCAGCACCACGGTCGAACGCCGCAGGTGATGAGGCACGCCGGACTTTGAATTGGGTCCGGTGTTGTGAAGTGCGCTTTTGTGGCGTACGATGGCGCTTTGCGCATGCCCTCAAATGCCCCTCAGCCTGCCCGGTGGCTGTTCGGTGGTCGGCGTGCTGCGAATCCACCTGCGAACCTTGTCGAAGGATTCCTCTTGGCCGCGCGCACCTCGTCGGGTGACTCCACCCCTCGCCGCATCTCTTTCGCAAAGATCTCAGAGCCTCTCGAGCTTCCCAAGCTCCTCGCCCTCCAGACCGACAGCTTCGACTGGCTGATCGGCAACGAGCGCTGGCAGGAGCAGGTTGCCACCCGCGAAGCAGCGGGTGAGGACGTGTCTCACAAGTCCGGTCTACAGGAGATCTTCGAGGAGATCTCCCCGATCGAGGACTTCTCGGAGACGATGTCCCTCTCGTTCGAGAGCCCTGTCTTCTACGACCCCAAGTACACCGTCGAGGAGTGCAAGGAGAAGGACTTCACCTACTCCGCGCCTCTCTACGTCTCGGCGGAGTTCACCAACAACGACACTGGTGAGATCAAGGGCCAGACGGTCTTCATGGGTGACTTCCCGCTCATGACCGACCAGGGCACCTTCGTGATCAACGGCACCGAGCGTGTCGTCGTCTCGCAGCTCGTCCGGTCCCCGGGCGTCTACTTCGAGCGCACCGCCGACAAGACGTCCGACAAGGACATCTACACCGCCAAGCTGATCCCGAGCCGCGGCGCCTGGCTCGAGTTCGAGATCGACAAGCGCGACCTGGTCGGCGTCCGCCTCGACCGCAAGCGCAAGCAGAACGTCACCGTGCTGCTCAAGGCCCTC
This sequence comes from Nocardioides albertanoniae, assembly GCF_006716315.1. Lineage (NCBI taxonomy): Bacteria > Bacillati > Actinomycetota > Actinomycetes > Propionibacteriales > Nocardioidaceae > Nocardioides > Nocardioides albertanoniae. Next base: position 4,588,443 of record NZ_VFOV01000001.1, on the reverse strand, counting down.
GGCTGGACCAACGAGCAGATCCGTGAAGAGTTCGGCGAGTACGAGTCGATGATGCTGACCCTGGAGAAGGACAGCACCACCGCGCAGGACGACGCGCTGCTCGACATCTACCGCAAGCTGCGCCCGGGCGAGCCGCCCACGCGTGAGGCCGCGCAGACGCTGCTGAACAACTACTACTTCAACCCGAAGCGCTACGACACCGCCAAGGTCGGTCGCTACAAGGTCAACAAGAAGCTCGGTCTCACCGAGGCTTTCGACCAGCAGACCCTGACCGTCGACGACATCGTCGCCACGATCAAGTACGTCGTCGCGCTGCACGACGGTCGCGAGCAGCTCGAGATGCCGCAGGGCATGATCGACATCGCCGCCGACGACATCGACCACTTCGGCAACCGCCGGATGCGTACGGTCGGTGAGCTGATCCAGAACCAGCTGCGTACCGGCCTTGCTCGTATGGAGCGCGTCGTGCGCGAGCGGATGACGACCCAGGACGTCGAGGCGATCACGCCGCAGTCCCTGATCAACATCCGTCCCGTGGTCGCTGCGCTGAAGGAGTTCTTCGGCACCTCGCAGCTCTCGCAGTTCATGGACCAGAACAACCCGCTCGCCGGCCTGACGCACAAGCGTCGTCTGTCCGCGCTGGGCCCGGGTGGTCTCTCCCGTGACCGCGCCGGCATGGAGGTCCGAGACGTCCACCCGTCGCACTACGGCCGGATGTGCCCGATCGAGACCCCTGAAGGTCCCAACATCGGTCTGATCGGTTCGCTGGCATCCTTCGGTCGGATCAACCCGTTCGGTTTCGTCGAGACGCCCTACCGCAAGGTGGAGAACGGTGTCGTCACCGACAAGATCGACTACCTGACCGCCGACGACGAGGACCGCTACGTCATCGCGCAGGCCAACGCGGCCGTCGACGCCAACATGAAGTTCGCCACCGAGCGCGTGCTGGTCCGCCAGCGCGACGGTGAGGTCTCCGAGCTCCTGGCCGACGAGGTCGACTACATCGACGTCTCGCCGCGCCAGATGGTCTCGGTCGCGACCGCGCTGATCCCGTTCCTCGAGCACGACGACGCCAACCGTGCGCTCATGGGCGCCAACATGCAGCGTCAGGCCGTTCCGCTGGTGCGCAGCGACTCGCCGCTGGTCGGCACGGGCATCGAGTACCGCGCCGCTGTCGACGCCGGTGACGTGCTCGTCGCCAAGAAGGCCGGTGTGGTCAAGGAGGTCTCCTCCGACCTGATCGAGACCCTCAACGACGACGGCACCTACACCAGCTACAAGCTGGCGAAGTTCGAGCGCTCCAACCAGGGCAACTGCGTCAACCAGCAGCCGCTGGTCGACGAGGGCGCCCGGGTCGAGGTCGGCTCGCCGCTGGCCGACGGCCCGGCGACCCAGGGTGCCGAGATGGCGCTGGGTGCCAACCTCCTGGTCGCCTTCCAGTCGTGGCAGGGCCACAACTACGAGGACGCGATCATCCTCTCCCAGCGTCTGGTGCAGCAGGACTACCTCACCTCGATCCACATCGAGGAGCACGAGGTCGACGCTCGCGACACCAAGCTGGGCCCGGAGGAGATCACCCGGGACATCCCGAACGTCTCCGAGGAGATGCTGGCCGACCTCGACGAGCGCGGGATCATCCGCATCGGCGCCGAGGTCACCACCGGTGACATCCTGGTCGGCAAGGTGACGCCGAAGGGCGAGACCGAGCTGACCCCGGAGGAGCGGCTGCTCCGCGCGATCTTCGGCGAGAAGGCGCGCGAGGTCCGCGACACCTCGATGAAGGTCCCGCACGGCGAGGAGGGCACCGTCATCGGTGTCCGCGTCTTCGACCGTGAGGAGGGCGACGAGCTGCCCCCGGGCGTGAACCAGCTGGTTCGTGTCTACGTGGCGCAGAAGCGCAAGATCTCCGTCGGTGACAAGCTTGCCGGCCGCCACGGCAACAAGGGCGTCATCGCGAAGATCCTGCCGGTCGAGGACATGCCGTTCATGGAGGACGGCACTCCGGTCGACGTCCTGCTGAACCCGCTCGGTGTCCCGCGTCGTATGAACATCGGACAGGTGCTGGAGCTCCACCTCGGCTGGCTCGCCCAGCAGGGTTGGGACCTCAACCTCTCCGACGACCCGGAGAGCTCCGACTGGAAGCAGCGCCTGATCAAGATCCACGCCGACAAGGCGGAGCCGGGCACCAAGGTGGCCACTCCTGTCTTCGACGGTGCGCGTGAGGACGAGATCACCGGTCTGCTCGCCTCGACCCTCCCCAACCGGGACGGTCAGCGTGTGGTCCGCACCGACGGCAAGGCCCGCCTCTTCGACGGTCGCTCCGGCGAGCCGTTCCCGGAGCCGGTCGCCGTGGGTTACATGTACATCCTCAAGCTGCACCACCTGGTCGACGACAAGATCCACGCGCGTTCGACGGGTCCGTACTCGATGATCACCCAGCAGCCGCTCGGCGGTAAGGCCCAGTTCGGTGGCCAGCGCTTCGGTGAGATGGAGGTCTGGGCGATGGAGGCGTACGGCGCCGCCTACGCCCTGCAGGAGCTCCTGACCATCAAGTCGGACGACGTGCCTGGTCGCGTGAAGGTCTACGAGGCGATCGTCAAGGGCGAGAACATCCCCGACTCGGGCATCCCGGAGTCGTTCAAGGTGCTCGTCAAGGAGATGCAGTCGCTGTGCCTGAACGTCGAGGTTCTGAGCCAGGACGGTTCGGCCATCGAGCTTCGTGACGCGGAGGAAGACGTCTTCCGTGCCGCCGAAGAGCTCGGTATCGACCTGTCCCGCCGCGAGCCCTCTTCCGTAGAGGAAGTCTGATCTGAATCCCCGGGTGGCATCCGGGCGTGATGCCCGGATGCCACCCCTCAGATCAGTCCTTACGAACTTTCCAAGAACTAACGAAGGAACTGGAAGCCACCGTGCTCGACGTCAACTTCTTCGATCAGCTCAAGATCGGCCTGGCCACCGCGGACGAGATCCGCGCGTGGAGCCACGGCGAGGTCAAGAAGCCTGAGACCATCAACTACCGCACGCTCAAGCCCGAGCGTGACGGCCTCTTCTGCGAGAAGATCTTCGGTCCCACCAGGGACTGGGAGTGCTACTGCGGCAAGTACAAGCGCGTGCGCTTCAAGGGCATCATCTGTGAGCGCTGCGGCGTCGAGGTGACCCGTTCGAAGGTACGCCGCGAGCGGATGGGCCACATCGAGCTCGCCGCCCCGGTGACCCACATCTGGTACTTCAAGGGTGTTCCGTCGCGTCTGGGCTACCTGCTCGACCTCGCCCCGAAGGACCTCGAGAAGGTCATCTACTTCGCGGCGTACATGATCACCTCGGTCGACGAGGACGCGCGTCACCGCGACCTGTCCTCGCTCGAGGCCAAGGTCGACCAGCAGCGCAAGATGCTGACCGGCCGGCTCGACGTGGCCATCAACGACCGCGCCAAGAAGCTCGAGACCGACCTGGCCGCGCTCGAGGCGGAGGGCGCCAAGTCCGACGTCAAGCGCAAGGTCAAGGACGGCGCCGAGCGCGAGATGAAGCAGCTGCGCGACCGCACCGAGCGTGAGGTCAACCGCCTCGACGAGGTCTGGGACACCTTCAAGAACCTGAAGATCCAGGACCTCATGGGCGACGAGCTGCTCTACCGCGAGATGAAGACCTGGTTCGGCAAGTACTTCGAGGGTCACATGGGCGCCACGGCGATCCAGAAGCGCCTCGAGAACTTCGACATCGCCGAGGAGGTCGAGAACCTCCGCGAGACCATCGCCACCGGCAAGGGCCAGCGCAAGGTCCGCGCCCTCAAGCGCCTCAAGGTCGTCGACGCCTTCCGCAAGACCGGCAACCAGCCGACCGGCATGGTGCTCGACGCCGTCCCGGTCATCCCGCCGGACCTGCGCCCGATGGTGCAGCTCGACGGTGGCCGCTTCGCGACCTCCGACCTCAACGACCTCTACCGTCGTGTGATCAACCGCAACAACCGCCTCAAGCGTCTCCTCGACCTCGGTGCCCCCGAGATCATCGTGAACAACGAGAAGCGGATGCTGCAGGAGGCCGTCGACTCGCTGTTCGACAACGGTCGTCGTGGCCGCCCGGTCACCGGGCCGGGCAACCGTCCGCTGAAGTCGCTCTCCGACATGCTCAAGGGCAAGCAGGGTCGCTTCCGTCAGAACCTGCTCGGTAAGCGCGTCGACTACTCCGGCCGTTCGGTCATCGTCTCCGGTCCGCAGCTCAAGCTGCACCAGTGCGGTCTGCCGAAGCAGATGGCTCTGGAGCTGTTCAAGCCGTTCGTGATGAAGCGCCTGGTCGACCTGAGCCACGCTCAGAACATCAAGTCCGCCAAGCGGATGGTCGAGCGCGCGCGTCCGGTCGTGTGGGACGTCCTCGAAGAGGTCATCACCGAGCACCCCGTGCTGCTCAACCGTGCGCCCACCCTGCACCGCCTCGGCATCCAGGCCTTCGAGCCGCAGCTGATCGAGGGTAAGGCCATCCAGCTTCACCCGCTCGTCTGCACCGCGTTCAACGCGGACTTCGACGGTGACCAGATGGCTGTCCACCTGCCGCTCTCGGCAGAAGCGCAGGCCGAGGCTCGCATCCTGATGCTCTCGACCAACAACATCCTCAAGCCGTCCGACGGTCGCCCGGTCACGATGCCGACCCAGGACATGATCATCGGTCTGTTCTTCCTCACCTCCGACCGTGAGGACGAGGTCGGCGAGGGCCGCGCGTTCTCGTCGCCGGCCGAGGCCATCATGGCCTTCGACCACCTCGAGATCACCCTGCAGTCGAGGATCCGGATCCGCCTCGACGACATCGTCCCGCCGATCGGCTACGACAAGCTGCCCGAGGGCTGGACCGAGGGCGACCCGCTCGTGCTCGAGACCACGCTGGGCCGGGTGATCTTCAACGACACCCTGCCGGCCGACTACCCCTTCGTGAACTACGAGGTCGGTAAGAAGCAGCTCGGCGCGATCATCAACGACCTGGCCGAGCGTTACACCAAGGTCGAGGTCGCCGCGTCGCTGGACGCCCTCAAGGACAACGGTTTCCACTGGGCCACCCGCTCGGGTGTCACGGTCTCGATCGACGACGTCACCACGCCGCCGAACAAGGCCGAGATCCTGGAGTCGTTCGAGAAGCAGGCTGCCAAGGTGCAGAAGCAGTTCGAGCGTGGTCTGGTCACCGACGAGGAGCGCCGTCAGGAGCTCGTCGAGATCTGGACCGAGGCCGCCAAGGTCGTCGGTGCTGCGATGGAGGAGGCGTTCGACCGTAAGAACCCGATCTTCATGCAGGTCACCTCGGGCGCTTCGGGTAACTTCAACCAGATCCGTCAGGTCGGCGCCATGCGAGGTCTGGTGGCGAACCCGAAGGGCGAGATCATCCCGCGGCCGATCAAGTCGAACTTCCGCGAGGGTCTCTCCGTCCTGGAGTACTTCATCTCCACCCACGGTGCTCGTAAGGGTCTGGCCGACACCGCGCTGCGTACCGCCGACTCGGGTTACCTGACCCGTCGTCTGGTGGACGTCTCGCAGGACGTCATCATCCGTGAGGACGACTGCGGCACCGAGCGTGGCCTGCCGAAGGTCATCGGTGTCGACGCCGGTGGCGTGGTCGTCAAGGACGACAACGCCGAGACCGCTGCGTACGCTCGTACGGCGGCTGTCGACATCGAGCACCCGGAGACCGGCGAGGTTCTCGCCGTCGCCGGTGAAGACCTGGGCGACGTCAAGATCGAGGAGCTGGTTCGCGCCGGCATCACCGAGGTCAAGGTCCGTTCGGTCCTCACCTGTGAGGCCCGCACCGGCACCTGCGCCAAGTGCTACGGCCGCTCGCTGGCCACCGGCAAGCTCGTCGACATCGGTGAGGCGGTCGGCATCATCGCCGCCCAGTCCATCGGTGAGCCCGGCACCCAGCTGACGATGCGTACCTTCCACACCGGTGGTGTGGCGTCGGCCGACGACATCACGCAGGGTCTGCCGCGTGTCGTCGAGCTCTTCGAGGCACGTACGCCGAAGGGCGTCACGCCGATCTCGGAGGTCGCCGGACGCATCGAGATCGAGGAGACCGACAAGGCCCGCAAGGTCCTGGTCACTCCCGACGACGGTTCCGACGTCATCGAGTACGTCGTCTCGCGCCGCTCGCGGCTGCGGGTCGCCGACGGTGACCACATCGGGGTCGGCCAGCCGCTGACCATCGGTACGCCGGACCCCAAGGAGGTCCTCCGTATCCTCGGTGTCCGCAAGACCCAGCAGCACCTCGTCGACGAGGTCCAGCAGGTCTACCGGAGCCAGGGTGTGTCCATCCACGACAAGCACATCGAGATCATCGTGCGGCAGATGCTGCGCCGGATCACCGTGCTCGAGTCGGGCGACACCAACCTGCTGCCGTCCGACCTGGCCGACCGGATCGACTTCGAGTCGGAGAACCGGCGCGTGGTCTCCGAGGGTGGCAAGCCGGCCTCGGGTCGTCCCGAGTTGATGGGCATCACCAAGGCCTCGCTCGCCACCGAGTCGTGGCTCTCGGCGGCCTCCTTCCAGGAGACCACCCGCGTGCTCACCGACGCTGCCATCAACGGCCGCTCGGACTCGCTGCGCGGTCTGAAGGAGAACGTCATCATCGGTAAGCTCATCCCGGCCGGCACCGGCCTCGAGCGCTACCGCAACATCAAGGTCGAGCCGACCGACGAGGCCCGCGCCGCGGCCTACTCGGTCACCGGCTACGACAACTACGACTACGAGTTCGGCAACACCGGCGGCCAGGCCGTCGCGCTGGACGACTTCGACTTCGGTTCCTACCAGTCGTAAGTAGTCATGCGTTGGCCCCGTCTCCCTCAGGAGACGGGGCCTTCGTTCGTTGGTGGGTCAGGGTGTCAGGCCTTGAGGGCGGCCAGGGCCTCGTCGGCATGGATCTCGGCCTTGAGCATGCCCTCGACCACGGCCTTGATGGTGCCGTCGGTCCCGATCGCGAAGGTCGTACGCTGCAGCGGACCGAAGCGCCCGAGCAGCGACGGCTTCACGCCGAACAGCTTGGCCGCCGAGCCCGCCGGGTCGGAGAGCACCGGGTAGTCGAGGTCGTGGTGGCTGGCGAAGCCGGCCTGCTTCTCGACGCTGTCCTTGCTGATCCCGATCCGTTGGGCTCCCACCTCCGCGAACTCGGATGCGAGGTTGCGGAAGTGACAGGCCTCCTTCGTGCACACGGTGGTCTCGGCAGCGGGGTAGAAGAAGACGACCACGGGCCCGTCGGCCAGCAGGGTCGAGAGAGTGACGGGCGTGCCGTCCTGGGACGGCAGCGTGAAGTCGGGTGCGGTGGCACCGATGGGGAGCGGCATGGCGCCCAACGTACTCCTGCGGGCCTGGATCACCACGGGTGAAAACTTTCTGAGATCGGGTGCAACGAAGCGGTCGCGCTGCGCGTCTCACGGATGGACGATGGTTGTCAGCACTTCATCTGCTACTCGGAGGAGCGAAGATGCGACACGTACGGCTGCTGGTGGTCGGCACCGGGATCCTCTGTGCTCTTGCGCTAGGGGGGTGCGGGTCGACGACGGACGGGGCTGTTGACGCGTCACAGCCTGCGTCGGAGACCGCTGATCCCACCGACGCAACCAGCGCACCATCGTCCTCGACTCAGTCCTCACCGGCGGCCACGGGGGGATCACCGGTGGGGACTGAGTCACCCTCTTCTTCGTCCAAGGCAGCGTCAAAGCCGGCGGCCGCCGACCCGGTGACGCCGAAGTGCACCGATCCCGACCTGAAGGCGGGCTATCGCAGCACCGACGCCGGCGCGGGCTCCCGCTTCGGTGAGATCACGCTGACCAACGTCTCCGACCACGCCTGCGCGCTGGCCGGGTTCGGTGGGCTCTCCTACGTGGGCGGCGGCGACGGCGACCAGGTCGGGAAGCCTGCGACGCGTGAGGGCTCGTGGCGCAAGGTCATCATGAAGCCCGGCCAGGTGGCGGTCAGCGCGATCTCCGAGGGCACCGCCGCCAACTATCCGTCGTCGACCTGCAAGCCGACGAAGGTCGACGGTTTCCGGGTCTACGTGCCCGACTCCTACGACTCCCAGTTCGTGGCGCACAAGACCACGGGCTGTGCGAGCAAGAAGGTCTCGCTGCTCTCGCACAAGGCGTTCCACTGAGCCGCTCCTGGGCTCTTCGAGGAATGGCAGGGCCGTCTGCCGTGAAATGACCTAGTGTCCGAGGTATGGCTGCTGACCTGGACAAACACGTCCGCGGGATCGTGGACAGCGTCGCCTACCTCGTGCTGGCGACATCCGACCCGGACGGCCGAGCGCGGACGTCGCCGGTCTACTTCTCCCACGACGGCTACCGAGACCTCTACTGGGTCTCGGCGTCAGACTCCCAGCACTCCCGCAACATCGTGCGCGACTCACGGGTCGCCGGGGTCATCTTCGACTCCTCGGTGCCGCCCGGCTCCGGGGCGAGCGCCGCCTACGTCACCGGGATGGCCCGCCAGGTGCCCGACTTCGAGCTCGAGAAGCGCTGCCAAGTGGCGTTTCGTCGCTTGGTCGGGACGGCACGGGCATTCGAGCCCCAAGAGCTGCGTGGTGACGCGTCGCTGCGGCTCTACGTGATGGACGTGGAGGTCTGGGAGGCACACCTGCCCGGGGTCGACCCGGAGGACGAGGCCGCGCCGGAGACCAGGGTCGAGGCCGACCCCGAGATCTGATCCGGGGGCGCCGGGCGGAAGAGGAGGTGGATCTCCCCGCGCAGCTCGAGCCGCTCGATGCCGATGTCGTAGACCGGCTCGAGGATCTCGGCACGGAGCACCTCGTCGACGGTGCCCCGGGCGGCGACCTTGCGCTGGTCGAGCAGGATCAGGTCGTCGCAGTAGCGGGCCGCCAGGTTGAGGTCGTGGAGCACCACGATCGAGGTCGTGCCCAGCGCGCGCACCAGCGACAGGATCTCGTGCTGATAGCGGATGTCGAGGTGGTTGGTCGGCTCGTCGAGGAGCAGATGGGTCGCCTCCTGCGCCAGCGCCCGAGCGATGAGCACCCGCTGTCTCTCCCCACCGGAGAGGCTGCCGAACGAACGCGGACCCAGGTGGCTGCCGCCGACCCGCGCCAGGCAGTCCGCGGCGATCTCCAGGTCGTGCTCACCGGCCCTCGCGAAGGAGGACAGATGCGGCGTACGTCCCAGGAGGACCATCTCGCCGGCGGTCAGCGTCGTGTCTGTGCCGGACTCCTGGACGACGACCGCCAGGCGGCGGGCGACCTCCTTGGCCGGCAGCCGCGGGAGATCGTCGCCGTCGATCCGGACGGTGCCGCGGCCGCGGAGGGCGCCGTAGAGCAGCCGCAGCAGGGTGGTCTTGCCGCTCCCGTTCGGGCCGATCAGGCCCAGCACCCGGCCATCCTGGGAGTCGACGGCGACGTCCTCGAGGATCGGGGTGGCGGCGTAGGACCAGCTGAGCCCCTCTGCCTCGATCATTGGCCGAACCTGTCGTTGATCCGCTCCAGGCCGTCGACCGAGAGCGCCGAGGGCGGCTCGGTGAAGTTGAACAGCTGCGCCATCACGTCGCCGTTCCTGACCGCGGTGAGATCCTCGGCCCCGGGCAGCTGGGTGATCGCCTTCTCGACGTCCTTCGGGTCGCCGGCGTTGTGGAGCAGGATGAGCACGTCGGGGTCGCGCTCGAGCAGGTCTTCGGTCGAGACCTCGAAGACCCGCTCGTCGACGTCGGCGAACACGTCGTCGAAACCGGCTGCCTCCAGCTGCGGGTGGGCCATCGACCTGGTGCCGTAGGCATAGGTCACGCCGCCTCCGACGGTCGGATAGAGCACCGCGGCCGTACGCCCCTCGCCGACCTGCTCCTTCTCGAGTGTGGTGACGCGTTTGCGCAGGTCAGCGATGGCCTTGTCGGCCACGTCCTGCTTGTCGAAGACCTTGCCGTAGGCCTCCAGCTGGGAGTAGACGTCGTCGAAGCCGGGGTCGTCGACGCCGTCGGGGCACATCGTGGGCTCCTCGAGGAGGTCGATGTCGACGGCGTCGAGGGTGGCGCGGGAGAGGTTGTCGACCTCGCCGAGCACCAGATCGGGCTCCTCGCCGATGACGACCTCTTTGGAGATCTGCAGGTGGCCGCTGGTGTCCATCTCGTCGGTGAGGAGCGGGATGTCATCGAGCTCGGCCCGGGTCTTGGTGTCGTAGTAGTCGGCGGGATAGTCGCCGGCGCGGGCGACGACGCGGTCCATCACGCCGAGGGTGTGCAGGTAGGGCACCGCCGAGCTCTTCAACATCACGACGCGCTCCGGAGGGGCATCGATGGTGACTTCCGCCCCGCAGTTCTTCGTCGTCAGCGGGAACCCTTCGGCGCCGGTGTGCTCGGCTGCGGAGCCGGTGCCGCACGCCGTGGTCGTGGCCAGCAGCAGGGCGGCCGGGGCGATGGCCCGGCGGATGAAGGTAGGGCGGATCACGGCGGTGGTCGTGAGGCGGGTCATGGGGTGGTCCTTGGGGTCGAGGTCAGGCGGCGCGCGCCGAGAAGCGCCGGATGAGGACGATGAGGAAGGGGGCGCCGAGCAGCGCCGTGACGATCCCGATGGGGATCTCCTGCGGCTGGAGGAGGACGCGGGCGACCACGTCGGCCCAGATCAGCAGGATGGCGCCCATCAACGCCGCCGCCGGGACGGCGGCCACGTGGGCGGCGCCGACGGCACGGCGGGCGAGGTGGGGCACGACGAGGCCGACGAACCCGATGCTGCCCGCGGCCGAGACCACGAGGCCGACGGCCAACGCCACCATGACCAGGAGCAGCGTGCGGAACCGGTCGGGGGAGATGCCGAGGGTGTGGGCGGTCTCGTCGCCGATCGCGAGTGCGTCCAGGCCGCGCCCGCACAGGGTCAGCAGCACGGTGGTGGCGAGCACCCCGATGGCGACGACCGCGAGCAGGCCGTCCCACTGCGCCAGGCCGAGCGAGCCGAGCAGCCAGAACATCACCGAGCGCGCGCCCTCGGCCGACCCGGAGGCGAAGATCAAGAAGCTGGTGAGGCCGTAGAGCAGGTAGCCGACCGCGACGCCGGAGAGCAGCAGCCGCAACGAGGTGACCCTGCCGCCGCTGCGCGCGAGGGCGAAGACCAGGAAGGATGCGGCGAGAGCGCCGAGGAACGCGGAGCCCGGCAGGGCGTACGTCCCGAGGCCGGTGCCCGCGCCGAAGAGGATCGCCGCGGCGGCGCCGCTGGAGGCGCCGGAGTTGATCCCGAGCAGGTAGGGGTCGGCGAGCATGTTGCGCACCATCGCCTGCAGGGCCATGCCGGTGACGGCCAGGCCCGCTCCGACCAGGCCGCCGAGGAGCACGCGGGGGAGGCGTACCTTCCACACGATCGCCTCCGCGGTCGCCTCCCAGCCGGTCTCCGGGAGCCCGAGAAGATGGTGCCCGAGGATCTGGGCGACCGTCGCCGGCGTGACGTACGCGGCGCCGAGCCCGACCGCGACGACGATGGTGATCGCGGTGGTCGCGGTGAGTGCGGCCAGCCAGATCGCGGCGCGCCGGCGACGGCGACGCACACCGAGGGGGTCGTGCACGTGGGGCCCTTCCGAGGTGCAGCGGGTGCTTGTTGCAAATATCTTGCAACAAGGTATCAGGCGCCGATCCGGCCGATGGTGAGGGTTCTGGATCGAGCGCTGGTGCGTTCTGGGAAGATAAGCAGCATGACCTCGTCCCTTCCGCACTCAGCTGACGTGCTCGTCGTGGGCGCCGGGCCCGCGGGCTCGGCGGCGGCGGCCTGGCTGGCACGCGCCGGGGTCGACGTCGTGCTGACCGATGCGGCGCTCTTCCCGCGCGACAAGACCTGCGGAGACGGCCTGACCCCGCGCGCGATCCACGAGCTCGTCCGGCTCGGCCTGGAGGACTGGCTGCGTGCCCATCCCGTCTCGAAGGGGCTGCGCGCGCACGGGTTCGGTCAGACGCTGCACCTGCCCTGGCCGGGCGGCAGCCTGCCCGACTGGGGTTCGGCGGTGCCGCGCACCGAGCTCGACGACCACCTGCGCACCGTGGCGATCAAGTCGGGCGCGACCGCCGTCGACGGCGTGCGCGCTGTCGACGTGCGCCGTGACGGCGACAGGATCGCGGCAGTGGTCTTCGCGACCGGCCGCGACGACGAGCGGGTCGAGGTCGCGTGCCGGTCGGTCGTCGTGGCCGACGGGGTGCGCTCCCCGCTCGGCAAGGTGCTCGGTCGCGAGTGGCATCGCGACACCGTCTACGGCGTCGCGGGACGGGCCTACATCGACTCCGACCAGGCCGACGACGAGTGGATCTCCTCCCACCTCGAGCTGCGTGACGAGTCCGGCCAGGCGCTGCCCGGCTACGGCTGGATCTTCCCGCTGGGATCGGGGGAGGTGAACATCGGTGCAGGCGCGTTGGCCACCTCCAAGCGACCGGCTGACGTGGCGATCAAACCCCTGATGAGGCACTACACCTCGTTGTGCCGCGACGAGTTCGGCCTCCGGGGCGAGCTGCGCGCGGAGAAGTCTGCGCTGCTGCCGATGGGTGGCGCGGTCTCGGGCGTCGCGGGCGCCAACTGGGCGCTGATCGGTGACGCCGCCGGATGCGTCAACCCGCTCAACGGCGAAGGCATCGACTACGGCCTCGAGACCGGGCGACTGGTCGCCGACGCCATCGTCGCCGGTGAGGACCTGGCCACCGCATGGCCGGCGACGCTGCGTGAGCACTACGGCGAGGCGTTCTCCGTGGCCCGCCGCCTGGCCGAGATCGCCACCCGACCCAAGCTCGTCTCCACGCTCGGACCTGCGGGGATGCGCTCCGACTGGCTGATGACGCTGGCGCTGCGGTGGATGGGCAACCTGGTCACCGACGACGACCGTGACCGGGCCGCCAAGGTCTGGCGCTGGGCCGGCCGCCGTTCGTTGGCCATCGACTCCCGTCCCCCGTTCAGCTGATGGCCGGGCGCAATCGGGGCCGCGGCGGGCGGCGACGCAAGCTTCCGCAGGTGCAGCGGGTGGGGGCCTATGCCGTCATCATCCGCGCCGGCGCGGGCGAGGAGCCCGAGATCCTGCTCAGCCGGCTCTCGGAGAAGGTGACGCCCGAGGAGCGCTGGACGCTGCCCGGCGGCGGGATCGACCACGGCGAGGACCCGCGTGACGCGGTGGTGCGCGAGGTCTACGAAGAGGCCGGAGTGCCGGTCGAGGTCGGCACCGAGGCGCGGGTGCAGTCGGTGCACCAGGCCAAGGCCTGGCGGCTGGGCCGGCGGGTCAACTCCCATGCCATCCGCATCGTCTACGACGGCTGGGTGCCTCACGACGCCCCGGAGCCGCAGACGATGGAGGTCGACGGCTCGACCGCGGAGGCGGCCTGGCTCCCGCTCGCAGCCGTGACGAGCGGTGAGATCCCGACGTCTCCGCTGGTCACCGATGCCCTCGACATGCACCGGCCGGCGCGGATGCAGCGGCTGGCGGCGTACGCGTTCATCACGCGGGCGTCCGACGACGCGATCCTGCTGACCCGCATCTCGCCGCGCGGCTATCACGCGGGCTCGTGGACCCTCCCGGGCGGCGGGCTCGACTTCGGTGAGCACCCGCGGGAGGCGCTGGTGCGCGAGGTCGCCGAGGAGTGTGGCCTCACCTGCGCGACCGGCAAGCTGCTCGACGTGCACGACGTCAACGTCGTCGGCACCGCGCCCAGCGGTCGCCACGAGGAGTTCCACGGCGTGCACCTCATCTTCGCGGCGACGGTTCCCGAGGATGCCGAGCCGCGGGTGGTCGAGCAGGACGGCACCACCGACGCCGTACGTTGGGTGAGCCGCGACGAGCTGGCGAGCCTGCCGCTCCTCGACGTGGTCACCGCCGCCCTCGACGCCGAGAAGAAGGCCGCAAGCTAGGCGTGACGGGTGCGGCAAGTCCGCACTGGGCCCGCGGCGTCGCTCCTAGCCCAGGTCGGCGTGGGTGCCGACGCCGTGCTGCTCGGCCGCGGCCAGGATCACTGCTGCCGCGGCGGCGTCCTGGACGCCGACGCCTACGGAGAAGTAGGTGACCGGGTCAGCGGTGCCGCGGTCGAGGGTGGCGGTGCCGGTCAGGAGCGCACCGAGGTCGGTGATCCGGTCCGGGTCGACCGACCCTGAGGCCAGGGCCTCGACCACGGGGCCGGAGTCGGTGAGCGCGGACGCGCGATAGTCGACCACCACTGTGGAGCGCGCCAGCAGCGACGGCGGCAGCTCGACGCGGTCGGGCGCGAAGGAGCCGACGCTGGCGACGACCGTGCCGTCGGTGACCCAGGCGTCCTCGATCACCGGCGTCAACGACGACGTGCAGAGCACCACGACGTCGGCAGCGCCGACGGCCGCCTCGAGCTCGCCGGCCACGGCGGCGCCGTGGTCGTCGGCGACCTCGGTCGCCACAGACGTACGCCGCCCCCAGACCGTGCGTGCAGCGCCAGGGTGGGAGACCGCGAAGGCGTCCAGATGGGCCCGTGCCTGGGCGCCGGTGCCGACGACGAGGATCCGGGCAGCATCCGGCGCCAGCTGCTGCATCGCGAGGGTGGTCGCCGCCGACGTACGCAGTGCGGTGACGCTGTCGCCGTTGATGATCGCCCGCGGTGCACCGGTCTCGGGATCGAGCACCGTGATGACCGAGTGCACCGCGCCGAGGCCGCGGGCGGCGTTGGCCGGGTTGACGCTGCCGAACTTGCTGACCGCCGGTGCGTCGGGAGCGAGCCGGGAGGAGTAGCAGAACGAGACCGACGAGTCCGGCCCCGGCACGAGCAGCCGGGGAGGCTGGCTCGCCTCGCCGGCGCCCAGTCGGGTGAACGCCTCGCGCTGGGCCTCCAGCGCGAGGCGGGGCGTGAACAGGCTGCGTACGTCTGCTGCGGAGAGGATCCTCACGGTCAGCCGCCGACCGCCGTCTTCTCCGAGGCCTCCTCGAGCACGACGTCCCTGGTCTCCTTGCCGATCAGCAGCGAGACCAGGGTGATCACGGCCATCACGGAGAGGTAGACACCGACCAGGAGCGGCGACCCGTCGGCCTGCTTCCACAGCGCGACCGCGATGAACGGGGCGACCGCGGCGCCGAGGATCGAGGCGACGTTGTAGGAGACGCCGGAGCCGGTGTAGCGCACGCTGGTCGGGAACAGCTCGGGCAGCAGCGCACCCATCGGACCGAAGGTGAGACCCATCAGGGAGAAGCCGAGCACCAGCCAGAGGAGCACGCCAGGGGTGCCGGCGTCGACCAGCGGCACCCAGAGCAGACCGAAGACGATGATCGCGAGGGTGACGACGATCAGCAGCCGGCGTCGACCGAACCGTTCGGCGAGCGGGCCGGAGACCATGGTGAAGATGCCGAAGAAGATCACGCCGAAGATCAGCATCAGCACGAACGTCGTGTAGCCGTAGCCCAGGCCGGGCACGGCGATGTCCTTGGCGGCGGTGCCGAACGAGAGCGAGAAGGCGGTCATCAGGTAGAAGAGCACGTAGGTCGCCAGCATGAAGAACGTGCCGAGCACGAGCTGCTTGCCCTGGTTGCGCACGACCGAGGCGAGCGGCACCTTGCGCACCAGGCCGGCGTCCTGGCTCTTGGTGAACACGTCGCTCTCGACCAGGCGCAGCCGCACCCACAGGCCGACGGCGACCATGACCGCGGAGAAGAGGAACGGCACGCGCCAGCCCCAGTCGAGGAAGGCCTGCGACGGCTTCGTCGGGTCGGCACCCTCGGCCGAGAGCAGCGCGGCGATGGTGAGGAACAGGCCGTTGGAGATGATGAAGCCCAGCGGTGCGCCGAGCTGCGGGAAGGTGCCGAAGATGGCGCGCTTGCCCGCAGGCGCGTTCTCGGTCGCGACCAGCGCGGCCCCGCTCCACTCCCCGCCGAGCGCGAAGCCCTGGGCCAGCCGCATCAGCACCAGCAGCGCGGTGGCGACCCAGCCGACCGACTGGTACGTCGGGAGAGCGCCGATCAGGAAGGTCGCGATGCCCATCGTGAGCAGCGAGATCACCAGGGTCGTCTTGCGGCCGAGGCGGTCGCCGAGGTGCCCGAAGAAGATCGCGCCGATCGGGCGGGCCACCATCGCGGCACCGAAGACGGCGAAGCTCGCCAGCAGGGCCGTGGTCGGGTCGCCGGCGGGGAAGAAGAGCGCCGGGAAGACGAGGACGGCGGCAGTGGCGTAGGCGTAGAAGTCGTAGAACTCGATCGTCGTGCCGATGAGGCTGGCGACGAGCACGCGTGAGCGTGGGTTGGCCGGTGTGGCGGTGGCGGACATGGTGATTCTCCGAGGTGAGGGTGGGGCCCGCCTCTCGCGGGTCATCCCATTATATGAGAGTCGCGTATCGTTGATTGAGACGGGTGTGGTTTCAGGTCACACGTTACGGCTGGTGACCGCGGACGGTGGTCGGATCGGTCAGATCGGTCTGTGAGAATGAGCGGGTGAACGCGACTGCCTCGGATCTGGTCAATGAGCTGCGCAACCACGGGATCAGCCGGGTCGACGACTCGCCCCTGGCGAAAGCGCTCTACTCCAGTGACGCGAGCCTCTACCGGGTGGTGCCCTCGGTGGTCGTGCGACCCCAGTCTCGTGACGAGCTGCTCGGGGTGCACGCTGTGGCCAGGTCGGTCGGCGCGCCGGTGACCATGCGCGGTGCCGGCACCTCGATCGCGGGCAACGCGGTCGGGCCGGGCATCGTCGTCGACACCCGCGACCTGCGTACGATCTACGAGATCGACCCGGAAGCGCGGACGGCACGGATCGACCCGGGCGTCATCCACGCCGACCTGCAGCGGGCGGCGGCGCCGCACGGGCTGCGGTTCGGCCCCGACCCGTCGACGCACACCCGCTGCACCATCGGCGGGATGATCGGCAACAACGCCTGTGGCAACCGTGCGCTCGGCTATGGGCGCACCGTCGACAACATCGAGGCATCGACTGTGCTCTTCGGCAACGGCGAGCAGGCGACCTACGCCGATGGCACCTCGGCCGGCGCGACGGCGGAGCGGTTGCAGGCGCTCGTGGGTGCCAACCTCGGCCACGTGCGCACGGAGTTCGGGCGCTTCGGGCGGCAGGTCTCGGGCTACTCGCTGGAGCATCTGCTGCCGGAGAAGGGTGGCCGGGTCGACAGGTTCCTGGCCGGCTCCGAGGGCACCCTGGCCACGGTGCTGGAGGCGACGGTGCGGCTCGTCGAAGACTCGCCTGGGCGGCTGCTGCTGGTGCTGGGCTACCCGACGATGCCGGAAGCGGCCGATGCTGTGCCCGCCCTCCTCGCGGTGGCGCCGGGGCGGCTGATCGCGTGCGAGGGGATGGACGCCCGCATCGCAGACCTGGTGCGTGCCAAGGGTCGCGGAGTGCCCGATCTTCCGCGAGGCGCCGGCTGGCTGATGGTCGAGGTGGCCGGTCAGGACGCTCCTGACCTGGTGAGACAGCTCGCCGCTGCGTCGAACGCGCTCGACTCCCGGGTGGTGACCGACCCGGCCGAGGCGGCCGCGCTGTGGCGCATCCGCGAGGACGGTGCCGGGCTGGCGGGAGTCTCGCTGCCGACGCCTGCCCACTCCGGCTGGGAGGACGCCGCCGTGCCGCCGGAGCACCTCGGCGCCTGGCTGCGCGACTTCGAGCAGATCCTCGCCGACTTCGGCCTGCACGGTTATCCCTACGGCCACTTCGGCGACGGCTGCCTGCACTGCCGCATCGACTTCCCCTTCGCGCCGGACGCGCCCGAGTCGGCGCAGGTGTTCCGCGAGTTCATGACCGCGTGCGCGACCCGGCTCGTCACCTACGGCGGCTCGCTCTCGGGTGAGCACGGTGACGGGCGGGTGCGTTCCGAGCTGCTCCCGCTGATGTACGACCAGACCTCGATCGACCTCTTCGAGCAGGTCAAGGCCATCTGTGACCCCGACGACCTGCTCAACCCCGGCAACATCGTGCGGCCGGCGTCGATCACCGACGACCTGCGTCCGACCCGGCCGCGCTCGTCGCCACGCACCAGCCTGCGGCTGATCCACGACTCCGGCGACCTGGGTGCGGCCGTGCACCGGTGCACCGGTGTCGGCAAGTGTGTCGCGCCCAAGCCCGCCGGGGTCATGTGCCCCTCCTACCTCGCCACGCGTGAGGAGAAGGACTCGACCCGCGGTCGCGCCCGGGTGCTGCAGGAAGCGCTCGACGGGTCGCTCGTCGGCGGGCTCGGCACGCCCGAGGTCAGCGAGGCGCTCGACCTGTGCCTGG
This sequence comes from Nocardioides albertanoniae, assembly GCF_006716315.1. NCBI lineage: Bacteria > Bacillati > Actinomycetota > Actinomycetes > Propionibacteriales > Nocardioidaceae > Nocardioides > Nocardioides albertanoniae. Next base: position 4,570,300 of record NZ_VFOV01000001.1, on the reverse strand, counting down.
CGTGCAAGGGGTGTGCGTCCGACTGCCCCACGGGCATCGACATGGCGACGTACAAGTCGGAGGCGCTGCACCAGAAGCACGACGTGCTCGGTGAGCGGCGGCCCCGGTCGCACGCGATGCTCGGTCAGCTGCCGAAGTGGGCGCGGCTGGCGGCGCCGTTCACGGGTCTCGCCAACGCGTCGCTGAAGGTCTCGCCGCTGGCGAAGATCGCCAAGAAGACCGCCGGGATCGACCAGCGGCGCTCCATCCCCACCTTCGCACCCAAGACGCTGAAGCGGTCGGCGGCGACCGCAAGGCTTCCGGAGACGCCCGACGTGTGGATCTGGGCCGACTCGTTCACCGACCACTTCTTCGCCCAGTCGGGTCACGGCGCGATCGCGTGGCTCGAGTCGCAGGGCCTGACCGTGCGCGTGATCGGCGAGAAGGCCTGCTGCGGACTCACCTGGATCACGACCGGCCAGCTCGACGACGCCCGCACGATCATGGAGAAGACCGTCCGTACGCTGGCGCCCTATGTCTCCTCCGGTGTGCCGGTCGTGGGCCTGGAGCCCTCGTGCACCGCGACGCTGCGGTCCGACTCGGTCGAGCTCTCGGCGCTGCCGGAGGCAGAGGTCGTACGCGACGGGATGCTCACCTTCGCCGAGCTGGTCACCCGGCTCGTCGACGAGGGGCGCGTGACGCTGCCCGACCTGACCAGCGTCGAGGTCGTCGCGCAGCCCCACTGCCACCAGCACGCGGTGCTCGGTTGGGCCGCCGACGAGGCGCTGCTGACCCGGGCGGGGGCGAAGGTCAACCGGGTCTCCGGGTGCTGTGGCCTGGCCGGCAACTTCGGGGTCGAGGAGGGGCACTACGAGGTGTCGGTGGCGGTCGCGGAGACCAATCTGCTGCCGGCGGTCCGGTCTCGTCCCGATGCGGTCGTGCTCGCCGACGGGATGTCGTGTCGGGTGCAGCTCGACGATCTCGCCTCCGTGCCGTCCATGCACCTCGCCGAGCTCTTCGCCTCGCGGGTCTGAGGCCGGCCGACCGGCGGCGCCCGCTGTAACACGTCGTTCGTAGAACTACTCGCCCTATTCAAACGACCGGATAGTCCTACGAACGACGTGTTACAGCAGGCGGGCGACCTCGCGTGGATGGGCGTTGCCGTCCGCTCGCGCCTAGACTGAAGCGGTGAACCCGCGTTATCGCCGAATGATCATTCCCGGCGCGCTGGTCGCCCTGCTGGTGCTCGTCGTGGTTGCGGGGGTGCTGAGTTGAGCAGGGAGTCCGAGCCGCTGCTGCGTGCGCTCAACCGGATGCGGTCGGTGATCCTCGACCCGGCGGCGCTGGTCAAGGCGGTCGCCTCGGGCAAGCAGCGTGGCACCACGCCGAAGTGGCGTCGTGCCGAGCTGCGCTACGTCGACCTCAAGGCCGGCCGGCAGCTGCAGATCACGACGTACGACGCGACCCAGGCGTTCACTGCGAATCATCCCGTTGGAGATAGTTCGGCATTGGACGATCTGCTCGACGTACCGTTCGCCAACTGGATCGTGACGACCGAGACCGAGCAGACCCAGGTCCAGGCGAAGACACCGACCACGGCCCTGGTCTCGACGACCGAGCTGAGTGCGCCGGTCGAGGCCGACCGTGGCCACGACCAGCCCAAGGAGCGGCTGCTGCCCGTGTCCGACCCGGTCTTCCGGGTGCTCGGGCTCTCCGACAAGGACGGGAAGCTGAAGCCCTCACGCCAGGCGAAGTATCGCCAGGTCGAGGAGTTCCTGCGTCAGCTCGACGCGGCCCTGACCGACGCGATGAAGTCGGGCAAGGTGCGTCGGCCGAGCACCGAGGAGCCGCTGCGCATCATCGACCTCGGCGCTGGCAACGGCTACCTGACCTTCGCCGCCCAGCGCTACCTGACCGAGGTGCGCGAGCTGCCCGTCGTCGTCACCGGCGTCGACGTCAAGGAGCAGTCGCGAGAGCACAACACCAAGATCGCGGCCGAGCTCGGGGTGGCGGCGGAGTTCGTGGCCGGGACCATCGACGGGGTGCAGCTCGACCAGCAGCCCGACGTGGTGCTCGCCCTGCATGCCTGCGACACCGCCACCGACGACGCCCTGGCCCGCGCGGTCGAGTGGGAGGCGCCGCTGGTGCTCGCCGCGCCCTGCTGTCACCACGACATCGCCGCCCAGCTGCGCAAGGCCCCGACCCCGGCGCCCTACTCGATGCTCACCCGCCACGGCATCCTCCGTGAGCGCTTCGCCGACACGCTCACCGACGCGCTGCGCGCGAGCCTGCTGCGCCTGGCCGGCTATCGAGTCGAGGTGGTGCAGTTCGTCGAGAGCCAGCACACCCCACGCAACACCATGCTCCGCGCGATCCGCACCGGGTCGCCGGTGAAGGGCGGCTCGGTGAAGAAGCAGTACGACGAGCTGGTGGCCGAGTGGGGCGTACGCCCCAAGCTCGGCGAGCTGCTCTCGGGCCGATGAAGGCGGTCGTCGCCGCCGGCGCGCTCGCGCTGGTGCTGATCTCGACCGTGCCCGCAGGTGCCGCCGGCGACGACGTGCTCTTCGCGTTCTCCGACCCGACGATCAGCGAGGCCAGCGCGCTGACCCCGCTCGGCAAGGGTCTCTTCGCCACCACCAACGACTCCGGCGACAGCGGCCGCGTCTTCACCGTCGACTCCCGCGGCGACACGGTCGGGGTGACCCGCTGGGCCGACGACCCGGTCGACGTCGAAGGCCTCGCGCCCGCCGGCCGTAACCGGGTCTGGGTCGGCGACATCGGCGACAACAGCAGCGTGCGCGACTCGATCAGCATCGCGAAGGTGCGGGTCGGGCGCGGAGACCGCACGACCTCGCCGACCGTCTACGAGCTCGTCTACCCCGACGGCGCGCACAATGCCGAGGCTCTGCTGGCCCACCCCGACGGGCGCGTCTTCGTCGCCACGAAGGACTGGGGTGGTGGGCGTCTCTACGCCGTGCCGAAGCATCTCGACCCCGATGGTCCCAACCGGCTGAAGGAGATCGGCCCGGTCCTGCCGATGGCCACCGACGGCGCCTTCTTCCCCGACGGCAAACACCTCGTCGTGCGCGGCTACTACTCCGCCGTCGTCTACGCCTGGCCCTCGATGGATCGGGTCGGCTCGTTCCGCACACCCGACCAGGAGCAGGGCGAGGCCATCGGCGTCGCGTCGAACGGCGATGTCGTCGTCACCAGCGAGGGCATCCGCGCTGAGGTGATCCGTGTCGAACCTGGACTGGTGAATCAGGCTCTCGGGACTGCCTCCGCCTCGACCGCACCCTCTTCCCCGGCTGACGAGTCTGAGAGCCCGGCCGAGGACGGCGACCCGAGCGAGGACGGCGGCGGTGACGCGGACGGTGGCGGCCCCGCCGGGCCGATCGCCCTGGTCGTGCTCGCCGCTGCTGCCGCTGCGTACGTCCTGCTGCGCAAGCGCAGATAGCGCCGAGCCGACTCGACCCGGGTCTTGATCAGAGGCGGTCGACGACCCAGTCGATGCAGGTGGTGAGGGACTCGATGTCGGCGGCGTCGACGGAGGGGTACATCGCGACGCGGAGCTGGTTGGTGCCGACGCCGCGGTAGGCGTCGAGGTCGACGATGCCGTTCTCGGCGAGGATGCGGCGCAGCAGGTCCTTGTCGATGCCGGTGTCGAGCTCGACGGTGCCGACGACGAGGGAGCGGTGGGCGGGGTCCTCCACGAAGGGGCGCACGTACGCAGCCTTCTCGGCCCAGGCGTAGAGCGCGTCGGAGGAGGCGGTGGTGCGGGCGACCATCGCGTCCAGCCCGCCGGAGGAGTTCATCCAGTCGAGCTGCTCGGCCATCAGGAAGAGCGTCGCGACGGAGGGGGTGTTGACGGTCTGGGCGCTGCGCGACTGCTTGATCGCCTCGGTCAGCGAGAAGAACGACGGGATGTGCCGCCCGCTCGCCGCGATCTCCTCGGCGCGCGCGATCGCGGTGGGGGAGAGCAGCGCCAGCCAGAGGCCGCCGTCGGAGGCGAACGACTTCTGCGGCGCGAAGTAGTAGACGTCGCTCTGGGTCACGTCGAGCGGCAGCCCGGCCGCACCCGACGTCGCGTCGACGATGGTGAGCTGGTCGGCGCCGGCGCCGGCGGGACGCACGACCGGGGCCATCACGCCGGTCGAGGTCTCGTTGTGGGTCCAGGCATAGACGTCGACCGCGTCGTCGGCACCAGGCACGGCCAACCCGCCCGGGTCGGCCGAGATCGCGGACGGGTCGGCCAGCCACGGCGCCGCCTTCGCCGCGGAGAGGAACTTCTTGCCGAACGCCCCGAAGACGGCATGCTGGCTGCGCTCGTGCACCAGGGCATAGGTCGCCAGGTCGAAGAACGCCACCGAGCCGCCGTTGCCGATGACCACCTCGTAGCCCTCCGGCAGCGAGAAGAGGTCGGCGAGACCGGACTGCACGCGGCGTACGAGATCCTTCACCGGCTGCTGCCGGTGGGAGGTGCCCACCACTGACGCACCGGTCGCGGCGAGGGCCTCCAGGCGGCCGGCGGGCACCTTGGAGGGGCCGGATCCGAAGCGACCGTCGGCGGGGAGGAGATCGGCGGGGATCTGCAGCGTCATAAACCCATTCTCGCAAGAGCCGGGCATGGGTCAGAATGCCGACGTGCCTGTTGAGATTCGCCGGGTCGCCTACGACCACCCGGATGCCCAGAAGCTGGTCGACCGGGTCCAGGAGTTCTACGTCGAACGCTACGGCGAACCCGACGACGACCCGACGCAGCCGGCGATGTTCGAGCCGCCCGCCGGCGCCTACTTCCTCGCCTACCTCGACGACGTCCCGGTCGCCTCCGGCGCATGGCGCCGCTCCGAGGAGGCCGCCCTCGGGGTCACGGTCACCGCCGAGTTCAAGCGGATGTACGTCGTGCCGGAAGCCCAGCGCCGAGGGCTGGCCAAGCGCATGCTCACCCACGTCGAGGCCTCCGCGCGCGAGGCCGGCTTCGCGGTCATGGTCCTCACCACCGGATCCTTCCAGCACGAGGCGATCGCGCTCTACGGCGCAAACGGCTACGTCGAGGTCGAGCCGTTCGGCTTCTACAAGGACGACCCGCTCGTACGCTGCATGGCCAAGCGTCTCGACGGCTGACTGACCCTCCCGAAACGCCGGAACCGACCGGCATGATGCCGGTCGGTTCCTCAGGCGTGGGTGGTCACTTCGCCCAGTCGGCGTTCCAGCCGTCGATCGCGTCGGCGGGGCGCGCGGAGGGGCCGGTGTAGATCGCGGAGGGACGGATCAGGCGACCGGTCTTCTTCTGCTCCAGGATGTGGGCCGACCAGCCGGCGGTGCGGGCACAGGTGAACATCGAGGTGAACATGTTGGCCGGGATCTGGGCGAAGTCGAGCACGATCGCCGCCCAGAACTCGACGTTGGTCTCCAGCACACGGTCGGGCCGGCGGGCGCGAAGCTCCTCGAGGGCGGCCTTCTCCAGGGCCGCGGCGACCTCGTAGCGGGGAGCGTTGAGCTCGCGGGCGGTGCGGCGCAGCACCCGCGCGCGCGGGTCCTCGGCGCGGTAGACGCGGTGGCCGAAGCCCATCAGGCGCTCGCCGGAGTCGAGCAGGCCCTTCACGTAGGCAGAGGCGTCGCCCGACTTCTCGACGTCCTCGATCATGCCGAGCACGCGCGAGGGCGCACCGCCGTGCAGCGGGCCGCTCATCGCACCGATCGCGCCGGAGAAGGCCGCGGCCACGTCGGCGCCGGTGGAGGTGATCACCCGGGCGGTGAAGGTGGAGGCGTTCATGCCGTGCTCGGCCGCGGAGGACCAGTAGGCGTCGATCGCGTGCGCGTGGGCCGGGTCGGCCTCGCCGCGCCAGCGGATCAGGAAGCGCTCGGCGAGGGTCTTGCCGTTGTCGACGTCACGCTGCGGGATGACCGGCAGGTGGATGTCGCGGGCCGACTGGCCGGCGTAGGAGAGCACCATGACGGCCACCCGGGCGAGGTCCTCGCGGGCCTGCGCGTCGGAGATGTCATAGGTCTGCCCGAACCCGAACGCGGGCGCGAGCATCGGGATCGCGGCCTGCACGTCGACACGCACGTCACCGGTGTGCACCGGCAGGTTGTAGGCCTCCGCCGGCGGCAGGCCCGGGCCGTAAGAGCCATCGATCAGCAGGCCCCAGACGTTCTCGAACGGCACGCGGCCGACGATGTCTTCGATATCGACCCCGCGATAACGCAGCGCCGATCCTTCTTTGTCCGGCTCCGCGATCTGGGTCTCGAAAGCCACGACGCCCTCGAGACCGTGCTGTACCTGGCTCACTGCCTTCTCCAATTCTTCTAGTGTCGCTCCGCATTCTGCCCCACTCGCCCAGCAGATAGGCTCGACGGCATGGATCTGGCGGCCGAGCTGGCAGCAGCACGAGAGAACTACACCCGCAGCGGGCTCCACGAGGACGACCTCACCAGGGACCCGTTCGAGATGTTCGAGCGATGGTACGCAGAGGCACGCGACGCGGGCATCGTCGAGCCCAACGCGATGGTGGTCTCGACCGTCTCAGCGGCCGGCGCACCCTCGTCGCGACTGGTGCTGCTCAAGGGGTTCTCCGAGGACGGTTTCACCTTCTTCACCAACACCGCCTCCCGCAAGGGCGAGGAGCTGGCGGCCAACCCGCGCTGCGCGGTGCTCTTCCCGTGGCATCCGCTGGAGCGCCAGGTGCGCATCGACGGGGTCGCCCACGAGCTGCCGCGGGCCGCGGTCGAGGGCTACTTCGCCCAGCGCCCGCGCGGCTCCCAGATCGGTGCCCACGCCTCCCACCAGAGCAAGGTCGTCTACGGCCGTGAGGAGCTCGAGCAAGCCTACGAGAGCGTCGAGGCACGCTTCGGTGACGAGTCGGTGCCGGTGCCCGCGGAGTGGGGCGGCTATCGCATCGAACCCGACGCGGTGGAGTTCTGGCAGGGCCGGCCCGGCCGGATGCACGACCGGCTCGTCTACCGGCGCGAGAGCGAGAAGTGGCGTACGGAGAGGCTGGCCCCGTGACCGGCATGCAGCGCGTCACCGAGGCGCTCGGCGGTCGGATCGCCTATGGCGCCGACTACAACCCGGAGCAGTGGCCGGAGGAGGTCTGGGACGACGACGTACGCCTCATGCAGGAGGCCGGGGTCAACCTGGTCAGCGTGGGGATCTTCTCCTGGGCCCTGCTCGAGCCGGCGCCGGGGGAGTATGACTTCGACTGGCTCGACCGGGTGCTCGACAAGCTGCACGACGGCGGCATCGCCGTCGACCTGGCGACGGCGACCGCGAGCCCGCCGCCGTGGTTCTACCGGCAGCATCCCGAGGCCGCGATGGTCGATGCCCAGGGCGTACGCCGGTCGTTCGGCAGCCGGCAGGTCTACTGCACTGCCTCGCCGGTCTTCCGGGAGGCCTCGACCCGGCTGGCCGCCGAGATGGCCAAGCGCTACCACGACCATCCGGCGGTGGTGATGTGGCACGTCGGCAACGAGTACGGCAACCACAACGCCCACTGCATGTGCGACGTCAGCGCGGTCGCGTTCCGGGCGTGGCTGCGGAGCCGCTACGGCACCGTCGAGGCGCTCAACGAGGCCTGGATGACCACCTTCTGGAGCCAGCGATACACCGACTGGGACCAGATCGACCCGCCGCGCGAGGTCTCTAACAACTCCCACCCCAACCCCGGCCACCAGCTCGACTTCTGGCGCTACTCCTCCGACGCGCTCCTGGAGCTGTTCAAGGCCGACGCCGACGCGGTGCGAGCGATCTCCGACAAGCCGCTGACCACCAACTTCATGGGGTTCTGGAAACACTCCGACCCGCGCCCGTGGGTGGCCGAGGAAGACCTGGTCTCCAACGACCACTACCTCCTCGCCGAAGACGACGACCGCACCCAGCAGCTCGCGATGACCGCCGACCTGACCCGCTCGATGGCCCACGGCGATCCGTGGCTGCTGATGGAGCACTCCACCTCAGCGGTCAACTGGCAGCCGCGCAACATCGCCAAGACCGCCGGCGAGATGCGCCGCAACTCCTTCCAGCACATCGCCCGCGGGGCCGACGGCGCGATGTTCTTCCAGTGGCGCGCCTCGCTGGGCGGTTCGGAGAAGTTCCACTCCGCGATGGTGCCGCACGCGGGCACCGAGAGCCGGCTCTGGCGAGACGTCGTACGCCTCGGGGCCGACATCGCCTCGATCGCCGAGGTCGCCGGCACCAGGGTCGAGCAGGCCAAGGTCGCGATCGTCTTCGACTGGACCTCGTGGTGGGCGGCGACCTTCGACTCCCACCCGTCGGTCGACGTCGACCCGATGACCACCGCGCGGGCATGGCACAAGGCCTGCTGGGCGCGCAACCTCGGGGTCGACATCGTCGGTGTCGCCGACCCGCTCGACGGCTACGACGTGGTCGTCCTGCCCGCGCAGTACCTCCTCGACGACGCCACCGTCGCCCGGTTGACCGCCTTCGTCGAGGCCGGCGGCACCCTGGTCGCGACCTACTTCACCGGCATCGTCGACGAGCGCGACCACATCCGCCCGGGCGGCTACCCGGGTGCTCTGCGCGACCTCCTCGGCGTGCGCATCGAGGAGTTCTGCCCGCTTCCGGAGGGCGACGAGATCGCCCTGACCTCCTACGGCACCGGCACGATCTGGAGCGAGCGCGGCCGCGCGCTCGGGGCCGACGTCCTGGCGACGTACGTCACCGGCGACTGTGCCGGCGACCCGGCCGTGACGCGTCGCCGGGTCGGCGAGGGCACGGCCTGGTATGTCGGCACCGAGCTCGGTGCCGAGGCCCTCGACACGCTGGCCGCCCAGATCCTCACCACGACCAAGCCGGTCGTCGACGGGCTCCCCGAGGGCGTCGAGGCCATCCGCCGGGTCGGTGAGCAGGGGGCGTACGGGGCGTACGTCTTCGTCGTCAACCACACCCACGAGGCCGTCATCGTGCCGGTGCGGGGCACCGACCTGCTGACCGGGAACGAAGCCGGCCCGCACATGGTGCGGGCCGGCTCGGTCGCGGTCATCCGCGAGGCGTAGGTTCCCCGGTCGACCGGGGAAACCTGGACTTGTCGGGTGTTTCAGTGCCCGTCAAGTCCATGGATACCCGGTCAACCGGGTATCTATGGGGCTGATGTGACTAACGCCCGACCGCCGCCTTCGCGTTGACGATGCCGTCGCCGTAGAAGCCGTTCGGCGCCTCGCCACCCTCGCAGGTGTGGGTGGACGTCGAGGTCGAGCCGTCGGGCAGGTGACGGACGTAGGTGTAGTCCGCCGGCACCGGGCAGGCCTTCTTGGTGGCCGACTTCCGCAGGATCTTCTCGACCTTGTCGGCGGAGAGGGTCTTGCCGGAGAAGTCGTGCTTGCCGTACTTCCCGACGATCAGCGCGGCCACGCCGGCGGCGTGCGGTGAGGCCATCGAGGTGCCCTGCAGATACTGGTAGTAGGAGCACTCGCCGCTGGAGCAGTCGGAGACCGCCCACGGCACCAGCACCTCACCCGTCTCCGGGTCGATCGCACCCTCGGCGACCGCGAGGTCGCGCGGGTAGGCGGCGAGGATGTTCGCGGCGTAGTCGCGCGTGCCCTCGGCCGTGTCGTACGCATCGCCACCAGGTGCCGCGACGTCGACGAAGCCGTCACCGAAGCTGGAGTAGTAGGACTTGCGCTCGGAGGGGCCGGTCGCGCTGACCGCGATCACCCCGTCGGCCTCGGTGGGCATCGAGACGCAGGACTCGGGGTCGAGCAGATCGCGGACGTAGGGCTCCTCGCCGGGCTCGCTGGCGAAGTCGGGGCTGCTCGCGTCGGTCTGCGGCTTGGTGTAGTCGATCGCCTGGTTGCCCGCGGCGGCCACCAGGGTGACGCCGCGCCGGTGGGCGTAGTCGAGCGCACGCTGCATCGCGGTGATGATGGTGGTCTGCTCGGCCTGGTCGGCGGCGGAGTCTGCCGGGTGGCTGGTGCAGTTGAACAGCCACGGGTCGACGTAGTAGCTCATGTTGACCACGTCGATGCCGTTGTGGGCGGCGTAGGTCAGCGCATCGACGGAGGGCTGCAGGAAGAAGTAGCCGGAGTCCTGGCCGACGCGCAGGTTGACGATGTCGGCCTGCGGGGCGACACCGGAGATGCCGACACCGTTGACGGGCGAGGCGATGGTCGAGGCGACGTGGGTGCCGTGACCGTTCTCGTCGACGTCGGCCGCGTCCTCACAGGAGCCGTCGGCCTCTTCCTCGCAGGGGCCGTCGACGGCGGCGCCGTTGGCGTCGGTGGGGATGTCGGTGGTGAAGTTGCGGCTCAGCCGGGCGTCGAAGTTGGGCGCGATGTCGGGGTGCGACCCGTCGACACCGGTGTCCATGATGCCGACCCGCACGCCCTTGCCGCGCTCGGTCTTGTTGGCCGCGCCGGCGTCGATCTGCTTCATGTCCCACTGCAGACCGGAGAGCGGCTCGCCCTTGGGCTTCGGCTTCGGAGCCTTGGGGCCGTGGCCCTTGGCCCCGGTGCGGAACTCGGTCTCGACCTTCGACACGTCCTGCTTGCGCGCGTCACGCGCGGCGTCGGGGGTGGTCGCTGCCACCACGCGGTCCTGAGCGGCGCCGACCAGCGCCTTCGAGGCGTCGGCCTTCGCGGCGAACCCTTCGCCGGCGGTGACCGTCGCGACCCCGATGTCCTTGTTCTCCGAGACGATCTCGCCGCCGGCGTCGCGGACCGCGGCCCGCGCGCTGGCGGCCGAGGAACCCTCGGCGTATGCCACGATGTAGCGGATCTCCTCGTCGGCGGTGGCGCTTCCCGAGTTCGCCATGACGAGCGTGCCGGTGACCCCCAGCGCGACCGCGGTCGCGCCTGTCAACAACCTACGCATGCTGCCTCCATTCCGGATTCGGTGGCCGATCTTGTCGAGACCACCGCTGTCGGGGCCCGTGTCGGCCCGGCAGTGGGCCCAGCATGCCCTAATCGGCATCCGGCGGACAGGGTTTCCGGAGAGGGGGTGGCCGATAAATGAGTTGTGAGTGAGTGCTCACTCACATAGGATCTGGCGCTGTGGAAGAACGACGTACGCGGGCCAAGCCGATTCCCGCCGCAGACCGACGTGCCGCGATCGTCGCGGCCACCGAGGCGCTCCTGGTCGAGCACGGCTCGGCGACGACCACGAAGCTGATCGCCGAGGCCGCCGGGGTCGCCGAGGGCACGATCTTCCGGCACTTCCGCGACAAGCGGGAGATCTACTGTGCGGTGGCCGAGAACGTCTTCAACCCGTCATCGACAGCTCATGTCATGGCAGAGGTCGTCGAGGGCGAGCCCGACATCGAGGGCAAGCTCCGGGCCGTGATCGACCTGCTCGCCGAGACGACCCAGCGCAACCTCATCATCATGATGTCGGTGCGCTCGGCGCTGGCCGAGGCGGCAGGGCACGACGGCCTGCGCCCGCCCGGCGGTTCGCCGAACACGTTGATCGAGGCCAACAAGACCTTGATCGACGATCTCGCCCGGCTGGTCTTCGAGCCACACGCAGCCGAGCTGCGACTCACGCCCTGGAAGGCCGCGATGGTGCTGCGCAGCCTCACGATCGGGGCCTGGCTCCCCGGTCTGAACCGAACGAACCAGCCGCTGAAGAGCGAGGACGTCATCGACGTGCTGCTCGGCGGCATCTTGAACAGAGAGACTCCCTGAATGCTCCTCCGACTGTTGCGGGACTATCTGCTCCCCTACAAGAAGTTCCTGGTCGTCATCGCGGTCTTGCAGCTCTTCTCGACGACCGCGTTCATGCTGCTGCCGAGCCTCAACGCCGACATCATCGACAACGGCGTGGCCGAGGGCGACACCGGCTACATCCTCCAGATCGGCGCGATCATGCTCGGCGTCGCGCTCGTGCAGATCCTGTGCTCGATCGCCAGCGTCTACTTCGCCGCGCGCAGCTCGATGAGCTTCGGGCGTGACCTGCGGTCGGCGATCTTCGCGAAGGTCGGCTCGTTCAGCGCCCGCGAGGTCGGCCGTTTCGGCGCCCCGTCGCTGATCACCCGCACCACCAACGACGTGCAGCAGGTGCAGATGCTCGCCGTGCTCACCTGCACGCTCGCGGTGATGGTGCCGATGATGATGGTCGGCGGCGTCGTGATGGCGATCCGGGAGGACGCCGAGCTCTCCTGGCTGCTCGCGGTCGTGATCCCCGCGCTGCTCGTCTCGATGGCGGTCATCGTGCGCGGGATGGTGCCCAACTTCCGCAAGGTGCAGGAGCGCATCGACGCGGTCAACCGCATCCTGCGCGAGCAGATCACCGGCATCCGGGTGATCCGGGCGTTCGTCCGTGAGCGTCAGGAGACCGAGCGCTTCGCGAAGGCCAACGACGAGCTCACCGACGTCGCGCTGCGGGCCGGACGCTGGATGTCGACGATGTTCCCGGTGATGATGCTGGTCATCAACGTCGCCAGCGTCGCGGTGATCTGGTTCGGTGGCATCCGGGTCGACAACGGCGAGATGCAGGTCGGCCCGCTGACGGCCTTCCTGCAGTATCTGATGCAGATCCTGATGTCGATCATGATGGGCACGTTCATGCTCATGCAGGTGCCGCGTGCGGCCGTCTGCGCCGACCGGATCGCCGAGGTGCTCGACACCGAGACCAGCGTGACCCCGCCCGTGGCGGGAGTCACCGAGATCACGCGTCACGGTCACGTCGACATGCGGGGCGCCGGATTCACCTACCCCGGCGCGGACCACCCCGTGCTCCAGGACCTCACCTTCGAGGCCCGGCCGGGGCAGACCGTCGCGATCATCGGCTCCACCGGTGCCGGGAAGACGACCCTTCTGGGCCTCGTGCCGCGGCTCTTCGACGCGACGGCGGGTGTCGTGGAGGTCGGCGGGATCGACGTACGCGACCTCGACCCGGCCACGCTGCGCAGCACCCTCGGGCTGGTGCCGCAGAAGGCCTTCCTCTTCACCGGCACCGTCCGCTCCAACCTGCTCCACGGCAAGCCGGACGCGACCGACGAGGAGCTCTGGCACGCGCTCGAGGTGGCCCAGGCCAGCGACTTCGTCGCCAAGATGGCGCCCGAGGACGGCACCGGCCTCGACGCCGAGATCGACCAGGGCGGCACCAACGTCTCGGGCGGTCAGCGGCAGCGCCTGGCGATCGCCAGGGCCCTGGTGAGACGGCCCGACATCTATCTCTTCGACGACTCGTTCTCAGCGCTCGACGTCGCCACCGACGCCCGCCTCCGCGCCGCGCTCGCGCCGGAGACGCGCAACGCCACGGTGATCGTGGTCGCGCAGCGGGTCTCGACCATCCGAGACGCCGACAAGATCCTCGTGCTCGAGGACGGAGTCATCGTCGGCGAGGGCACCCACGAGCAGCTGCTCGCCGACAACGAGACCTATCAGGAGATCGTCTCCTCCCAGCTCAGCGCAGAGGAGGCCGCAGCATGAGCGACCAGAAGAGCGGCCAGGAGAACGGCCAGATGAAGAAGACCGAGCGGATCGTACGTCCCGGCGGGCCCGGGATGGGCGCCGGTGGCTCGGTCGGCGACAAGGCGATGAGCTTCGGTCCCTCGGCCAAGCGCCTGCTGCGCCGGATGGCGCCGTTCAAGGTGCACGCCGTGGTGACGATCGTCCTGGCCGCGGTCAGCGTGACGCTGATGTCGCTCGGCCCGTGGCTGCTCGGCAAGGCCACCAACATCATCTTCGGCGGCATCTTCTCCAAGGAGCTGCCCGCTGGAGTCACCCAGGAGGAGGCCGTCGAGGGTCTGCGTGCGAAGGGTGACGACAAGCTCGCCGACATGCTCTCGGGGATGGACTACGTCACCCCGGGGCAGGGCGTCGACTTCGACGCGCTGCGCAACGCGCTGGCGATCGTGCTCGTCGTCTACCTGGTCGCGTCGCTGCTCTCCTTCGTGCAGGGCTGGATCCTCAACTCGGTCGTACAAGGCACCGTGAAGGGCCTGCGTGAGGACGTCGAGAAGAAGGTGCACAGCGTGCCGCTGTCCTACTTCGACAAGCAGCCCCGCGGCGAGCTGCTCAGCCGGGTCACCAACGACATCGACAACATCAGCCAGACGCTGCAGCAGACGTTCAGCCAGGTGCTGACCGCGCTGTTCACGCTGGTCACGGTCTTGTTCATGATGTTCTGGATCAGCCCGGTGCTTGCTCTGATCGCGCTGCTCGCGGTGCCGGTCTCGGTGCTCGTCACGCGCACGGTGATGAAGCGGTCGCAGGGTCAGTTCGTGGCCCAGTGGCGTCACACCGGCAAGCTCAACGGTCACATCGAGGAGACCTTCTCCGGCCACGACCTGGTCAAGGTCTTCGGCCGCCAGGAGGAGGTCGAGAAGACGTTCGCCGAGGAGAACGACAAGCTCTTCGGCGCGGCCTTCAAGGCCCAGTTCATCAGCGGGATCCTGATGCCGCTGATGATGTTCGTCGGCAACCTCATGTTCGTGGTGGTCTGCGTGGTCGGCTCGCTCCGCGTCGCGAGCGGAGCGCTGAGCCTGGGCGAGCTGCAGGCGTTCGTCCAGTACTCGCGGCAGTTCACCCAGCCGATCACCACCCTCGCCTCGATGATGAACCTGCTCCAGTCGGGCGTCGCCTCGGCCGAGCGGGTCTTCGAGCTCCTCGACGCCGAGGAGGAGTCGCCCGACGCCGGCGCCCCGCGCACCGGGGGCGCCGGTGCCGGTGAGGTCCGCTTCGAGCACGTCTCGTTCTCCTACGACGAGCACAAGCCGCTCATCGAGGATCTCTCCCTGGTGGCCCGTCCGGGTCAGACCGTGGCGATCGTCGGTCCGACAGGTGCCGGCAAGACGACGCTGGTCAACCTGATCATGCGGTTCTACGAGCTCGACAGCGGCCGGATCACTCTCGACGGCGCCGACATCGCCTCGATCCCGCGCTCCGACCTGCGTGCCCGCACCGGCACGGTGCTCCAGGACACCTGGCTCTTCGAGGGCACGATCCGCGACAACATCCTCTACGGGCGGCCGTCAGCCACCGAGGAGGAGGTGCTGGAGGCAGCCACCGCGACGTACGTCGACCGGTTCGTGCACTCGCTGCCCGACGGCTACGACACCCTGATCACAGACGGCGGCGGCAACCTCTCCGCCGGCGAGCGGCAGCTGGTCACCATCGCGCGAGCCTTCCTCGCCGAGCCGTCGCTGCTGATCCTCGACGAAGCCACCTCGTCGGTCGACACCCGCACCGAGCTGCTGCTGCAGCACGCGATGGCCGCGCTTCGCTCGGACCGTACGTCGTTCGTGATCGCCCACCGGCTCTCCACGATCCGCGACGCCGACCTGATCCTGGTCATGCGTGACGGCGCGATCGTCGAGCAGGGCAACCACGCCGAGCTGCTCGAGGCGGAGGGCGCCTACGCCGAGCTCTACCGGTCGCAGTTCCGGCACGCGATCGTGGAGGAGGAGCCGGCGACCGCATGAGCTGATCGCTCCGTGAAATAAACCCTTTGAACCCGCCACCCCCAGACGCCTACCGTTGAGGCACACGGGAAAGGAGGTGATCCGATCAGATGAAGAACGATTGGATGCGTGAGGTGGCTGCTCGCTAGCAGCGCCCCCAACGAGGGATGTGGGCTGGCAATCCAACAGCAGCCACCCGACCCGCAGGCGTACCGGACTCATCCACCGGGTTGGCCAGAGGCCCGCCTGCGGGTCGTCCCATTTCGGGCGACCCGTGGGCGACCGATGGGCGACCGATGGGCGACCGATGTGACCGATGACAAGTTGTAGATCGCAACTAACCCGGCGTATATTAGTTGCTGTTCGTCAACCAATTCTTGAGAGCCGGTCGTCACTTGTCAGAGTCTTCGCCCCAGTCGTCGTCGCAGGCCACCGCGGCCCCGCAGATGACCCACCGTCAGATCATGGAGGTGCTCTCCGGCCTCCTGATGGCGCTCTTCGTCGCCATGTTGTCCAGCACGTCGGTCGCCAACGCCCTGCCGCGGATCGTCACCGACCTCGGCGGCACTCAGGGTGGCTACACCTGGATCGTCGTCTCGAGCATGCTGGCGATGACCGCGACCACGCCGATCTGGGGCAAGCTCGCCGACCTCTACAACAAGAAGGTGCTGGTCCAGGCCGCGCTGGGTCTGTTCATCCTCGGCTCGGCGATCTGTGGGCTGGCGCCGTCGATGCCGGTGATCATCACCGGCCGCGTCATCGCCGGCCTCGGCATGGGCGGCATCGTCGCCCTGATCCAGGTGATCATCGCGACGATCGTCTCCCC
The DNA here is from genome assembly GCF_006716315.1 of Nocardioides albertanoniae. NCBI lineage: Bacteria > Bacillati > Actinomycetota > Actinomycetes > Propionibacteriales > Nocardioidaceae > Nocardioides > Nocardioides albertanoniae. The sequence goes on along the minus strand of NZ_VFOV01000001.1, from coordinate 4,554,136 downwards.
GCGTGAGCGCGGCCGCTACTCGGGCTACATCGGCGCGGTCTTCGCGCTGGCCACCGTGATCGGGCCGCTCGTCGGCGGCGTGATCGTCGACTCCCCGTTCGGCTGGCCGGGCGTCTTCTACGTCGGTGTGCCGTTCGCCGTGGTCGCGTTCGTGCTGCTCCAGAAGACCCTCCACCTCCCGCAGGTGCGCCGCGAGGTCAGCATCGACTACCTCGGCGCGTTCCTGCTGGTGGCCGGCGTCTCGATGCTGCTGATCTGGGTCACCCTGGGCGGCAGCTCCTTCGAGTGGACCTCGCTGACCTCGTACGCCCTGGTTGCCGGCAGCGTCGTGGTGCTCGCTCTCGCGATCCTGGTCGAGGGCAGGTATGCCACGGAGCCGATCATCCCGCTGCGGCTCTTCCGCGACCGCACCATGGTGCTCGCCACCATCGCCTCGTTCTTCGTCGGCGCCGGGATGTTCGGCGCGACCGTCTACCTGCAGCAGTACTTCCAGACCGCGCGCGGCATGACGCCGACCCACGCCGGCCTGATGTCGATCTGCATGGTGCTCGGGCTCTCCGGTGCCGGGATGGTCACCGGTCGCCTGATCAGCGCCACCGGCCACTGGAAGCGCTACCTGGTCTTCGGCGGCATCATGCTGCCCATCGGCCTCTTCCTGCTCAGCACCATCGACGAGCAGACCAACATCGCCGTGGTCGGTGCGTTCATGGCCGTCGTCGGCCTCGGCGTCGGTGCGACCAACCAGAACCTCGTGCTCGCCGTGCAGAACAACCTCGCCAACAAGGACATGGGCGCCGGGTCGTCCGTCGTCGCCTTCTTCCGGTCGATGGGCGGCTCGATGGGCATCGCGGCGCTCGGTGCCGTGCTCTCCCACCGTGTCGAGGACGTCATCAGCGACGGCGTCCCCGAGCTGGTCGCCAGCGGCAAGGTCACGCCCGCCGAGCTCGAGGCCCTCCAGGGTGGCGGCCTCGCCGACCCGACTAGCATGCCGAGCGCTATGCAGACCCTCTACGAGCACGCTTTCGCCGTCGCCACCGCCGACCTGTTCCTGGTGGCCCTCCCGTGTGCGCTGATCGCGCTGGTCGCGATCGTGGCCATCAAGGAGGTCCCGCTCAAGACCACCAACGACGACGTGCTCGTCGACGCCGCCGCCCCTGAGGTCACCGCCGAGCTCGAGACCGGGGGAGCCGTCCGGCGATGAGCTCCACGGACAAGCCCGGTGACGGTGGCGGTGCGGAGATCCGCGACGAGTCGCTGAGCCGGCTCGAGGCGGAGATCGGGGTGCTCCTGTGGCGTGGCAAGCGCGTGCTGCGTGCCCGCGGCCGGATGCTTCACCCCGACCTTCCGCCCGGTGGCTACCTGATGCTGACCTGGGTCGCCGAGCACGGTCCGGTGCGGGCTTCGGCCCTGGTCGACGGCCTCGGTTTCGACAAGGGCGCGGTCAGCCGGACGGTGCAGTCGATGACCGACCTCGGCCTGCTCGAGCGTCATCCCGATCCCGACGACGGCCGGGCCAGCCTCGTCTCGGTGACCGACGAGGCGCGCCAGGGGCTCGACCGGGTGACACGAGAGCGTCGCGTACGTTTCGAGGACCGCCTCGCCGACTGGAGCCCCGACGAGATCGATGCACTCGGCGGTATGCTGGCCAGATACAACGAGGCCCTCGAGCACGAGGGCCCGTAAGGGATCGCAAGCGTGGTCTCGTGGGCAGGGCGACGTCGTCGGGGGCGGTTTCTGCCTGGTTCGGTTTTACTTATGCGAGGACGTAGGATTAATTCGTGAGCGATCTCATCGACACCACTGAGATGTACCTTCGCACCATCTACGAGCTGGTCGAAGAGGGGATCATCCCGCTGCGCGCTCGCATCGCGGAGCGTCTCCACCAGTCGGGCCCCACGGTCTCCCAGACCGTCGCCCGGATGGAGCGAGACGGCCTGCTCACCGTCGAGGGCGACCGTCACCTGCAGCTCACCGACGAGGGCCACCGTCTGGCCACCCGGGTGATGCGCAAGCACCGTCTCGCCGAGCGCCTGCTCACCGACGTCATCGGTCTCGACTGGGAGCTCGTCCACGAGGAGGCGTGCCGCTGGGAGCACGTCATGTCGGAGACCGTCGAGAAGCGCCTGCTCGATCTCCTCGGCGACCCGACCGAGTCCCCCTACGGCAACCCGATCCCCGGTCTCGACGAGCTCGGCGGCAAGGCCACCGGTGAAGACTTCATGGCCGGTGTCCAGTCGCTCACCGCCGCGGCCGGCGCCGAGCGCGTCACCGTGCTGGTGCGCCGCATCTCCGAGGAGATGCAGAAGGACGAGTCGTTGATGAGCGCGCTGCGCCGGGTCGGTGCGACCCCCGACCAGACGGTCGCGATCATGGCGACCGCCGACGGGGTCATGCTCGGCTCCGGCGGCGAGACGGCCGAGATCATCCCCGAGGCCGCCGACCACATCTTCGTCAAGGCTCTCTGAGCTCTCTCGGCCCCACGAATCGGCTCCGACGGGGCAACGTCGGGCCTACGTGTGCAACGTCCGGTGAAATTATCTCGACGTCGGCAGAATCTGGCACATGACTCTGGACCGATTAGGTCCTAGATGCTTATGTTTGACGTGCGCGGCCTGCTGAGGACCAGTTCATCGATCTGGCTTCAGCAGTTGTCATGTCGAGACTTGCGGGGGTCTCCGGAGGGGAGAGCTCTATGGAGGTCGTTCATCTGCCCGCTCGTGGTCGCGAGCTGGACGAGACGTTCCGCCCAGTTGCCGTCCATCACACTGACACCGGTCTGACCCGCCATCTCGAGCGCGGTGAGGAGATCGTGCTCACCGACCTCGGTGGAGACTTCCACAGCGCCAAGGTGCTGCTGATCGACGAGGGCCCGGTCTACCACTTCTTCATCGGTGCCAGACTCTCCGTCGACGAGGCCGCCGGGCGCATGTCGAGCCTGGCCGAGTCACGCTCTGCTTGATTCTGGGCGTGAGTCTCGGCGCGAGGCCAGATCGGCGAGGAACTCGCTGGTGCCGGTCTCGAGCTTGTACGCCGCTTCCGCGTCACCCCTGGTGGCGCCCCGGTTGACGATGACGACCGGGGTCGCGGCCTTCGCGGCGCGGCGTACGAACCGGTAGCCGCTCATCACCGTCAGGCTGGAGCCGGCGACGAGCAGCGCCCCGTCGCACGTGGCCAGTGCGTCGACCGCGTCCGTGCACCGGGCGACCCGGTCCTTGGGCACGTTCTCGCCGAAGAAGACGACGTCGGGTTTGAGGATCCCGCCGCAGATCTCGCAGTCGGGCACCACGAAGTCCGCGGTCTCCTCGAGGGCGACGTCACCGTCGGGCCGGGTCTCCACGTCGGCGTGCGCCTCGGCCCAGCCGACGTTGAGCGGCTCCATGCGCGCCTGGAGATCGCGGCGTGCGCTCACCGTGCGACACGACAGGCAGATGACGTCGGCCACCCGACCGTGCAGCGGCACGATCCGTCGGTTCGCCGCCGGCGAGGGCGCCGCCTGCTCGTGCAGCCCGTCGACGTTCTGGGTGATCAGCAGGTCGGGGTCGATCGCCGCGACCGCCCGGTGGCCGGCGTTGGGTGTCGCGTTGCCCATCCGCCGCCAACCGAGGTGGCTGCGGGCCCAGTAGCGCTGCCGCTCCTGCGGTCCGGAGATGAACTGCTGATAGGTCATCGGCTGCCGTGCCGGGCTGCCGGGACTGCGATAGTCGGGGATGCCCGAGTCGGTCGAGACGCCTGCCCCGGTCAGCACCACGAGCGGTCGGTCTTCGAGGAGTGCCATCGCCGCGGCGTAGCTGCTGGCCTCGGCGGGCGCCCCCAGGGTCAAGAGGCGTACCTGCCCTCGGCGCGGGCCCGGCGCTTGGCGGCCTCGACCTCGCGGTTCTTCTTGGGCGCGTTGGTGACCAGGTCGTCGAGAAGATGCCGGGTGATGTGGGCGATCTCGGCGACGGCGTGGTCGAAGGCCTCCTGGTTGGCGGCAGACGGCTTCGTGGTGCCGCTCACCTTGCGTACGAACTGAAGGGCGGCGGCGGCGACCTCGTCGTTGGTGGCGGGCGGCTCGAAGTTGTGGAGCGGGCGGATGTTGCGGCACATGCCGACAACGGTACTCGGATCGCCGCAGGTCAGGTGCGCACTCGCGTCACCGGGAACGCTCCGGCGGACGCGACGCGGCCGGGCCGCGGGGGCGCGGAGGCTTCGGGCCGGAGCCAGGGCGAGCCTGTCGCGCATCGTCGGCCGGCGACGTCGGCCGGGGCACGACGCCGTCCTCGAGCAGCTGGCTCGCCATCAGCGCGGCCTGCGTGCGGTGGCTGACGCCGAGCTTGGCCAGCAGCCCGGTGATGTGGTTCTTCACGGTCTTCTCCGCCAGCACCAGACGCTCGGCGATCTGCCGGTTGGAGATGCCTTCGGCGAGCAGCACCAGGATCCGCCGCTGCTGCGGGGTCAGGTCGGCGACCACCTCGTGCATCCGGCGCCGTGCCTCGACGTTGTGCACGACCTTGGCGGCGGCCTCGGGGTCGAAGAGCGTGTGGCCGCTGGCCACGAGGCGTACGCCGGAGACCAGGCTGGCCGCCTCGATCTGCTTGAGCACGTAGCCGGCGGCACCGGCCATGATCGCCTGGCTCATCACCTGGTCGTCGGCGTCGGTGGCCAGCACCAGGCAGCGGATCTCGGGCGTCATCGTCAGCGCCTCGCGGCACAGCGCGACGCCCGAGGAGTCGGGCAGATGGGCATCGAGCACCAGCACGTCGGGGCGGAGCGTGGCGATCAACGGCCGCGCCTCGGCCGCGGTGCGCGCCTCGCCGACGACCTCGATGTCGGTCTCCGCGAGCAGCACCGATCGCACGCCGACACGCACGACATCGTGACTGTCGACGAGCAGCACGCTGATCGTCGCGTCGCCCACTTGGCTCGTCTCGCTCATCTCATTGTTGTGGATGGTGTCGGGCCGTTCGTCGATGCTGGTCTATCGCAACGCGACCTGCCTCGACAAACGGCTCTAGCGTATCGCCAATGATGCAACATTTGATGACCTGGTGACCGTGCCTTCCGCAGAATTCCCGGCTTCTGGAAAGGTAGCGGGCATGACGACTTCTCGCGATCTCGACATCGTCCTGTTCGGTGCGACCGGGTTCACCGGCGGTCTGGTCGCCGGCTACCTCGCCGAGCACGCCCCCGACGGTCTCCGCTGGGCGCTCGCCGGCCGCTCGCCCGAGCGTCTCGCGGGTGTCCGTGACTCGCTGGGATCTGCCGATGTCGAGCTGATCGAGGCCGACGTCAACGACTCCGCCTCGCTGGCCACGCTCGCGGCGCGAGCCCGCGTCGTGATCACCACCGTCGGGCCCTACCTCGAGTTCGGCGAGCCGCTGGTGAAGGCCTGCGCCGAAGCCGGTGCCGACTATGTCGACCTGACCGGCGAACCCGAGTTCGTCGACCGGATGTTCGTGAAGTACGACGCCGTCGCCCGTGCCAACGGCGCCCGCATCGTGCACGCCTGCGGGTTCGACTCGATCCCGCACGACCTCGGCGCCTACTTCACGGTGCGTGAGCTCGCGGCCCGTGGCGAGATCACCGAGCCGCTGGCGATGAAGGGCATCGTCCGCTCCAACGCCACCTTCTCCGGCGGCACCTTCCACTCCGCGCTCGGCCAGATCTCGCGGCCGCGGGAGATGGCGGCGGCCTCACGGGAGCGCCGGGCGCTCGAGGAGCGGCCGGTGGGGCGCAGGTCGCGAGCGGCGAAGCCCAGCCTGGGTCGCGAACGCGAGCTGGGCTACTGGCTGCTGCCGCTGCCGACCATCGACCCGTTCATCGTCGCCCGCTCCGGGGCGGCGCTGGAGGCGTACGGGCCGGCGTTCAGCTACTCGCACTTCGCCGGCACCAAGACGTTGAAGTACGCCGTCGGCGGCGTGGTCGGGGTCAGCGGTCTGGCGCTCGCGCTGCAGGTGCCGCCGCTGCGCGCCAAGATCGGCGAGCGGGTCAAGCAGGGCAGCGGGCCGTCGCAGGGCCGCCGCGAGAAGTCGTGGTTCAGCGTCGACTTCGTGGGGGAGTCGGGTGACCGACGCATCCACACCAAGGTCTCCGGCGGCGACCCCGGCTACTCCGAGACCTCCAAGATGCTGGCCGAGTCGGCGCTCTGCCTCGCCTTCGACTCGCTTCCCGAGACCGCTGGGTCGGTGACCACGGCGGTCGCGATGGGGGATGCGCTTCTGACTCGTCTTCAGGCCGCTGGGATGCGGTTCGAGGTCGTCGAGGGGTAGTGCTTGGTGCCCCAGGCAAGAGTCGAACTTGCGACCTTTCGCTTAGGAGGCGGCTGCTCTATCCACTGAGCTACTGGGGCATACCCCGATATCTTGCCATGACGTTGGGGGATACTACGGTTTGGGGTTCGATGCGCACTGGGGCCAGACTTGGGGCCCTCGCGTAGGTTGAGTCACCGTCGATTCAACCCGAATCCCCCGAAGCCAAGCGACGAGTGACGGTGATCTATGCCTGACCCCATGCCTCCCCGACGAGGGGGCGAGGACTCAGGCTCGGGCGTGTCCGGATTCGAGTGGATGTACGGCGCCGAGGAGCCCGAGGCGAACGAGTCCGGGGGCACTCGGGCTCGTGGCGCGCGGGCCGCTGACGTGCCGACCGACCAGCCGTCGGCCGAGCCTGGTGGTGGTCGTCGTGCTGCCCGCCCGGCCGCCTCGGAGTTCGTCTCACCCCCTCCGCCCGCGCCTCCCTCGCCGTCTGCACCGTCTGCGCCGTCCCCATCGGGCGGCGGCCGTCGTGCGGCCCGCCCGACGCCACCGGCGCCTGCTGCCCCGAGCCAGCCGGAGCAGCCCCGCGCCGAGCGTCCGCATCCTGCTCCGCCCGCCGTGCCGGCACGGCGCGAGCCGACCAGGGCCGAGCGCTACCAGGCGATGGGCCGGGAGGCCTCTGGCGAGACGCCGCGGCCCGCTCCGCCCGCGCCCCAGGAGTGGAGCGATCCGGACGTCACCGCCGTGGCCCGTCCGCTGCGCGACAACCCGCGACCCGGCCGTCACGTTCCGACGCCTCCGCCCGCGCCGGCGCCCTCGCCCGAGGAGACCGCGGTCGCACCGGTGCAGGACTGGTATCGGCAGGAGACCTTCCCGCCCCCCGCTCCGCAGGCCCCCGACCAGCAGCTGGCGCCTTCCGCCGCCCGGGAGTTCGACTGGAACGATCCGGGTGCGGCCGCCGCCCCCGCCGACCAGCCGCTTGGCCGTACGTCCTCCCGCGGTGAGCTGCACGAGGCCCGCCACGACGACTACCCGCCCGCGCGGGGCCGGTCCGCTGCCTTCGAACCCGGCTACGGCGACGAGGCCTATGACGACTTCGGCCCGCGAGAGAGCTACCAGGATCCGTACGCCGCCTATCCGCCGGGCGAGCACGACGGCCACGACAAGCCGCGCATCGGTGTCTGGCAGGTCCTCGGCTCGACGCTGCTCGTGCTGGCCCTCGTCGTCGGGCTGTTCACGGTCTACACCTATCGGCACCTCAAGTCGAACATCGACACCGTGAGCCTGGAGGGTTCGGGCGATGTTGGTCCCAAGGAGCCGATCAACATCTTGGTGATGGGGTCGGACAGTCGTGACTGCAAGGGATGCAACGTCGACGGTCTCACCAAGGACGGGCAGCGCTCCGACACCAATATCCTGCTGCACCTCTCCGCCAACCGGAAGTTCGCCTACGGGGTATCGATCCCGCGCGACACCATGGTCGACCGGCCCTCGTGCAATCGTGAGGAGGGCGGAAAGGCGGCCGCAGCCGACTACGTGCGCTGGAACGAGGCCTACTCGACTGCCGGCCCCACCTGCACGATCGCTCAGGTGGAGTCCGTGGCCGACGACATGTGCGGCGCGAAGTGCGACGTACAGGTCAACCATGTGGTCGTCGTCGACTTCTCGAGCTTCAAGGGAATGGTCGACGCCATCGACGGGGTCGACGTCTGCCTTCCCCAAGAGGTCGACGACCCTTACACCGGCGCACACTTCGACGCCGGTGATCAGACGCTGTCAGGCAAGCAGGCGCTCAACTACGTTCGTCTGCGTCACGGTCTCGGTGACGGCGGGGACCTCGACCGGTCGAAACGCCAGCAGGCGTTCATCGGATCGATGGCGGCAAAGCTCCTCTCCGGCGACACCTTGTCGAGCCCGACGAAGGTGCTCGGTTTCCTCAATGCCGCGACCAAGGGTCTGACGATGGATGAGGGCCTCAAGGACAACCTCGACTCGATGGCGAAGATCGGATCCGGTTTCCAGAGCGTCGGGATGGAGAACATCAAGTTCCTCACCATCCCGACCGTTCCCGACCCCGACAACCCTGAAGCCACGGTCGTGCTCGACGAGGAGAAGGCCAAAAATGTCTTCAAGGCGATCGCCAATGACAAGCCGCTGACCAAGAAGATCGCTGCGGGTGCGCTTGATGCCGGCCAGGCATCGGGCGCCAAGAAGAGCGAAGGCTCTGGCGACGAGGGCAGTGACGGTGAGACCGCCGATCCTGCTCCCACCGGCGAGGCGGAGTCCGGGGAGACCACAGGCGATGCCTCCGACGGAGCGAGCAGCGGCGCCTCCGAGGAGGAGCTCGATCAGATCGCTGAAGATGCAAAGGCTGCCCGCGATCGCGCGGGACTGTGCTGATGGCTGAGGATTCCTCGCCCGACGAAGCAGGACAGTCGGAGAAGCCGGAGCCCAAGGAGCCGGAGTGGAAGCGCAAGCAGCGGCTGGCGCGGATCTTCGGTGACGTGCTCCCCGAGACGACTCAGGACGAGCGGGAGACCTCCGCGGAGTCGGGAGAGTCGGCCTCCGACCGTTGGCTGAAATCACAGGTGCCGCCCCACCACGGAGGGTGAGGCGGCACCGACGAGGTGTTGATCAGCGGGCGGCCAGGCTGTCGCGGATCTGCTTGAGCAGGTCGACCTCGGTCTCGCCCGGCTCGGGGTCCGGGAAGTAGCGCTCCTTGGCAGCGGTGTAGGGCTTGACGATGCCGAAGTAGACGACCGCGGCGAGGATGATGAAGGCGATCAGCGCGGTGAAGAAGGCGCCGAGGTGGACGCCGCCCGGGGCCCAGCCGGAGAAGTCGGGCGTGCCGCCGACCTTGCCGATCAGGTCCATGATCACCGTGACGGTCGCGGTCACGACCGTGGCGAACGCCCCGCCCATGATGAATGCCACGGCGAGCTTGATCAGGTCACCCTGGAGCAGAAACTTCTTGAAACCGTCCATTGTCGTGCTCTCCTGTTGATCAGTGTGTGAGGTGAAGGATACTCCCGGAATGCGGCGCTGACCGGGGAAGTCAGTAGGCGAAGGTGAGGTAACCACCCACCCCTGCGGACGTGACGTCCTCGACACTGCTCGCGGCCACTCCGACGATGACCAAGCGGCCTGTCGACGTGTTCGCTGCGCCGATCCCTTCGCTCTTCGCTTGTGCTACCGAATCATCTCCGGTCGGCTCAGCGCGGTGAGGGAGGCTGAGGATCAGCGTGTCGGTTGTGACCTGGGCGGTCTCGGCGGTGGCGGGGTCGGTGGCGTAGAGATCCACGGTGTCGCCCACCCGGAGCAGCCCCGCCATCTCGGCGTCGGGAAGCCTGACGGGCACCGCAACCAGGTCAGGACGGCCCTCCGTCAGGTCGGGACCGACGAGGCGTACGTCGGTGACCGGCTCGCCGCGTCGCAGGGGTGCCGCCAGGCGCTCGCCGATCGGAGTCTCGGCCAGGTCGGCGGGCAGCTGGGACGGGTCGGTCTCGACCTCGGTCAGGTCGGCGGCGCCGATGACGGCGCCGACCGGCAGATCTCGTGAGGCCACCGCCATCGTCGTGGTGTCGGGCGGGTGCGGCCTCGCGGCCGAGAGTCCGATCGCGACCGCTGCCGCGGTCAGCAGGAACGCCAGCAGGCGTCGATGGGCGAGAACCCCGCGGCGTACGCGGCGGGCGGATGTGGTGAGGCGTGTGAACATCCCGGCACGCTAAGCCGCCCCTGGCATCCCCGCACCTCGCTATCCACACCCCCAAGACCCCTGTGAACAACCCTGTGGATAACCCACTGCCGAGGGGTCACTTCTGCAGGCCGAGGCGTCACCAAGGTGACGTCTCGACCTGCAGAAGTGACCCCTCGGCCTGCACGAGTGACTTCTCGGCGGGCGGGGGAAAGAGTGAGTCAGTCGGAGGAGCTGGAGGTGGCGGGGGCCGGCGAGGAGGAGCTCGAGTCCGAGGACGACGAGGACGACGACGAAGACGTCGACGAGGTGGAGGACGAGCCGCTGGAGCGGGAGTCGGTGCGGTAGAAGCCCGATCCCTTGAAGACGACGCCAGCGGCGCTGAAGACCTTGCGCAGCTTGCCGCCGCACTCGGGGCACTCGGTCAGCGAGGCTTCGCTGAAGCTCTGGAACTGGTCGAAGGCGTGGCCGCACTCGGTGCAGGCGTACTGATAGGTGGGCACGGGTCTCCTAGAACAGAAATCTGGCACTCGACAGGCGCGACTGCCAATGTTAGCGAACGCCTAGTCGAAGCGCCGCATTCCCTCCGCGCTCGCGGCCGCGGCCACGGCCCGGTCGTGCGCCTCCATGGGCACCGTGACGCCGATCTCCCATGGATACAGCAGAGCGCAGGTGAGCGTGCCGACGGGCACCCGCCCGAGCACGCGGTCGTAGGAGCCGCCGCCACGTCCCATCCGGTTGCCGCGCGCGTCGACGGCCAGGCCCGGCACCAGCACGACGTCTGCCTGAGCGATCGCCGAGACCCCCAGTCGTTCACCGCCGGGCTCGAGCAGCCCCCGCGCGGCGCTGACCAGCGACCCGTCGTAGACCGCCCAGTCGAGGTCGTTGTCGGGCAGCAGGCACGGAAGCAGCACGCGCTTGCCCGCCGCGTCGAGCTCGTCGAGGAGCGGTCCGGTGCCCGGTTCGCTGCCGATCGAGACGTAGAGCGCCACGGTCGCGGCGCGGCGTACGTCTGGGATGTCTGTCACCACGTGCGCCAGTGCCCGGGCCAGCTCACCGAGCTGTGGCACCCCGATGCGTCCCCGGCTGGTGATCAGCTGGTCGCGTAGGGCAGTCTTTCGCCCGATGAAGTCGGCGGGGGCTGGACCATCAGAACCCGGAGGCGTGTGTGAATCCGACACGACGACAGCCTAGGCTTTCCCCCATGGGTAGCCCAGGTTTGGCCAAGGCAATGGCTAAGATGCGCGACGCCGGCGTGGATGACGTCGCGGTGCAGACGTTCGCACATTACTACCGCCAGCTCGAGCACGGTGAGACCGGGATGATTCCGGAGGACACCATCGAGCCGGTCGACATCCCGTCGATCCACGATGCCGAGGTCTCCGACGACGAGGCCCACACCGCCATCTCGACCACCGCGGTCATCAAGCTCAACGGCGGTCTGGGCACCTCGATGGGCATGGACCGCGCCAAGTCGCTGCTGTGCGTGCGCAAGGGGCTGAGCTTCCTCGACGTGATCGCGCGCCAGATCCTGCACATGCGCGAGAAGTACGACGTACGCCTCCCGCTGCTGCTGATGAACTCCTTCCGCACCTCCGAGGACAGTCTGGCCGCGCTCGAGCGCTACGAGGACCTGCCCGTCGAGGGGCTGCCCCTGGAGTTCCTGCAGAACCGCGAGCCGCGGCTGCTCGTCAAAGACCTCACCCCGGTCGAGTGGCCCAAGGACCCCGAGCTGGAGTGGTGTCCGCCGGGCCACGGCGACATCTACACCGCGCTGCTCGACACCGGCCTCCTCGACCTGCTCATCGAGCAGGGATACGAGCGGGTCTTCGTCTCCAACTCCGACAACCTCGGTGCGGTGCCCGACGAGAAGGTCGCCGGCTGGTTCGCCAAGAGCGGTGCGCCCTTCGCGATCGAGGCCGTACGCCGCACCCCCAGCGACCGCAAGGGTGGTCACTTCGCGCGGCGCAAGGCCGACGGTCGGCTCATCCTGCGCGAGACCGCGCAGACGCTCGATGCCGACAAGGTGACTCTGCAGGATCTCAACCGCCACAAGTACTGCTCGACCAACAACATCTGGTTCGACCTCAAGGCGCTCAAGAAGGTCCTGGCCGAGCGTGACGGCATCCTCGGTCTGCCGATGATCCGCAACGAGAAGACCGTCGACCCGGCCGACCCGAAGAGCGAGAAGGTCGTGCAGATCGAGACCGCCATGGGTGCCGCGATCGAGGTCTTCGAGGGCTCGCAGCTGATCGAGGTGGGCCGCGACCGGTTCGTGCCGGTCAAGACCACCAACGACCTGCTCGTGCTCCGCTCCGACGTCTACGACATCGGCGACGGCTTCGTGCTCGACCAGGTCGCCGACGAGGTGCCGTTCATCGATCTCGACGGTGACCACTACAAGTATGTCGCCAAGTTCGACGAGCGTTTCCCCGAAGGCGCCCCGTCCCTGCGCCATGCGACCTCGTTGACCGTCAACGGCGACTGGACCTTCGGCAAGGGCGTCCAGGTCATGGGTGCGGTCACCCTCGACGGAGCCAACGCCGAACGCGTCGCGCCCGCGACCGTCCTCTCCGACCCCGCGCACTAGAGTCTCCGGGGTGACACCCCAGGAACATCGCCAGCGCATTCTGGACGACCTCGAGCCGATGCCGGCCTACCCGCAGCCCCTGATGGACTGCCTCGGGCTGGCGGTGGCCGAAGACGTGCATGCGGGCGTCTCGCTGCCGGGCTTCGACAACTCCTCGATGGACGGCTACGCCGTGCACTACGCCGACGTCGCGACGGCGTCGGCCGATGCTCCGGTGCGGTTGCCGGTGGTCGGCGAGATCGGTGCGGGACAGGCCTCGGTGCTCGCGTTGCCGCCCGGTGCGGCGGCGAAGATCATGACGGGCGCACCGATGCCGGCGGGCGCCGACACGGTCGTGCCGTACGAGTGGACCGACCGTGGCGTCGCCGCCGTCGAGATCCGCCGCACTCCGGACGAGGCCCAGCACGTGCGCTACGCGGGTGAGGATGTCGCCAAGGGTGACCTGCTCGTGCCTGCGGGCACGGTGCTGGGGCCGCGCCACCTGGGCCTGATCGCATCCGTGGGCCGCGCGCAGGTGGCGGTGCGGCCGCGCCCCAGGGTCGTGGTGCTCTCCACCGGCACCGAGCTGCGCGAGCCGGGCGACAGCCTCGGGCACGACTCGATCTACGACGGCAACTCCTTCCTGCTGGCCGCGGCCGCCCGCCGCGCCGGCGCGATCGCCTACCGCGTCGGGATCGTGCCCGACGAGCCGCGGGCGTTCATGGCCGCCCTCTCCGACCAGCTCGTACGCGCTGATCTGGTGGTCACCTCCGGCGGTGTCTCGATGGGCGACTACGACGTCGTCAAGGAGGCGCTGACCCCGCACGGCGTGTGGTTCGGCCCGGTGGCCATGCAGCCGGGCAAGCCGCAGGGGTTCGGCCGCGTCGGCGAGGAGCGCGTGCCGGTGGTGTGCCTTCCCGGCAACCCGGTCTCCTCGTTCGTCTCCTTCGAGCTCTTCGTGCTCCCGGCCGTGCGCCGGCTGATGGGGCTGACCCCGGAGGCCCGCCCCGTACGCCGCGCCACGCTGACCCATCCCGTGCGCTCGGCGCAGGGCAAGGAGCAGTATCTGCGCGGTTGGTACGACGGCTCGCAGGCGAGCGTGTCTCCCGTCGGCGGGCCGGGGTCGCATCTGATCGGTGACCTCGCCGCCGCGAACTGCCTGATCGTGATCCCACCGGAGACGGTCTCTCTGGGTGAGAATGCCGAGGTGGACGTGATCGAGCTGGATGCGGAGTTCTGATGGCCGACAGGCTGACCCATGTCGACGAGGCCGGCGCCGCCCGGATGGTCGACGTCTCCGAGAAGGCCGTCACGGCCCGGGTCGCGACCGCTTCCGGGCGGGTGCTGGTCTCTGCGGAGGTCGTCGCGCTGCTCCGTGGTGAGGGTGTGCCGAAGGGCGACGCGCTCGCCGTCGCCCGCATCGCCGGGATCATGGGGGCGAAGAAGACACCTGACCTGATTCCGCTGTGCCACCCGCTGGCGATCTCGGGCGTCAAGGTCGAGCTGAGCCTCGCCGACGACGCCGTCGAGATCACCGCGAGAGTCAAGACCACCGACCGCACCGGGGTCGAGATGGAGGCGCTCACCGCCGTCGCGGTCGCCGGCCTCACCGTGGTCGACATGGTCAAGGCCGTCGACAAGGGCGCGGTCATCACCGACATCCAGGTCGAGACGAAGTCCGGCGGGAAGTCGGGCGACTGGCAGCGAGACCAGCAGCGAGACCAGCAGCGGGGCGGGCGATGAGCCTGCGCGCCAGCGTCGTGGTCGCCTCCAACCGTGCCTCGGCCGGCGTCTACGAGGACACCACCGGTCCGCTCCTCGTCGCCTTCTTGGAGGAGCTCGGCTTCGAGGTCGCACCCCCCGAGGTCGTACGCGACGGCGACCCGGTCGGTGAGGCGATCGCCCGGGCCGCGCGCGAGGGGGCGAGGGTGGTGCTCACCACCGGCGGCACCGGGCTCACCCCGACCGATCTGACCCCCGAGGTGACCCGCCCGCTGCTCGACCGGGAGATCCCCGGGCTCGCGGAGGGCATCCGGGCGGCCGGAGTGGCCAAGGGGATCCCGACGGCGTTATTGTCCCGCGGTCTGGCAGGTCAGATCGGAGCGTGCGTGGTGGTCAACCTTCCCGGTTCACGGGGCGGCGTGAAGGATGCGATCGACGTCCTGCGCCCGGTGCTGCCCCACGCGGCGGAGCAGTCGGTCGGCAGCGATCACTCCCGGGGCAACGGCCAGTGACCGATCCGGGCTGGCCCGCCGTGCTCACGCACGGTGCGGTGACCATCCGCCCCCTCGACCGCATCGACGCCAAGGCGTGGACCGAGGCACGCCGCCGCTCGGCGGACTGGCTCCACCAGTGGGACGCCACCGTGCCGCCCGGTTCGGCCGCGCGCCCGACGACGTTCGCCGGCCTCGTACGTCGTCTTCGCCGGCAGGCCAAGCGCGGCGCCACCTATCCGTTCGCGATCGAGGTCGACGGCCGGTTCGCCGGTCAGATCACGGTCAACAACATCGTGCGGGGCTCGGCGCAGTTCGCGTCGATCGGTTACTGGATCGACGTGCAGTTCGCCGGGCGGGGCGTGATGCCGTTGGCGGTGGCCCTGGTCATCGACCACTGCTTCACCACCGCGCGGCTGCATCGCATCGAGGTCTGCATCCGGCCGGAGAACATCAACTCGCTGCGTGTCGTGGAGAAGCTGGGCATCGACGAGATCGGCTATGCGCCCAGATTCCTGCACATCGACGGCGCCTGGCGAGACCACCGGATCTTCGCGATCACCGTTGAAGAATGTCACCAGGGGATGCTCTCCCGGCTCGGATTGTCACCTGAATGATGCCCTGACCTCGGCGTGTCTGTCTGAAATCACACAAGTCACACGCGACACACCACAGCACATCCGCTTACGGGCTGGTCAAGGCTCCTACGCTTCTTGACGTGGACCCGAGCGCACTCATCTTCGTCGCCCTCGCCGTGGCGTGGGCGGTGTACTTGGTGCCAAAAGCGCTCGAGCAGACTGCTAGTGCAGAGGACGGTGCCAGGAGTCGGGCCAGCGCCGCCATCTCCGCATCGCGCCGAATTCTGGCGCGGCGAGAGGCCACCGGCAAGAGCTCGACCGACCTGGTGACCGAGAAGTCGTCGTCGAAGAAGTCGGGGCAGAAGGCTGCTCCGTCCGAGGAGCCGGCCCTGCGGCCGGTGCCGATGGCCGTACGCCGCAGGGCGGGCCGAGACGCGGCCAAGCGCCGCAGCATCGTGCTCGGTGTGCTTCTCCTCGGCCTCGTCGTGGTCGGCGCACTCGCCGGTTTCGGTGTCGTCAAGCCCGTCTGGATCGCGATCCCAGGCGGGATCGTCGTCGCCTGGCTGGTCACCTGCCGGTTCAGCGTCCGCCACCAGCAGGAGATCTGGGCACGCACCCCGTTCCCCGCCGACGTCGCCGAGCCCGAGCCGGTCACCCCGCCCCGGGTCACCTTCGACATCGACCATGACACCGGCGACCTGGTCGCCGTCGTCGAGCACGACGACACCGGCGAGCAGATCCCCGAGGGTTCCTGGAAGCCGGTCGAGACCCCGCTGCCGACGTACGTCTCCAAGGAGGCGGCGCCGCGCCGCAGCGTACGCACGATCGACCTCGACGCCACCGGCGTGTGGAGCTCGGGCCGCAACGCCGCCGACTCCAAGCTCGTCCGCGAGGCCGAAGAGGCCGAGCGTGCCGCTGCCGAGGCCGCCGACGCGGCCCGCAACCGCGCCACCGGCTCCTGATGCCTACTGATTGGGAATCACCAGCGGCGAGGTGCTAACGTTTCACATCGCTTGGGGCTGTGGCGCAGTTGGTAGCGCGTCTCGTTCGCAATGAGAAGGCCAGGGGTTCGAATCCCCTCAGCTCCACCAAGAAATACCAGGTCAGAGCGGGCATCCGGCATCCAGAACCAAGGATGAACAGATGCCCGCTCCGCGTTTACTCCGCGAATTCAGCCAAACCACCGCTCAGCTCGAGACGACATGGTCGAGGTGCCTCGGGCCGTCTCGGCCACTCGCGGCAGGCTCGGTGCCTTGGGGTGCATGGACACCAACCACAACGCCCACGACAACCCCGACGCCTACGACGCCCACGCCGCGACTGCGCCGTTCGGAGACGTGCTCACCCTCTCCGAACTCTGCGCCCACCTCCACGTCCCCATCCAGACCCTCTACGACCTGCGCTCCCAGGGCCGCGGGCCGCGGGGATTCCGAGTCGGCCGCGAACTTCGGTTCCGGGCGGGCGAGATCGAGGCTTGGCTGGCCAGCCTGGAGGAGGAGGACGCCCAACGTCATCGTCCCGACGCGGAGGCCGGCTGACGGGGGTGAGCGGTGATGACTCGACCGCGCATCGACATCGGCACCTACGGCACGATCACCACTCGCCGTAAGGGTGAGAAGACGATCGCTGAGACCCGGGTGCGCGATGCCGACGGCAGGGTCCGGCAGGTTCGGGTCAGCCGAGAGACAGCACCGCAGGCACGGCGTGAACTCAAGAAGCGACTGCTACGCCGCCCCGGATTCGGTCACGCCGGCGACCTGCGCCCCGACGCGCCGTTCACCACCCTCGTCGAACGCTGGGACGCTGACCTGGAGACCAAGGAGCTGGCCGACGGCACCAAGGACCACTACCGCGACCAAGTCCGCCTGTACATCATGCCCGCGTTCGAGCACTTCACCCTCGCCGAACTCACCACAGGCCGAGTGGAGGCGCTACTCAATGCCCAGGAGGCCGACTCGCCCTCCCGCGCCCGCAAGACCCGCACTGTGCTCAACCTGCTCTTCGGCTACGCACTGCGCCACGACGCGATCAACCGCAACCCCGTCCAGGGCACCTCACGGCTGCGAGCGGTGAAGAACAAGCCGAAGGCGCTCACCCTCGAACAGGTCAGCAAGATCCGCGAGGCCGCCGCCAACTGGCGCACCCAGCCCGGGCTGCCGGGCCCGAAACCCGACGGCCAGGTCCGAGACATCATCGAGATCCTGCTCGGCACCGCGATGCGCCCGGGCGAGGTGCTGGCCCTGCGCCCCTGCGACATCACCGACGGCCCGGCCGGGATGATCGCCGCGGTCACAGGCACCGTGGTGCAGCGTAAGAAGAAAGGCACCTTCCGCCAGGAACGCCCCAAGACCGACTCCTCGAACCGGCTCGTCCCGGTCCCGGAGTTCGCTGCTGCGGTGATCCGCCGCCGGCTGCGCGGCGTCCCAACTGAGCGCACCATCTTCGCCGGCCGCACCGGTGGCCCGCTGGTCCCGCCCAACGTACGCCGCACCTTCCGCGAGTTTCTGGTCGACGCGGGCTTGGGTGACTCCGGGATCAGCCTGCGCTGGTACCGCCGCACCGGAGCAACTGTCATCGCCCGTGGCATGGACAGTGATGCGGCAGCCACGTTCCTGGGCCACACCTCATCGGCGATCACCGAAGGCTTCTACATCGAGGTCGACACCACCATCGACCGGACCCCAGCCTCCCACATGGAGCGCACCTTCCGCTGGGAGAGCCCCGACGGCACCCTGCTCACCCTCCCGCCCGCCCCCGGGGAGGACGACGTCATCGCGCGGGTCGAGCAGGAGGTTGATGACGGTGACGCCGCCGCGTGATGCTGTTCGGGCGTGTCGACGCCGGTGGTGATGGCCGGGCCCGTCACCAGTGCCGCATCAGCGCTCGGATCTGATCGGGGTCCAACCCGTATTCGGCCAGCCGCCGGAACACCCGCAGCCTCTTCGCGCGGGTCGCGGTTCGGCGTCGGTAGTCCTGCCCCCATGCCTGAGCGTCGGCGAGGATCAGCTCCTCGATGGCTTGATCCTTGGTCCAGCCGATCAACGGCCACCACGCCTCGCAAATCTCCGGAGGCAGGCCGTCAACCAGATCGGGCCATACGTCGACCAGAAGTGCAGCGTCGAGGTGCTCGAAGAGCTGCGTTTCGTCGCCGTAGCGCAACAGCCAGGCATAACCAGCAGCCCGCTTGTCGCGGTCACCCAGGGAGAACACCTTGTGATCGCGACCGTGCCATACCCATAGCGGCGCGAAGCACCGCTCGGGCGACAACCGCCACAGCCGGTTCGGCACCAGGGCCGTGGATCGCCCGGGCCCAGCGACCTCGATCTGGTGGAAGATGATCCGCTCGTTTAGAGCGAGCTCGAAGTCGAGGCAGCGCAAGATCCGCTCCAGGACCGCCAGGGTGGGCGACTTCGTGCCACGTTCGTAGGCCGACAGCGATGGCTGTGACGTTCCGCTTCGGCGCGCGAGCGTCTCTTGGGTCAGCCCGCGAGCAACGCGAGCGGCCTTCAACAGCGAGCCCTCGTGGCCGATGGCCATACCAAAACATAACTCTTCGGATCTGGCACGCTCAAGAGGCGTCTTTGTGCGGTGCACCTACCTGGTGACAACCAGGAATGGGGGACTCGATGAGCGTTGCAGACCAGTTTGGACTCGACGATCCAGCGTCACCGCTGCTCGCCGAAGCGCGAGAAGGATGGGAACGATGGTGCGCCGTCGACCCGCGCCTGGCCGTGGTCGATGACCTCGCGGACCTCAGAGAATGGACCCGCAAGGCCGATGTCGCGGACAAGACGGCGGTGTTACGGACTCTGGCGACTCTCACCGCCAGCGACCGGTCAGCAGTCGCAGCCCTGGTGTGGCTCCTGATCCCTGGAGCGTGCAGGGTCGCAGAAGGGCTGAGCGACCTGTCGCTCGACATCGATGCACTGGTCGCCTCCGAGCTGTGGGTGCAGGCCTGTCAGGCGCATCGGTTACGAACGCCGTGGCTGGCCCGGGCACTCCTGAACGCGACCCGACGCGAGGTCACAGCCTCCCTCGGTGTCGGCAGCCGTGCCGACCGCCACTGGAAGCATGTGCTGCTCACTGACGAGCTTGCCATGCTCGCGAGCTTCGCCAACGATCGCGCAGACCTGGAGGGGGAGGTCGCGCCGGAGGTGGAGTTGTGTGAGTTCCTCGACCAGGCAATCCGCGACCACGCTGTCGAGGAGGAGGATGTGCGCCTACTCCACGAGCTCGCCGCCGCCGCCGAGACCGTTAGCGCACCGCCACGTCGCGGACGACTCGGCTTGACCACACCTGCGGCCGTCGAGCTGGTAGCCCGCGACCACCCACAGGCGGCCCGTACGCTGCGGCGACGCGCTGCGCGTTCGTTGGACCGGCTGAAGATCTATGCCGCGGTGTGGACCGACGACACCAGCTGGGAGCGTGGGTGTTCAGAGCAGAAGGGCCGGGAGATCGGTGCAGCCTGACCCGGCAGGTCGTGATGACACGATCCTGTGGAGTCTGCATGAGGTTTGGCGCCTGGCAGCGGTTCGATTCTCACCAGCGGCGGTTCGGCCGGCGTTGTCGGGAGTGCCAGTAGATCCAGTCTCGCTCTTCTTTGCCGAGATCTGGTGGCGGCAAGCTTCCCCGTTGCTTGAAGTGCCACATGACCGACCGTGCGCCGAGGGTCGTCATGCCGTCAGCCAGGAGTGCCTTGAAGGCGTCGAGTGATGCTCGGGTGACCCGGTAGTGGGTCTGGCCTGGGGCGTAGAAGCGCCGGTCGAGGCACCAGCAGATCTCGTTGGCCTTCCAGATGGGGACGTCCAACTCCTCTGCAACCCGTCGGGCCGATACGAGCAGTTTGGGCGGGTCGGGCGGCTCCCAGTGCTCGGGCCGCATCTTCACCACCAGCCTTTCCTGGACTCTCGCGGCATCGAGTTCACCCAGGCGAGCAGCGATCCGTACACGATCCGATAGTTCCTCGCGCCCTCGCCGATGAAGACGCGGTCAAGATCACCGAGCGAGACTGCCTGACGGATCGCATGCTCAGGGAGACTGAGCATCCACGCGGCCTCCTTGACAGTGATGAGGATCTTCTCATCGTACGGATCGCTCACGTCGCCAGAAAACAGCGCGTCTCCTGCTGGCCGGCCTCCTCGGCGTCGCTTACCGGCTGGCGAGTCGATGGTGAGGTCGACCTCGGGTTTGGCCTCCTTCTTCTTCCCAGGCCGCTCGCGTGCCGGTGTTGTTGCAGGCGCCTTGGACACCGGATCGGGTTGCGACCAGAAGTGGCCGGGCGGGTATGCCCCATGCTCGAGGTAATGGAGGCCGGCGGTTGTGAGCGTTGCATGCCATCGGGGTCCACGGCCCCTGATCTTGACGAGCCTTCGCCTCTCCAGAGCGCGTGCGGTCAGCCGCTGCGGGTTCGTCGCTTCGCCGGCACCGGGATCCCTCGCAAGCCAGTTGAGCACCGCCAACTGGGTGTCATTGAGTCGTGCTGTCACGTGCCCTGAGCCTAGGGCGATGATTCGGGGACCATCGAGCAGAACCGCGGGTAGACCGGCTCCGGGCGCGATCCGACTGCGAGGCCGCGAACGCAGGACTTCTGCACCGCACGCAGCGGATGCTGCTGCCGAGACAGCGTCGTCAAGACCTTCACCGTGGCGAGGGACCTGTGGGGAATCGGCAGACTTCCCAGAAGACGAGGCTCTCTTGGAGCGAGATAGGGTCCGAACGTGACGGGGTGGGTCACAGGCCGAATGCCGAGGGGCTAGCGTGCCCGGCTGACTCGCGTCGTGACTGAAGCGGGTCGTGTGGGGTGAGTTTGCGGATGCGGTAGGTCAGGGCGGCGATGGCATGGCTCTCGGGCAGAGCACGGCTGGCGAGGGCACGGTCGAGCAGTCCGCTGGCGTCGTGGCCGCGGCGATGGAGTGTGTCGAGCATGCGGGCGAGTTCGATGGCCTCGCCTCTGGTGTGGTCGTCCTGGGCTGGGGTTCCTGTCCGGTGGATGATCAGTTCGTGCCAGCGGCGGACCGAGTCGCTGTGGCGAACGGTGAGCTGCCGTAACAGGTGGCGTTGGAAACGAGCGGCGATCGGGTCGTTGACGGCTGGCCCGGTCGGGCGCGGATCGTCCTCCGGCACGTCGTGGGCAGCCCGCCACAGCGCCACGGTGTCGTGGAGGTCGCCGAGGACATCGGCATACCGGGCGATCCAGGCGGGACGCTTCCCGTTCTTCATCGCAGTCGGTGCGTCGGCGCCATGTGCGTGGTTGAGGAAGCCGTCTGCGGTCACCTCGACGTGCCGGGCGCGCGCGGCGAGGTAGGGACCCCACGACTCGTCGCGCGCGAGGCCAGCGGGAACTGACGGGAGCCAGGGGAGCGGGCCCACGCCCGCCGCCTCGATGGCTTCCTCCCAACCGCTTCCGAGCACCCGTTGTGCTCCGGTGGTGACCGCGTCGCCATAACGTACGGAGGCGTCGTGGAGCTGGGTGGACCAGCTGCGACCGCGGCGGAGCGTGGTGGTGGCCGAGACCGCAGCCCCGTCACGAGCCACCACCTCGTCGAGGACCTGGATCGCGGTCAGCTGCTCCTCTATCCCTGGCAGCGTGCACTGCTCCCGATCGGCATCGACCGGATCGACCGGTTCGAGCACCACATGGACATGGTTCTCAAGCCGGCCGCGGGTCAGCATCGTGTACAGCATCTGCCGGTCCTCGCGGCCATCGACGATCCCGTGGACGACGTCGGTGGTGAGGCCTTGGGCGGTGTGGACGGTCGAGGCGTAGCCGAGCTCGACATGGTCGGCCACATAGTCAGCGGGCAGCACCGCGGTCAGGCCGGTGGTGGCGTGGCGGACGGTCAATGTGCCACGGCGGACGCGGGTGATGGTCCAGCGGTCACCGTTCTTGACCCAGTCGGTGCCAGAAACCGCGAGACGCCGCTGGTTGTGGCGGGTGATGATCGTGTCGCCGACGGATGCCTGGTTGCCATCGGCCAGCTCGACCTGGGTCCGCGGGTCGACGCCGCCGAGACGCTGGGTGCGTGCCAGTTGGTTGAGGGTGGCGACCATGTCTCGTGTGGGCGCCAGCATGAGTGCGTCCAGGCCATGCTCTCGGTCGTGTTGCCAGGCGGCGAGGACCTCGGCCATCGTCGTGTCCTCGTCGCCGGTGTGGACGCGGTCGTGGTCGAGGTAGAACCCGATCGCGGCCCGGTCGCCGTCGCGAAGGTCGAGGGAGGCTGCGGCCTCGCCGGGATCGATGAAGCGTACGACCTCCTCGAGCCGGTCGGCACCGTGCCGGTGGGCGATATCCCGCAGCACACCACCGGCACCGACCGCTGAGAGTTGCTGGTCATCGCCCAAGAGCCGGATCATGGCACCGCGTGAGAGGCAGAAGGTGACCACGCGGTCGAGGGTCAGGGTGTCGGCCATCCCTGCCTCGTCGATCACGACCAGGGTCTCGGGCCCGATGCGGGTGCTCAGTCCGTTGCGATGGTCTCGACCGGCGTGGTTGTGGGTGAGGATCTCGTCGTCGATCTTGGCGAGGGTCTCGCACGGCAGGCCAGTGGCGTCCTGGAGTACCTTCGCGGCGGCCGCGGACGGGGCCAGCCCGATCGCGTCATAGCCGTTGGCCGTCCACACCGCAGCCAAGACCTCGACCGCGGTGGTCTTCCCCGACCCCGCAGGCGCTAGGGCGAGCCGGACCCGGTGGCCGCCGGCCAGCGCATGCACCAGCGCACGTTGCCCGTCATTGAGCCGCACCCCGGCGACCGTGCTGGCCGCCAGGACGATGTCGATCTCCTCCGGAGAGAACGCGAAGTCGCTACCCAACCCGGCCGCGTCGACCAGCAGCTGTTCGGCTTGAAGGATCCGCTGACTGGTGTAGTGATCAGCACCGGTGTGCCGGTAGACACTGGTTCCGTCTGAGCGCCGCAGGCCACCCGGCTCGCGAAGATCGGCCCTCAGAAGGACGGGATCATCATCGGGTGTGAGAGGCACCGACATCCCCACGGCCGCGACCACAACATCATCAACCAGGGCGGGTAAGTCGTCGGCGGCGACCCTGCCAGATCCCGCCATTCGTACTTGGCGTTCGGCCTCGGCCCGTAGGTGCCAGCTCTGCCAGGTCGCTCGACGGGTTTCGAGCTCGGTGATCACGGCGACCGCCATTGCCCGGATCAGATGCGCTTCCATGGGTCCGCCAGAGCGCGGACCGCGATCCGACCGAGACACGTCCAGCGCCGTACGGATCATCGCATCGAGGGTCGACTCGCTCCCCAGGAACTCCGATGCCTGGCGGCGCCAAAGTCGTCGCTGATCGGCCTCGGCGCGCGGTTCGTGCTTGGGGGCACGCGTCTCGAGATTGGCCTGCTGCACCAGCCGGAGCCGTTCCGGCTCGGTCGGCGGCCGACCGTGCTCGACGACGAACGCGGTCACCAGGTCGTTCTCGCGGCGGTCGATGTCCCTGGCTCGCCGCGACCACAAGCGACACAGACGGGCGGAGACACCCACGGCCTCGCGGACCGGGCGCCGCTCTCGAGGATTCGCACGCTCAGTGAACGTGACACCGAGCGCTTCACCGAGCCGATACTCGAGCGCGGTGTTGTACGTCTCCGAGATCGCCACCGTGTGCTGAAACAACACACGCCCGTAGACCGTCAGCCATCGACCCGAGTGTTTCGCCTGCACCTTGTTCGCGACAGCCACATGAGTGTGGAGGTCCGGGTCGCCGGCACGCGAGTCCCGGTGACGGAACGCCGCCGCGATCAGACCCCGGGTCTCGACCTGCCGGACCCCATCGGTCCCTTCCCGGGTGAACAGCACGTCGTGCTCGACATAGGCCAACGCGTCGTGGACAGCGGCATCGTGGGCCTGCTCGATCGCCCGCGCAATCTCGGGTGGCGCGACCGCCCACAGCGCCGAAACCGACTTCACCGGACTGAAGGTCAGGTCGAACCCAGCCACTCCATCCGACCGTGTCCGCCGACCCAACGGCCGCCCAGCGACCGGATGCTCCCCGGCACCGAACAGGTGCCCCATCTGCCCGGCCGTCACCACATCGCCCGAGCCGATCCCGTCTCCGGCGAACGCGGCGAGCCCTGCCCCGACCCACTGGCCAGGTGCCTCGCCCTCGGCTTCGTAGTAGTCAGCCAACGCGGTGCTGCCGAGCTCGGTGGAGTCGCCAGCCGCCACCTGCCGGGTCAGGTACTCATACCCCGAGCCCGCGGCCAGCTTGTGGATCGTCATGGTCACACACCCCAGGGACGACGGAGGCCCGCGAGTGGCCCAGAGGAGCGGGAATGAAAGAGGTCTGCCCCGGCAGACGGGGATCTACCGGGATAGGCCAAGACTTGCGGCACTCCCACCGGGTTCGGCCTTTGCAACCGGGTAAGGAGCCGCGCGACAGCGTCCGCTGTCGAGCGTGTGTTCGTGGGCAACGTAACGGACAGTCCGGCGCCTCGGGGAACAACGGGAGTGACCATCGAGTGGTGAGGTTGCGGTGGCATCACCTTTGGAGCCGCTGCGGCGACGCGATTGGCGAAGCTTGGGGTAGTCCTTGGGCGAACTGGAGGACGACGATGCCGTTGAACATCGCTGCCCACGGGTCGATGTCTGTGACCTCTCCATCGATGATGCGAAAACCACTAGGTGCGTTCATCCAGGCATTGACCGAGATCACGCAGAATGTGCCGACCACACCGGCGATCGCCATCGGTATCACCATCAGCAGGTGTTGACGTGGCGGCATCCTGCCCCAACCATAGAGGTAGATCCCGAGGAAGATCGCCTCGACGAAGAACGAAAGGCCCTCGAGCGCGAACGGCAACCCGAGCACATCGCCGAATTCACCCATCAGCCCCGGCCACAACAAACCCATCTCGAAGCTCAGCACCGTGCCGGAGACCGCGCCGATCGCGAAGAGCACCGCCGACACTTTCGCCCAGCGCTGGGCGAGGCCGAGAGCTACCGCGTCCCCGCGCGCGATCCCGCGCCAGTGCGCGACGAAGATCATCGCTGGGAACGCGACCCCGAAACAAGCTAGGACGATGTGCCATCCCAGCGAGAGCGCCATCTGCTGGCGCGCGGGAAGGAGACCCTCAGGTTCCAGGGTCGTGGCCAATGGCAGCAGGTCCGTCAACACAGCTGTGCTCATGCCCCTTCAGGAGTGGCAGTTCGAGCCAGGCGCTCGTGGCGCGCTCGCGACGACCGATGACCTGAGCGCGTTGAGGATGGTGCTGTCTTCCAGGTGAGGAGAAGGGCCACGGCGAGCAGCAGCTCCGCGATGTCGCCTCCGAAGTACATCAGGTTCCCCGCAGCCTGCATCTCGGCGATGGGCTCCCTGACCTGGACAAGGAGGCCGGCGAAGATCAGTTGGGCCACTGTTGAGTGGATCGCGATAGAAACGGCGAGGACCACCAGTCTCAGGCGTACCGAGGCACGGCCCGGGGAGGGGTCGGGGCCTGCGATCGCCCAGGCGAACAGCAGTCCTGAGGCGAGGAGGTGGGCGTGGACGGCGATGTGGACGGCGTCGTGCTCAGTGCTCAGTGCGTACAGCGGGGTGAAGTAGAGGGCGATCAGGCCGCCACTGGTCAGCACCAGTGCCAAGAAGGGGTGGGAGAGCGCGCGGATGAAGCGCGTGTGCAGCAGCCGGCCTAGTCGTCGTGCTTGGCGGTGGGGGAGTTGGCGCAGTAACAGCGTGATGGGTGCTGCCAGCACAAGGGCCAAGGGAGCGATCATGGCCAGCAGCAGGTGCTGGGCCATGTGGCCGCCGAAGTCACGGTCGGCGTAGCCGTCGATTCCAGGGCTCAAAGCAAATATGATGAGGGCCGAGCCGAATAGGTAGAGCGCTATCCGGTGCATGGGCCAGCCACGGCGACCTCGTTCACGCAGACTCAACCATAGGTAGCCGATGGCCAAGGAAGCGACCAGCAACAGCGGAAACCAGACGCTCAGAACGCCTACGGTGTCGGTCCATATCCCGGTGTTGTGCCCCTCTGGCCCGTGGGCGAGTACGTCTGCCTGGGCGCGGGGCATCGCGGTGATGATGGAACTCACGGCGACCTCAGGAGCGGGTGGTGGTGGGGCGGTTCGGCGACTTCGTGGCGTCGGTGTAGCTGGCGCCGCGTTGCAGCAGCCATCCTGCGATCACCAGGAGCACCCCGAGAGCGAGGAAGGCCAGGTCCCACGCCATCTGGTTGTCTCCGCTGCGCACGTGGTGGATTCCAAGTATGTGATGGTCGATGATTCCTTCGACCAGGTTGAATACGCCCCATCCGACAAGGATCCAGCCCCACAGGGCTCGGGCGACCCACACCCTGCCTCGGGAGTGCTGGACACGGGAGTAGAGCAGGGCGATCCCGAGCAGGACCATGACCCAGGTGAAGGTGTGGAAGAGACCGTCCCACACGGTGTTCATCTGCAGGCCGTGCACGGTGGTTTCTGGGTAGTAGCGGATACCGACGTTGTCGGTGTTCGTGGAGGTCAACATGTGATGCCACTGCAGCAACTGGTGCAACAGGATCCCGTCAACGAACCCGCCAGCCCCAACGCCGAGGACGATTCCCGGTGTCATCAGGCTTCGCGGCTCGGTCATCGCGTTGGCAGACTGGGCATCGGTGGACACGGGACATCCCCTCCTAGGGTTCCTTTCGAGCCGCCCCAGTACCCCCTCAAAGGCCTCGAGATACGCACCTACGCGTGATGTCCGTGATCTCCGTCAGCGGGCC
Source organism: Nocardioides albertanoniae (assembly GCF_006716315.1). Taxonomy (NCBI): domain Bacteria; kingdom Bacillati; phylum Actinomycetota; class Actinomycetes; order Propionibacteriales; family Nocardioidaceae; genus Nocardioides; species Nocardioides albertanoniae. Next base: position 4,527,144 of record NZ_VFOV01000001.1, on the reverse strand, counting down.
GAGCGGCGACCTTCGCGCCGGGCCGGCCTGTGGCACCACATCGATCCGACAAGAGACCCAGGATCACGCTCGGTGCGCTCGGGTGACTTGGGTTCGTCTCTCGACACCTGTACATTCTCCAAAAATCCATGGATAAAGGTCGTTGGAGGAGGGACTGTGCGCGCAGGGCATGAGGTTGCGGATGGGGTTGTCGTCCAGCTCGCCGAGGGCGAAAGGGACAAGATGACGATGGTGGTGCGAAACATCGAGAACCTTCTGGCAGCACTCGAACCCAGGTGTTCGATCGAGCTGGTCGCCCACGCTGCCGGGTTGTCCGCGGTGACTACCGGCTCTCCGGTCTCGGAAGAAGTTCTAGGTTTGATCTCTCGAGGGGTGCGCGTGGACGCATGCGGCAACACCATGCAGCGTCACGGAGTTGCTCGCGATCGGCTGCTGTCGGGCGTCAGTGTGGTGGAGTCGGGGATTGCGCATCTGGTGGTGCGCCAGCGCGAGGGCTGGGCCTATGTCCGCCCCTGAGCTGCGGCCGGGCTTCGCGGCTGTGTCGAACGGCGTGGTCGAAGACTTCGGCGGAGATCTGGTCTGCGGGGATGTGGCCCGAGACGAGACGGCTTTCTGGTGTGGGCGCAGGCTTCCCCGCACGTCTACAGCCCATGAGGCGTCCCGGTGACCGCCGCCGAGCGGCCACCTTCACCCGCGAGCGTGGCAGCGATTGAGCGGCGCCGGGCGCTTTTCGATGGGCTGGCCGTGGTGGGCAAAGCTCTGGGGAGCCCGCGGCGACTGGAGCTGATGGATCTGCTCGCGCAGGGCGAGCGAACGGTGGAGTCCTTGGCCCGGACTGCGGACATGGGGCTGACCAGTGTCTCGGCACACCTGCAAGTGCTCAAGCTGGCCAATCTGGTCGCGACCCGGCGCGAGGGAACCAAGGTGTACTACCGGCTGGCTGGAGATGACGTGGCGGATGTGTATGACCGGCTTCGTACGGTGGCTCTTCACCGCTCAGCCGACGTCGACCGAGCACGTGCCGCCTATCTGGGCCTTCCCGGCGACAGTGAGGTCGGGACGCTCTCACGAGAAGAACTGGTGGAGTTGATGCGCAACGAGCAGGTCACGCTTCTCGATGTCCGGCCCTGCGAGGAGTACCGGGCCGGGCACATCCCTGGCGCCGTCAGTGTGCCGCTGTCTGCCCTGCCCGACGATGCCAAGCTACTTCGGAAGGCACAGCAGGTCGTGACGTACTGCCGAGGCAGCTTCTGCGTGATGGCCCATGACGCGGTGCGCCTTCTCGCCGCCAGCGGAGTTGCCGCACGTCGGCTCGAGGACGGCATGCTGGAGTGGCGCACTCACGGGCACCCGGTCGAGACCGGCTTGGTCGAGAACCGTGAGGTTGAGAACGGCGAGGTGTCAGTGTGAACCGCGCTCGAGGCGGGACGGAGCTCGGTCAGGTCGGCGGATGGCGTCGCGCGTGGCGTGGGCCTCTGAACTGGTCGCGACGCAGGTGGCTAGTTGCTGCCGGCGCCGCGCTGGTCTTCACGGTTCTCGTGGCGATTCCAACTGACTTGGTCCCCAACCCGCTGTTCGGCAGGGAGATCGCGCCGACCTGGTGGTCCTGGCCGGCGCTCGCGACTTCCTCGCTTCTCGGGGGACTGCTCGTTGCAACCTATGTTGACGCTCCTAGCGCCATCGAGGATCAGGGACGTCGCCGGGGCTGGGTCGGCGGACTGCTGACGTACTTCGCCGTCGGCTGCCCGGTCTGCAACAAGCTGGTGCTGTTGCTGCTCGGGAGCGCGGGAGCCCTCACCTGGTTCGAGCCCGTCCAACCGTTCCTGCAGTTGCTCGCCGTGGTGCTCCTGCTGTGGGCCTTGCATGTGCGGCTCAAAGGAGAGCTGTCCTGCCCGGTCACCACCAACACCCTCAACACCGACCACGCCCCGTCCAACGACCACGCCCCGTCTATTGACACCGAGACCCCTGTCTCTGGAGGTAGTTCTCATGCCTGATGCGTCCGCGACCCGCAAGAGCCCCATCGTCCCGCTAGTAGTCGCCGCGGTAGCCCTTGTTGCGGTGGTCCTTACTCTCGTCACCTCCCGAGGCGAGGGGAGCGACGGGCCAACAGCGGCGGAGAGCGGGACAGGTGCGGCGGGCGCCCAGGCCGAGGGCCATGCTCTCGACGACGCTTGGGCGCAGCTGGTCAGGGGCGAGGAGGGCGACCCGATGGCGCTCGGCGATGTGGATGCACCGGTCGTGATGATCTCCTACTCCGAGTTCCAGTGCCCGTTCTGCGGCAAGTACGCCCGAGACACGGAGCCGATCCTCGTCGAGAAGTACGTCGACTCCGGGGTGCTGCGCATCGAGTGGCGAGATTTCCCCTACCTCGGGCCTGAGTCGACTACGGCTGCCCAGGCTGGCCGCGCGGCGGCTGCCCAGGGCAAGTTTTGGGAGTTCAGCAAGCTCATGTACGACAACCAGCTGCCGCCTAACAGCGGAAAGCTGACAGAGGACTACCTGGTCTCGATTGCCGACGACCTCGACCTGGACACCAACGAATTCCGCAAGGACATGGTCGCTCGCGGCACAAAGGATGCGATCAAGCAGGACCTCGCCGAAGGCCAGGCGATCGGGGTGACCGGGACGCCTGCCTTCATCATCAACGGCGTGCCGGTCATCGGCGCCCAGCCCACCGAAGTCTTCGAGCAGGCTATCGAGAAGGCCGCGGAGGAGACGGACGCAGACGGCTCATGACAGAAGTGAGCCTGATCGCGGCACTGGCAGCCGGCGTCCTCGCACTGCTCTCGCCGTGCAGCGCACTTCTGGTGCCGTCCTTTTTCGCCTATGCGTTCGGCACGACGCGGGCGTTGCTGGGACGCACCTCCGTCTTCTACCTCGGCCTGTGTGCCACCTTGGTCCCGCTTGGCACCGGCGCCGGCGCTGCCAGTACCTTCTTTTATGGACACCGCGCGACGCTGATCAGCGTCGCGGGCTGGCTGATCATCGGGTTCGGAGTCATGCAGCTCCTCGGCCGCGGGTTCACACTCCCGTTCGCGCAACGGCTCAACAACGCCGTGGCTCGACGCGGCGGCACCGGATGGGTCTCGACGGCCCTGCTCGGGGCTGTCTATGGACTGGCCGGATTCTGCTCCGGCCCTGTCCTGGGCGCCATTCTCACCGTCGCCGCTACGCAGGGTTCGCCCTGGCACGGCGGGGTCCTGCTGGCCGTCTACGCCTTAGGCATGGCGATGCCGGTATTCGTGCTCGCCTTGCTGTGGGATCGGTTTGACCTCGGTCACAAGAAGTGGCTGCGCGGCCGGTCGTGGCACTGGGGGATCTTCACCGTCCACACCACTAACCTGGCGTCGGGGTTGCTGTTCGTGGCGATAGGTGCGCTGTTCCTCCGCTACGACGGGACAGCCGGGCTGACTGGGGCACTCGGCTTCGGCGACCTAACCGACCTGGAGTTCATCGCCCAGCAGAAGATCTCTGAGTGGACCGAGCACATCCCAGCCTGGCTGGTCTTGACCATTGTGGCCGCCGCAGCAGGCTGGATCGCCTTCAGGAGAACGCGGCGGCCGCACGGGCACGATGGCGATTGCTGAAGGTCAGGCCTCGCTTCGGCGTGTTCCGTTCTGCGTAGGCAGCTTGGTCGCTGTCAACGGGTGCCAGTCCTGAAGATGGGCGATCGGCCGAACGTTGGCCTTCAGCCTCAGTCGGGGCATATTCGCAGCAACGACAGCGGGACGATCAGCAGCGCGACTTGTGGGAATTCCGGGAGGATACGAAGGTGGGCGGATCGGTCAGCCCACCTTCTTGCTGCTCTTCCTCACCGGCGCTCGCCGTCGTGTGCGGCCTGGGCGGGCTGCTTCGTCTCCAGCGCGGCGATCTCGGGGTGGTGGAGGTCGAAGGCCGGGGACTCCGAGCGGATCTTCGGGATGGAGGTGAAGTTGTGGCGCGGCGCGGGGCAGGCTGTTGCCCACTCCAGCGAGCGGCCCCAGCCCCAGGGGTCGTCCACGGTCACCAGCGGTGCCTTGCGGGAGATGTAGAGGTTGTAGAAGAAGGGCAGCATCGACAGGCTCAGCAGGAACGCGCCCATGGTTGAGACCTGGTTCAGGAAGGTGAATCCGTCGCTGGGCAGGTAGTCGGCGATGCGTCGCTGCATGCCGTCGACGCCGAGCCAGTGCTGGACCAGGAAGGTGGTGTGGAAGCCGACGAACAGCAGCCAGAAGTGGACCTTGCCGAGGCGCTCGTCGAGCATCCGGCCGGTCATCTTCGGCCACCAGAAGTAGAACCCGGCGAACATTGCGAACACGACGGTCCCGAAGACCGTGTAATGGAAGTGGGCGACCACGAAGTAGGAGTCGGAGACCTGGAAGTCGAGCGGCGGGCTCGCCAGGATGATGCCGGTCAGACCACCGAAGAGGAAGGTCGTCAGGAAGCCGATCGACCACAGCATCGGGGTGTCGAAGCTGACCGACCCGCCCCACATCGTGCCGATCCAGTTGAAGAACTTCACGCCTGTCGGCACCGCGATCAGGAAGCTCATCCCGGAGAAGAACGGAAGGTTGACCGCACCGGTCACGAACATGTGGTGCGCCCACACCGCCACCGAGAGGACTCCGATGCCGAGGGTCGCGGCCACCAGACCGACGTAGCCGAAGATCGGCTTGCGGCTGAAGACCGGGAGGATCTCGGAGATGATCCCGAAGAACGGCAGCGCGATGATGTAGACCTCGGGGTGACCGAAGAACCAGAACAGGTGTTGCCACAGGATCGGTCCGCCATGGGCGGTGTCGAAGACGTGGGTGCCGAACTGTCGGTCGGACTCGAGCATCAGCAGCGCCGCGGCAAGGATCGGGAACGCGATCAGCACGAGCAGTGCGGTGACCAACACGTTCCAGGTGAAGATCGGCATCCGGAACATGGTCATGCCCGGCGCGCGCATGGCGATGATCGTGGTGATGAAGTTGACCGAGCCGAGGATGGTGCCCAGACCGCTCATGTAGAGGCCCATGATCCACAGGTCGCCACCGACGCCCGGCGAGTATTGCGCGCTGGAGAGCGGTGTGTAGGCGAACCAGCCGAAGTCGGCCGCGCCGGTCGGGGTGAGGAAGCCGCTGGCCGCGATCAGGCCACCGAAGAGGTAGAGCCAGTAGCTGAACATGTTGAGCCGCGGGAAGGCGACGTCGGGCGCGCCGATCTGCAGCGGCATGATCACGTTGGCGAAGCCGATAAACAGCGGTGTAGCGAAGAGCAGCAGCATGATCGTGCCGTGCATCGTGAACAGCTGGTTGAACAGCTCGTCGTTGACGACCTGCTGACCCGGGAACGCCAGCTCCGAACGCATCAGCAGCGCCATCACGCCGCCGCCGAGGAACCAGACGAACGACGTGACCAGGTACATCTTGCCGATCAGCTTGTGATCCGTGGTCGTGAGTATGCGGACCAGTTGGCGGCCCAACGGCGTGCGCGGAGTTTTGGGTTTCAACGCCTGGCTGGTGCGAGGGGTGGTAGTGGTCATGTTCAGCTCCTCACCGGTCGAAGGCGCATGGCAGGTATATGCCGTCGATCGTCTGCTTGCTGGTGTTGATCTCGTCGGCGTGCATTAGGTCGGCGTGCATTAGGAGGTCATGGAATGGCGGCGGTCAGAAACCGTGACCGAGACTTGGTCAGGGCGGGTGAAGTCGGTGACCAGGCTGAAGCGGTCGCCTCGCACGATGGTCCGACGCCACTCGATGGGCTGCCCTCGCAGTTCGCCGGTCCGGTCGATCGAGAGTGCCGCGGTGTTATCGGGGATCCCGAGCAGGACTCGCTCTGCCGAGGTCGGCACCACAGCGCGGACCTCTTCTCGGCCACCGGTCAGCCGAAGATTGCACCGACGGTCGAGCGCCTCGTAAAGGGAGGTTTGGGTGAGGTCTGCTTCGAGCAGCGGCGCAGCCAGCCGAGCGGGCAGCCACACGCGGTCCATCGCGAGCGGTTCCTCATCGATAAGGCGAATCCGTTCCAGGTAGATCAGAGGCGTTGATTCCTCGACTCCGAGCCTGGTGGCCACGGTCGCGTCAGCGCGCGCGTCGAGTGTGCGCACGATGCTGTGCTGGCGACGTCCTGACGCTTCGACGGAGGCGAACAGGCTGTACAAGGTGCCTTGGGGCTGAGTGATCTCAGTGTTTGCGACCTTCGGTGTTCGGCCACGGGCGGCATCGACAAGGCCGCTCTCACGCAGCCGACGAAGCGCCTCGCGCACCGTGTGTCGGCTGACCGCGTACTCCTGGACCAGCACCATCTCACCCGGGAACGACTCGTTGAACTCACCTCGACGTAGGCGTCGCTCGACATCGTCCTTGACCTGAGCCCATAGCGGCATCGGGCTTTGGCGGTCAACAGCCCGGGCAGGGCCGGTGGACCGCTGGCCGCCATTTCCCCGCATGTCGCCTCCTGCACAGGAGCTTCGTGATGGTGGGCCCTGCCTTAGGTGGAAGGTCCACGTACCGTCGATGCAAATGTACGTACATCCGTATTCCCTCTGCAAGGGGTCCGCGAACCAGACCCCAGGGGCAGATCATGCGTCGGCCCGATCCTTGCGTTGCCGCTGCAGCGCTTCACGGACCCGTTGGACCTGGTTCGAACCTAGTGCGGCCTCGTCGGCGAGCGCGCCTAGGGCAGCGGTGACACCGACCAAGCTGGCGTAGATCGGAGGGCAGGTCGGGCAGCTGGCGAGGTGCGCTTCTAGCCGTGGGCGTTTCGCGGCCGAGAGTTCGTTGTCGATGTAGGCGCTGACTTGGGAGCGAGCGTCCCAACAGCGCAACGGCAGTTGATCCAGGGGGCGAGACTTCAGCTCTGCCAAGGCGGTGACCAGCATCATCCGTCCGCGACGCAGACGTTGCTTGGCGGCAGCCAGGGAGATGGACTGGATCGAGGCGATCACGGGCACGGTGAGGCCTTCCATGTCGTGGAGCACGACCGCGGACCGGTAGATGAAGGGGAGGGCCAACAATGCGTCGCGCAGCTCGTCGGCTGACTCTGCGCGCTCGATCACAACCGCGGCGTCCACGGTCCAGCTGTCGTCGCGCCAGGCCGCATCGGCCAAGGCTGCGACGTCCTCGCGGGGCGTTTCCCGCTGGCGGCGCCCCTGATCGATGGCGAGGTTGTGGAGGATGCCGCGCAGCCACGCTCCCAGAGGCGCTTCGTGCCGGTAGGTCTCGCGACGTTCAAGAGCACGGGCGAGTGTCTCCTGCGCCAGGTCCTCGGCTCTGTGACGGTCACCGGTGACCGACCAGGCGTAGGCCCCAAGCCGCGGGAGTTCCGCAACCAGCTGGTCGAGGAGGTCTGAACTCAACGGCGAGATTCACCCGCCGCGGTGGGGGCCGAGGGCGAGCGTCCTGCGCGGCCGAGGGTGCGGATCCCGAACGGCAGATACAGCGGACAGGTGCCGACCGCGGAGGTTGCGGCCATGACCGCCGCGAGCGCGTAGAAGATGAGTGACAGTGCACCGAGCGGGCCAAGGATGATCCCCGCGACAACGAGTACCGGCGCGATGACGAACAGGCGGATGGAGCGGTCTGCGCGTCCCATGTTGAGTTTCATCAGTCCTCCAATGGTGGTGGGTTTGTATCGGTAGACGCAGCACGGCTGCTTATCGATACAAACCGCGTGGCCCGAGTGGCCAGCGCGGCCGGACTGTCGGTCTCGAACGAGTCCGATGACCTCAAATGGTCGAGACGGTGCAAACGGCTGAGTCATCGTCCGTCGTTGAGGAGGTCATCGAACCGGCTGTTGGTGGCTCGAGCCGGAGGCCGGCATCTGGTCTCGACGTTGGTCGTCGGCCTTGCTCAGGCGAGGGCGAGGAACAGCTTCTCCATCTTCTTGACGTCCACGTCCTCCAGCCCTTCCTCGCTCTGTTCGAGGCACTGCTGCAGTCCGGTGGCAACGATGGCGTAGCCGGCGCGGGAGAGGGCCTTGTTGACAGCGGCCAACTGGGTCAGCACCGACTCGCAGTCGGAGCCTTCCTCCATCATCCGGATGACGCTGGCGAGGTGTCCGTTCGCGCGCTTCATTCGGGTGATGATCGCTTTGATCTCGGTGGGTTCGAGGTCCATCAGTTGTTCTCCAGGGCGGCCAGGGCCGCAGTCAGGCGCTGCCGTGCGTCGGTCGCGACAGTGCGGAGTGTGTCGCCGGCCTGGCCGGCGATAGACATCATCGCGTCGGGGTCGAAGGCCTCGACGACCGTGGTTGTGTCGTCGAGGGCACGCACGACCACGTTGCAGGGCAGCAGGGCGGCGATGGACGGTTCGGCTTGAAGTGCCTGGTGGGCCAGCTGGGGGCGACACGCGCCCAGGATGACCTGCGGGGCGACATCGACGTCGAGCTTGGCCTTCAGCGTTGCCTTGAGGTCAATCTCGGTGAGGATGCCGAACCCGGCGGCGGCAAGCTCGCCGCGCACCGCCTCGACCGCCTCCTCGTAGGGGTGGTTCACCGTGATCTGGAGCGTGTACTTCGTCATGGGCCGTTCCCTCCCGGGTACCGATCACTGCATGGGTGAGTGGTCTGCACCATCAACTGTACATCCCCCATGGGGGTTCTGTTACGCTCGAATCGTAACCCCCCGGGGGGTTAGATTGAAGTGGCAGCCACGAGCCGATTCGCCCAAGGAGTTCCCTTTCATGCGTGAGACCACCGTCGAGCACCTTGCCTCGGCCCTCGAGCAGGGCGCGACCCTGATCGACGTGCGAGAGCCCGCCGAGTACCGCCGTGGCCACGTCCCCGGCGCGGTCAACATCCCAATGAGTCAGCTGACGACCCGGCTCGGTGAGATCGACCGCAAACGTCCAGTGCACTTGGTGTGCGCCTCGGGCAACCGCAGCCGCGCGATGACCGAGGTTCTGACCGCAGCCGGCTACGACGCGACGAACGTCGCCGGCGGAACCAGCGCCTGGATCCGCTCCGGGCGATCGACCCAGAAGTGAGGCGAACCATGAACGAGCCCTCGAACATCACGAACACTGCATCCGGGAACAACGAGTCCGTCGCCCCTGCTTCGGCGACGGGGGAAGCGCAGCAGCGCCCGGTCACAGGCGTGACCGTACGCACTCTGGAGACCCCCTCCCTGGGCGACCGCACCTACGTCGTGCACGACGGCGAGATCGCCCTCGTCATCGACCCGCAGCGCGACATCGACCGGGTGCTGGAAGTGCTGGAGGCCGACGAGGTCCGGCTGACCCACGTCTTCGAGACCCACATCCACAACGACTACGTCACCGGCGGCCTGGCGCTCGCACGGGCCACCGGCGCGGCGTATCTGGTCAATGGCGAGGACGAGGTCTCCTTCGACCGCACCTCGATCACCGATGGTCAAGCCGTCGAGGTGGGCTCGCGGATGCGGGTCCGGGCGATCGCCACTCCCGGCCACACCTTCACCCACCTCTCCTACGCCCTCTCTCTCGATGGGCCTGACGGGGAGGAGCCGTACGCCGTGTTCACCGGTGGCTCCCTGCTTTACGGCGCCACCGGCAGACCGGACCTGCTCGGTGAGGAGCACACAGGCGAGCTCGTGCGCCACCAGCACGCCTCCGCCCACAAGCTCGCCGCTGAGCTGCCCGACGACGCCGAGGTCTACCCGACCCATGGGTTCGGCTCGTTCTGCTCCGCGACCCAGTCCGACGCCACCGCCTCCACCATCGGACAGGAGAAGCGGTCCAACCCCGTGCTGACTCAGGATGAGGAGACCTACGTCCGCGAGCTGCTGGACGGGCTGGGTGCATGGCCGGCCTACTACGTGCACATGGGCCCCGCCAACGCCGCCGGCCCAGACGCACCGGACCTTTCCCCTATTCGAGAAGCCGATGCGACAGAGCTGCGCCGCCGTATCGAGGCGGGCGAGTGGGTCCTCGACCTTCGCAACCGCAAGGCCTTCGCTGCCGGGCACGCCCCAGGCACGTTCAACTTCGGTCTCGACGGCGCCTTCTCGACCTATCTGGGCTGGCTCATCGAGTGGGGCACCCCGGTGACCCTGCTCGGGGAGACCGCCGAGGACGTCGCCACCGCTCAGCGCGAGCTGGTTCGTATCGGCATCGACCGACCGGCCGCCCACGCCACCGGCGGTCCGCAGAACTGGGCCGATGCAGAGCTCGGCAGCTTCCCCACTGCCACCTTCGCCGACCTGGCGCAGGTGCGCCATCACCGCGAGGTGGTCGTGCTCGACGTGCGCCGCACCGATGAGCACGAGGGAACCGCGATCGCCGGGGCCCTCAACATCCCGATCCACGAGGTGCCCTACCGCCTCGAGGAGATACCGGCCGGTGAGGTGTGGGTGCACTGTGCCAGCGGCTACCGCTCCTCGATCGCTGCCTCCTTCATCGCTGCCGCAGACCGCACCCCGGTCGCGATTCACGACTCATTCGAGAACGCAGAAAAGGTCGGCCTGCACATGGTCACCCCCGGGGAAGACCCCGACGGGTCCCACGCCTGAGATGACCCTGCTCCTCGCCGCAGCCGCCGGTGCGCTCATCGGGCTCTCCTTGGGGGCGCTCGGAGGTGGCGGATCGATCCTGGCCGTACCGGTGCTGATCTACCTGCTCGACCAGTCACCCGCCCAGGCGACCACTGGATCGCTGGTCGTGGTCGGCCTCACCTCCCTGATCGGGGCCGCCGCTGCCCACCGGGAAGGCAACGTGCTGCTCGGCCGCGGGTTCGTCTTCGGGCTGGTCGCCACCGGCGGAGCGGTGCTGGGAGCGGCGGCATCTTCCCGCGTCCCTGAGGATCTCTTGCTGGCCGCCTTCGCTGCCCTGATGCTGCTGGTCGGTGTGATCCTGGCGTGGCGTCAGATACGTCACGGTCAGGACAGTCAGAGCAGCCAGGACAGTCAGGACAGTGCCGCGGGGCATGCCGCCCGCCCCGCCCTAGATGACCCGATCATCACGTTCAGCCCGACCTTCGCCTGCCAGTGCCCCCGGGCGCTGAAGGTACTGGGCACCGCCACGATCGTCGGCGCCCTGACCGGGTTCCTCGGCGTCGGCGGCGGCTTCTTGGTCGTCCCAGCACTCCTGTTGGCGCTCGCGCTTCCCATCGAGTACGCCGCAGGCACCTCGCTGGTCGTCATCACCATCACCAGCGCCGCCGCCCTCGCCGTCCGATCCGGTTCCGGTGTCCAGCCGGACTGGACGGCCGTCATCGTCTTGACCGCGGTCTCCGCGGCGGCAGCCGTGGCCGGAGCACGACTGGCCGACCGGGTCGACACCGGCCGGCTCCAGGCGGCATTCACCGTCCTGGTCCTCGGCGTCGCCATCTACACCGCGACCCAGGCGCTGCCCGCGCTCGCCTGAACCCGGCCCCACGCATTCAAGTCCGCGTATCCCAAGTCTCACGTATCCAAGCTTGTCCATCACACACGGAACGGAACCTGCATGAGCACCACCACGGCCTCCAGCCCCACGGCCGGGCCCTCAACCCCGCCACCTACCACCGCCGGCCCCTTGGGACGTCTGGGGATCTGGGTCACCGAACACGCCAAACTCGTCACCGTGGTCTGGCTGTTGACCATCGTCGGCCTCGGCGCCTTCGCCCCTCAGGTCGAGCACAACCTCTCCGGTGCCGGCTGGCAGGCCAACGGCTCAGAGTCTGTGCAGGCTCGCGAACTCGCACGAGAACACTTCGGCGGCAACGCCTCATCCGCCATCCAGGTCGTAGTCCGCTCCACCGACGGACCGGTCACCGAAGGTGAGGGCCAGCAGGTCCTCGCCGAGGTCACCGACATCCTCGAGGCCGAACCGCGCATCGCCGACGTCCTCGCACCCACGCCGGGAGCCACCCTCTCCCAGGACGGCTCCACCGCGATCGTTCTGGCCGGCGCAGGCGCCGACACCAACGAGATGGTCCGCGTCGCCACCGACCTCAAGGCCGAACTTCAAAACCTCTCCACCGACACCGTCGAGGTCAACCCAACTGGGTCCTCGCTGCTATGGAGCGACTTCAACGAGGCCAACCTCGACGCCATGCTGAAGTCGGAGTTCATGTCCTGGCCGGTCACCCTGGCCATCTTGGTACTCGCCTTCGGCGCCCTCGTGGCCGCCGGACTCCCACTGATCCTCACCCTGGCCGGCCTTGTCGCCTCGGCCGGTTCCCTGGTGCTGATCAACGAGCTCGTGCCCGTCTCCATCTGGGCCATGAACTTCGCAATGATGTTCGCGCTCGCCCTGGGCATCGACTACGCCCTCTTCTTGGTCGTGCGCTACCGCGCCGCCCGCGCCGTACGCCGCGAGGCTAACCGCGCCGCCGGCCGCCCCGACACCCGCGAAGACCGACAGTGGGCTATCGCCCAGACCATGGACACCGCAGGCAAGGCCGTGCTGCTCTCCGGCCTCACCGTCCTCGTCTCGCTGTCCGCGGTCATGCTGGTGCCCTCGCCCTCCTTCCGCTCCATGGCCGGCGGCATCATGCTCTCGGTGGTCTTCGTCCTAGCCGCCACCCTCACCCTGCTGCCGCTGGTGCTGTTCGGCCTCGACGACCGAATCAACAAGCTCGCACTGCCCTGGTCCCGCGCTGGTGAGCACCGTTCCTCGGCATTCGCCGCCTGGGGCGAGCGACTCTGGAAGCGCCCCGTTGCCTGGGGCCTCCTCGCCACGGTCATCCTGCTCGCCCTCGCCGCCCCGATCCTCGGCCTGAAGACCGCCATGCCCTCCATCAAGGTGCTGCCCGAGGACGCTTCTGCCCGAGTCGGCTACAGCCAGGTCCAAGACGCCTTCGGCACCGGCGCCCCCGGTACTTTGCAGATCATCACCGACGACACCGACGCCTCGGCCGCCAGCGCAGCACTCAAGGACGACCCCGGCATCGCCGCTGCCATGCCTCCGATGCCGGCTGCCGACGACAGTGGACTGGTGCTGATCCAGGCCGTTCCCTCCGTGGACCCCTCCGACCCCGCACTCAGCGACACCGTCGACCGGCTCCGCGCAGACCTCCCCGACTCCGCCGTCCTCGGGGGCGCCCCCGTGGAGAACCTCGATCTCAAGGCGCAGCTCGACGAGTCCACCCCGCTGGTCATCGGCGTCGTGCTCGTCCTCGGCTTCATGCTGCTCCTCATCGCACTGCAGGCCCCGCTCATCTCCCTACTCGGCACCCTCGCCAGCCTGCTCTCCACCGCGGCGGCGTTCGGTGTCGCCCGGCTGATCTTCCAGGAGGGACACGGCGCCGACCTGCTCGGCTTCGAACCACAGGGCTTCCTCGACGCCTGGGCGCCGGTGTTCTTCTTCGCCATGATCTTCGCCATCGCGATGGACTACACCGTGTTCCTGCTCGCCTCGGCCAAGGAGCACTACGAGCGCTCCGGGGACCCCAAGCACGCCATGATCGGCTCACTTGCCCACTCCGGCCGGGTCATCTTCGCCGCCGGCGCGGTCATGGTCGCGGTCTTCTTCACCTTCGCCCTCTCCGGCCCCATCCCGCCCAAAGAAATGGGCGTCGTCCTCGGCCTCGCCGTCCTCCTCGACGCCTTCCTCGTCCGGCTCGTCCTCCTACCGGTCATGCTTCGCCTTACCGGCAAGGCCGCCTGGTACACCCCCGCCTCGCTGCGGAAGATCCTGCCTAACATCACCTTCGCCCATGACTGACCGCGGATCCGTGGGCAGGAACCCGATCGAAGGATCCGATTGTCATATACCGACAGTCAGGCGGGCGTCTCCCGGTACCTTCCGCCCGCTGGTCACCGCCGCGGTGCCCTCGTGCGCTCCCCGCTCATAGCCCGCGTGGTGCAACGCGCCGAGTGCGGGCGAGGGTCTTCTCATCCAGCCTGGCCATGCCACAGGGGCATTGGCTAGCGTTGTGGATCGCCTCAGATAGCGGAGCTCGGGCGTGCCTGAGCGAAGTGCTCGGCGTCGACTGTAACGAACACAGCCGTCGATGTGGCGGCGGTTCGCCCGTCGAGTGCGGTCACCTTGGCGTTCACGAACAGCTTACGGCCCTCGCGCCGATCTACCCGGGCCTCGAGTCGGTATGTCGTCCCGATCAGGACCGGCGCGAGGTATTCGACCACCAGTTGGCGAGTGACAGCTGGTTCTCCGACCAGGTAGAGCAGGAAGCCGTAGAGGTCGTCAAGGACGGTGGCGACCGCGCCGCCGTGCGCGATGCCGGGTGCGCCCACGTGGCGATCGTCGAAGATGTGGGTGGCCACCACGAGATCGCCTTCGCGATGCACGCTTAAGTGATGGCCATGAGGGTTGTCAACGCCGCAGCCCAGGCATTGCTCGTGGTGGGCCGGCAGGTGCGCGCCATCTGGATGGGGGCCGATTCTTTGCTGCAACGCAGTCATGAGTGCTTGAAGGTCAGCCACGGGTGCTGCCGTTCAGAAGGCGTGCCCAGGCGGTGAGCAGTTCTGCTTGCCGATCGGGATGTGGCGTCAACAGCCGTGCGACACCCCGTCCGAGGACAAGGTCCAAGGTCAAGCGCACTTCGATCGGGTCGTCGCTGATATAGGTGCGACAGATCTCAGCGAGCTCCGCGTTGACACGCTCCTCGGCTGGGACCAGCTCCTTACGCAAGCCGGGGTCTGAGCGCGCGGCCACCCAGAGCTCGAGACTGGCCGCGTACAACGGTCCGGACAGGGCCTCAGCTAGCAAACCCAACGCCGCTTCGCGTTCCTGGGTGACCGTCGTCAACTTCTGGAGTTGGGCCCCTTGTGGTGCGATCCGAGACATCTCCGTCCGCACCCTGCGCATGCGTTCTTGCGCTAAGTGCTCGACGGCGGCTACCACGAGTTGGTCACGGGTTCCGAAGTGGTGCAGTTGGGCCCCGCGGGACAGCCCGGCTCGCTCCGCCACGGCGACACTGGTGGTGCCGGCATATCCCAGGTCGGCAAGGCAGGCGATGGTCGCGTCCAACAGCGCGCGTCGGGTGGTGGCCGAGCGTTCGGCTTGTTTTCGCGGTCGTCGCGTAGCTACCTTCATGCCCGAAGCGTACATGCATGCATGAACGTATGTACTAGGCCGAGCTGGCTTTTCTGATCTGTGTTCCCTTAAGCCCAGGGTTCCGGATCTGGCGGGCAGGCCACCAGTTGTGGTCCTCAAGCAGGGCGGCACAGGCGGGAACGATGAGGCTGCGGACTACGAAGGTATCGAGCAGCAGTCCGGCTGCGACGGCGAAACCAGTCTCGACAAGCGTGACCACGGGAGAGGTGAGCAGCGCGATGAAGGTGCTCGCAAAGATGATTCCTGCGGATGTGATCACCGGGCCGGTCAGGGTCACTGCTTCGGCAACGGCGCCTCGAGTCAGGGTGGTGCCGTTCTCGCGCATTCGGCTCATGAGCAGGATGTTGTAGTCGGCGCCAACGGCGACGAGCAGCACGAACGTGATCACTGGGACGGCAAACTGGATGTCGTGGCCAAGGATGCCTTGGAAGACCAGTGTTGTCAGGCCAAGGGCCGCGGCGCAGGATAGCGCTACAGAGGCGAGCAGGTATAGCGGCGCGGCCAGGGAGCGCAGGGCGATGATGAGGAGGAGCAGGACGATCAGAAGCACCGCCGCGAGCACGAGTTTCGCGTCTTCGTACAGATAGCGGTTCAGGTCGGCGCCGAGTCCAGCGGCCCCGGTGCCGCTGACGGTTGCGCCTTCGAGACGTGTCCGATTCAACGCGTTTTCAGCGGCTGCCTGGGATTCTTCGAAGCGGCGCAGCCCATCCGGGCTAAGAGGATCTGAGTCACCGGTTACCTGGATGCGGGCAACGCGGCCATCGGGGCTCAGGAATACGCTGCGGGCGTAGGCGAAGCGCTGGTCGTCTAGGGCGCTCGCGGGCAGGTAGAAGCCACCAGCCTCTGGTGTGTCGGCCTGACGGTTGACCGTGCGCAGGTAGGACTCAGAGGTCTCCAGGTTCTGGGCGAGTTCCTTGGTCTGGCGGATGAGGTCCTTGATCCCCGGCGCAAAGGCCTCGGCGTTCTCAGCGATCTGGGAGGTGCCGTCCGCCATCTGCCCTAGACGCGCGCGCAGAAGGCGCTGTCCTTCGGTGATCCGGTCGGCACCCCGCTCGGCCTGGCTCAACCCGGAGGCGAGATCGTTGAGGCCATCGGCGAGGCTTCCTTGTTTGCGGGCGATCAAGTTCGCTCCGTTGGCTGCCTCCTGCAGTCCTGGGAGGAGTTCATCCTTCATGCCGCGGTGGATGTCGGCAAGTCCTTCCCTGGACCTGCGGCAGATCGGGTCTGTGGTGCACAGCAGGTCGCGGTCGAGTGCCTGGACGATCAGGCCGATGCTACTCACGACCACGGTGACTTGGTCGTGAGCGGTTTGGATGCCTGTGGCCAAGGCGGCAGCGCCGGTCTGCAACTGGCGGGCGCCGTGCGCTGCGTCACGCGTGCCCTCGGTAGCGCGGCCGAGACCGTTGGCGAGATCGCTGGTTCCGTTCGCAAGTCGGTCGGCGCCGCCTTGGGCGCGGCCGGCGCCGTCGGCCACCCGGCTGATCGCGTCGGCTAGCTGGGCGCTGCCCGAGGAGAGGCGTTCGAGATCGGGCTGACCCTCCTCCAAGCCATCGCTGGCCCGACCCAGCCCGGTGGCGAGGCGCTTGAGCTGTCGCGCGATCGACGCTGGTTCTAGTGGCTCACCTGCCGGCTGGGTGATGCTCCGGACGCTGGAAACACCATCGACCTTGGCCACGGCTCGGCTGACCTCGTTGAGGACTGCCAGATCCTTCGAATTGCGCATGTCATGTGTGGACTCCAGCAGCAGGTAGTCCGGGAGGGTCTCGTTGCGAGGGAAGTGGTCCTCCAGCACCGCCAACCCCTTGTTGCTCGGCGTGTCGGGCGGCTGGGAGTTCCGCTGGTCGTAGGAGATCACCATCGTCGGAAGGAACGCGGCAAGCACAACCAACACGGCGGTACCGGCAACAAGCACCCGGACCGGTCGGCGCGCCACGAGGCGGCCGACGCGTGACCACGCCGACGTCGGTGCTGGCGTGCGCGCCGGCCCGATCCTGGGGCCGAACCAGACCATCAGCGCGGGCGTGAAGGTCAGACTCACCGCAACGGTGACCGCGACGCAGATCGCCATCGGCGGTCCGGTGGTGGAGAAGATGGCCAGCTTGGTGAATCCCAGACATATCGCGGCGAGGATGACCGTTCCGGCGGACGCCACCAACGCCGGTCCTACTCTGGTGGCTGCCTCCTCGACGGCCGGCAGCGCGTCGACTCCGCGCCCGTATGCCTCGCGGAATCTGCTGATCAAGAACACGCAGTAGTCAGTGCCAGCGCCGAGCACGATGGCGGTTACGAACGCGTCGGTGTAGGTCGACAGCGACATTCCTTGCATCCCGGCCCATGCCAGCACTCCCCGCGCGCACGCCAGTGCCACCCCGATCGATACCAGGGAAACCAGTACAGTGGTGACGCGGCGGTAGATGATCAACAAGATGATGACCAGCAGCAGCCCGGAGACCACCGTGATCCGTACCGAGGCCTCGTTCACCTCGGTGGTCAGGTCGGTGATCATCGCTGGGTCCCCGGTCACATACGCGCTGCTGCCACGGGGCAAAGACAGGTCGGCGACCCGTTCTCGCAGCCAGTGGATGTCCTGTTCGGAGTCCGGCGATCCGATGCCACTGGTCAGCCCGGCCACCAGGTAGGCCGCCTGGCCGTCCTTGCTGACCAAGTGTCGCCGCGCGTCCTTGTTGCCGACGAAGTGCTGCACTTCGGAGACCCGCTCCTGGTTCGCACCCAGGGTGCGAACCAGGTCGCGATACGCAAGCGTGTCAGCCGCGCTCAGGCCGTTCTCGTTGCGGAACACGATGTAGGCAAATGACTCGGTGCGCCCCGAGCCGAACGCCTCGTCCATGTCGTGCAACGCGGTCAACGTCGGCGCGTCCTCGGGCAGAAAGGCCGCACTGCTGCGCTCGACCACCGACGGCAGCGACGGCAGGCCGAGAGTGACCGCTGCAGCCGCGACCAACCAGCCGACGACGACCAGACGCGGGAAACGGATTCCCGCCGTGCACAAACGGGCCAGACGACCCGGCGCCCCAGCATCCACGGATGCCTCCATGACTTGTATCTTGAGTTTGTACTCGCAGTACAACATAGGCTGAGGCTGCTGTCGATACCCTCCGAATACGCAGTGTCACTCGTCCGGAAAGGTGTGTGGAGATGCGGCAACTGCCTGCCTCCATCGCAAGCAAGCTCTACGGAGCCGCGGAACTGATCGCCGAGCGCGGAGTCGCCGAGGCCAAGATGGACGAAATCGCGGCTGCCTCCGGCATCCCTCGCGCAACCCTCTATTACTACTTCACCGGTAAGGATGAGATCCTCGCCTTCCTCCTCACCGACATGCTCGAGGCAATTGCTGGCGAGGTAGCGGCAGCTGTTGGGGCCACCGGAAGCGCCCGCGTCCGCCTCGAAGCTGCGGTCCAAGCCCAGATCGCCGTGATGCTCGACCAGCCCGCCGCATGTCGGGCGCTCGTTGGTGACCTCGGCCGAGCCACCAGACTTCCTGCGCTCGCTCACGCCCTCCAAGAAGCATTCCGCCGTCCCATCGAACAACTCCTTGCCGAAGGCGCCGCCGACGGATCGCTACACGTGCAGCCCCACCCAGAAGAGGCATCCCTGGCGATCTTTGGGGCCATCACAGTCGCCGGTCTGTATCACGCAGTTGAAGACAGCCGCCCCTCTGCAGAACAGGTTGCGAAACGAGTTCTCGGCGTTCTGATGCAAGGGCTTGGCGGCCAAAAGGAACCACGCACCACTGATTGCCCTGCTAGCGCGACTGACGCTCAGGCCTGATGGTGAGATGGCCTCTGAGTGCATGCCCGGGGGTAGCGCGATCACGACCTCGTTCCTCGGCTCCCTGCCGCCCCCACCGCTCAGTCTGACCCGACCTGGGACTAGTTGATGTGCCCGCTGAGAGGACACCCCAAGATTGGGTCGCTCGCCGAGGTCTCAATGCCTGTGCTGCCATGCAGGAGCCCACCTAGACCACCTGGCTCTGCGGAACCGGCGGACTGCGGCTGCATCAGGTCTGGTGATTCAGTGCGGAACCGTCACCACCTCAGGCATTCTTGTCGGAAGTGGCTTGGAGACTGGCCAGTCCATCGCTTGAAGGCATGTGAGAAGTTGGTCAGGTCGCTGAAACCGAGTTCAACAGCTATCTCGCTGACCGACAAGGATCGGTCGAGCAGCTTTAGCGAGGCCCGCTCCAGCAACGACGATTCGAGTATCTCTCGGAACGTGGTGCCCTCGTTGAGGAGACGTCGCTTGAGAGTGCTGGTCGAGATTGACAGTTCGTTTGCGACCGACTGACAGGTTTTTAGTCCGGGGCCCTCTTCTATCGACAGTCTTACCTTGGTCGCGTATGACGCCGGTCCGATCCGGTGCTCAAGGGATTTCGACAGATCGGCGATCGCGTGTCGGTATGCAACGGGGTCGGAGAACCGGCAGACCTCGTTCAGGACCTCCGTGGGCACATACAGGAACGTCATGGGCGCGTTGAAAACCAGGTGTCTTCCCAGCGCGTCCTCATGCTGGGTCGTGGAGGCGGGCGCCGGCCAACTGGTGTGCAGCCTGACGGTTGACACGTCGCCAGCGAGCATTCGGATCAACCGCAGGAGCGCGGAACCACAGTAGGTGACGACCAGGCAGTCCAGGTCCGGATCGCCCGTCTGACCTGTGAGCCCGACCGCAAGGCCGTCGTCATTCGGATGGAACCGCGTACTGACGGCCGTCGTAATCAAGGGAAGATACGTGAGCAGTTCCATGACCTCAGCGACCGAGCCCGCACTGATCAAGGGAAGACTCAATGGGCCGAATGAGGTCAGCTGGGCCTGATCTGCGAACGCATGGCCGAGGTGGGTCGCTTGATCGGCGTCCAGGTTGGGGTACACCTCCCGGAACCATCGAGCCGGTGCCTGGCCGCCGAGTTGCAGCAGGGTCGTCTCGTCGGCTCCCTCGCGAACCATGATGGCGCGGAACCGTGCGGCTGCCTCTGCGTCGAGAGTTTGGCTCTCGAGCAGCTGTGCGAAAGCCGTGTAGGGCACGCCCGCGTCGCTGCCGTTCAAAGACACTCCTTGAGCCGAAATCACAACTTTCTGACTCGTGTGACCATAGCCACAGGGCGCATCCGCGACAAGAGTTTGTCCAAGGCTTTGCGGCCCACAACAGCACCAGGAGAGTTGATCATGACAGTGGTTAGGTTTGTGTCACACGACGGGAAGACGCACGCGGTGCCCGTTGAGGAAGGGCAGTCGTTGATGCAGGTCGCGACGAACAACGCGGTGCCTGGCATCGACGGTGACTGCGGTGGAGAAGCTGCGTGCGGGACCTGTCACGTCATCGTTGATCCGCAGTGGTCCGAATGTGTCGGGCCGCCCGGCGCCGATGAGGAGGAGATGCTCGCGATGAACCCTGAGCGTGAACCGACCTCCCGGCTGTCTTGCCAGATGGTGGTCTCCGACGTGTGGGACGGGCTGAGCGTCCGGCTTCCCGAATTTCAGATGTGACGACGAGAACGGGTTGAAATGATGAAGATTCCTGAGGCAATCACGGCCAAAGTTCAATCCTCCATCCCGATGGAGCGCCAGATTCAGGGCGCGCATCTCTACGACAAGACCATGAGATGGGTGAGAGGTGCGAACGGCGACAGGATGTTCGTAGAACGTCCTATCCCGCCGGTCGACGAGGTGGAGCTCGCGGACATCGACGTCAGCAATCCCTTCCTGTATCGGCAGGGTCGATGGCAATCCTACTTCGAGCGCCTGCGCAACGAGGCCCCGATCCATTATCAGCCCAACAGCCCGTTCGGCCCGTTCTGGTCGGTCACTCGTCACGCCGACATCATCGCCGTTGACAAGAACCATGAAGTCTTCTCGGCCGAACCTTTGATCGTCATCGGTGTTCCACCTCGATTCCTCGACATCGAGATGTTCATCGCGATGGATCCTCCGCGTCACGACCTGCAGCGACAGGCGGTCCAAGGCGTTGTCGCGCCGAAGAACCTGCGCGAGATGGAGGGCCTCATCAGGACACGTGTCCGCGAGGTGCTGGACGATCTTCCTGTGGGTGAGCCCTTCAACTGGGTGCAGCGAGTATCAATCGAGCTGACGGGCCGCATGCTCGCCACCTTGCTGGACTTCCCGTACGAGCAGCGTCAAAAGCTCACCTACTGGTCAGACCTTGCGTCGTCGATGGAGCAGGCCAACGGTGGCCCCTCGGACAACGACGAAGTCTTCCATGGAATGCGCGACATGGCGCGAGGTCTCAGCGCGCTCTGGCATGACAAGGCGGCCAGGACTGCTGCCGGGGAGGAACCCGGCTTCGATCTGATCACCATGCTGCAGAGTGACGACAACACCAAGGATCTGATCGACCGCCCCATGGAGTTCCTCGGGAACCTGGTGCTGTTGATCGTCGGCGGCAACGACACCACCCGGAACTCGATGAGTGGCGGGGTTCTAGCGCTCAACCAGTTCCCGGACCAGTTCGAGAAGCTAAAGGCCAACCCCGACCTGATCCCCAACATGGTGTCGGAGATCATCCGCTGGCAGACGCCGCTCGCCTACATGCGCAGGGTCGCGAAGACCGATACCATCCTGAACGGCCAGTTCATCCGCAAGGGCGACAAAGTCGTCATGTGGTACGCGTCTGGTAATCGCGACGAGACGGTGTTCGATCGGCCAGATGAGCTGATCATCGACCGGCCAAACGCACGCAACCATATCGCCTTCGGATTCGGTGTCCACCGTTGCATGGGCAACCGGCTGGCCGAGTTGCAACTGCGCATTCTCTGGGAGGAGCTGCTCCCGCGCTTCGAGAACATCGAAGTCGTGGGTGAGCCGGAATACGTGCAGTCCAACTTCGTGCGGGGTATCAGCAAATTGATGGTCCGACTGACCCCAAAAAGCAGCGCATGACCGCACTGAGAACGGTGATTGTCGGAGCAAGCCATGCCGGCGCGCAACTCGCGGCCAGCCTGCGCCAGGAAGGCTGGGACGGCGAGATTGTCCTGGTGGGCGATGAGTCGCCAGTGCCCTATCAACGCCCACCACTGTCGAAGGCCTATCTGGCTGGGAAGAGCGCCTTCGAAGAGCTGGAAATTCGCAGTGCGGAGTTCTACGACAAGCGGAAGATTAGCCTTCTCGATGCGAGGGTCGAGGCGATCGACCGCTCTGCTGGCCACCTGACGCTGAGCAGCGGCCAGTCGCTGGCCTACGACCATCTCGCGTTGTGCACCGGCGCGCGTCCGCGACGGTTGCTCGTCCCAGGTGCCCATCTTTCCGGTGTTTGCTACCTGCGCACCGCCATGGACGTGGACCTGATCCGAGCAGCCGCCCAACCAGGAAGCGTGGCCGTGATCGTTGGCGGGGGGTACATAGGGCTCGAGGTGGCAGCCTCGCTGCGCGCCTTGGGGCTGGACGTCACCGTGCTCGAGGCGACCGAGCGTGTTCTCGAAAGAGTCACCGCTCCCGAGGTCTCAGCGTTCTTCCAACGGGTCCACCAAGAGGAGGGTGTGAGCATTCGAACCGGAGCCCTCGTCGAGGCCTTCACCGGTGAAACCAAGGTCCGCGAAGTGCTCCTGTCCAATGGCGAGGCCGTCCCTGCAGACCTCGTGATCGTTGGCATCGGTGTCGAGCCGAACACCGAGCTCGCCGCATCAGCCGGCTTGGAGGTCGACAACGGTATTGTGATTGACGACCGTGCTCGGACAAGTGACCGGAACATCGTTGCGGCCGGTGACTGCACGAGTCGATACATGGCCTCCTACGGCGGTCGGGTCCGCCTGGAATGCGTTCCAAGCGCGGGGGAGCAGGCCAAAGTGGCCGCAGCGACGATCTCTGGAAAGTCCAAGGAGATCGCTGCTCTTCCATGGTTCTGGTCGGATCAGTACGACGTCAAGCTCCAGATCGCTGGGCTCAACACCGGGTTCGACGAAGTCGTCCTCAGCGGTGACCCGAAACTGGACCGTGACTTCACCTGCTTCTACCTTCGTCAAGGCGAGCTAATCGCTGCGGATTGTGTCAACCGTCCCCGTGACTTCGTCGTCAGCAAGCGGCTTCTGACGCAGGCGTCTCGGGGCGTTGGGCGAGCCGAGCTGACTTCGGCTGTGAGTGACGCGGGTGCGTAATGCCGTGCGATCCGGGCTCGTCGCGAGCCGGGCGTGCTGGAGCGGAGGGCTCCGGGCCAACCGCGAATCCCATGGCAACGAAGAGTGGACCTATCGTCGAGAGGACATTCAATGACGACCTGCCTATCGCGTTCGGGCAGACAGAGCCCTGCGCGCGGTCCGAGACCAGTTGCCAGTCCGCGACCTCGCACCAGTTCGGGCAGGCTCCGGTCTCAAGTCGGTTCAGGAAACTGTCAGGCTCCCGTCTCTTGGCCACGTCATGGACTGCTCCCGATTCGGACCAGTCTCACCCGGGCCAAGAACAAGCGATGGGACAACGCCTCGCTACCGGTTCTCGCGGACGAGTATCCGATGACCTTGGAGCGAGGATGAGCTGCAGTCCGGCGTCGTTCCTTGAGGCGACTGAGTTCCTCGACATCGAGCACGAAGACATCCGCGCCTTCACCGAGGCCACCGTTGGTGACGCGTCCGGCGACAGGGAAAAGGCGAGGCGCCTCTTCGCTGCCGTCCGGGACCAAGTCTGGTACGACCCCTACACCGTTTCGGCCGACCCCGCCAACTACCGCGCGAGTTTCGTCCTCCAAGCGGGCCGTGCCTATTGCGTCCCGAAAGCGGTCCTCTTGACCGCAGTGTGCCGTGCAGCGGGAATTCCAGCGCGGTTGGGGTTCGCTGATGTGCGCAACCATCTGCAGACCGAATCACTGCGAAAGCTCATGGGCGGCACCGACCTGTTCGTCTATCACGGATACAGCAGTCTCCACATCGACGGGAGATGGCTCAAGGCCACCCCGGCATTCAACGTCGAACTATGCGCTCGTTTCGGCGTTCCACCTGTGGAATTCGACGGCGAGCACGACGCGCTCATGCACGCTTTCACTGGGGACGGAACCCAGCACATGGAGTACGTCCGCGAGCGCGGCGTCTATGACGACCTTCCCCTGGCCGCGATCCTGACCGAGCTTCGGAACACCTATGGATCGATGGTCGAGGCCTCGCCGCAGGCGATCGACGACGCCTTCACCGCAAAGCCCGCCAGCCAGGTCAAACCCGGTGGATCCTCACGCCGGTCCACTTCGCCTCAGGAGGATCAATGACCACCACAACGACCTCAAATAGCGCACTCGAGGTGCGCAACCCGTCCGACGGTCAGCTGGTGGGAACCGTGTCCGTTGACGACCGTGACGCTGTGAACCGCCGCGCCACGCAGCTCCGGCTGGCCCAACGTGCATGGGCCGAGGCTGGTCCGCGGCAGCGCTCCAAGTGGCTGCGCCTCTGGCGCGACTGGATCCTCACGCACTCCGATGAGCTCACCGACCTGCTGCAGGCCGAGACAGGCAAGGTTCGTCCGGACGCGCTCGTAGAGACGACCGCCTCGTGCGAGTTCATCACCTACTACGCCGACCATGCCGAGGAGTTCCTCGCCGACGAACGGGTCAAGACCGCGGGTCTACTCAGCCTGCCGAAACGACTGTCCAAGACCTACCAGCCCTACCCACTCGTCGGTCTGATCACCCCGTGGAACTTCCCGATCACCCTGTTCCTCATGGACGCAGCCCCCGCACTGGCTGCCGGTTGCGCGGTACTGGCGAAGCCCTCAGAAGAGACACCGCTGACCTGCGCGCGGGTCATCGACGGCTGGCGCGAGATCGGCGCGCCACCCGTTCTCGCACATGTCACAGGAGCCGGCGACACTGGTGCCGCAGTGGTGGATGCCGCCGACTTCGTCCAGTTCACGGGCTCGACAGCGACAGGGCGCCAGGTCGCCCTCCGCTGTGCTGAGCAGTTGAAACCGGTGAGTCTGGAGCTGGGCGGCAAGGATCCGGCGATCGTGCTGGAGGACGCCGATCTCGCTCGAGCGGTCGAGGGCGTCGCCTGGGGTGGCCTTTTCAACGCAGGGCAAGTCTGCATCTCCGTCGAACGCGTGTATGTCGTTGCTGCGGTCTACGAGGAATTCGTGGCCCGCCTGACACAGCGCGTGCAGTCCCTGACCCAGGGGGCGGATGCCGGCAACGATGTTGGTGCGATGGTCACCGCGAGACAAGTTGACATCGCGGATCGCCACGTCAGCGAGGCGGTGGCCGCGGGAGCGAAGGTAGTGGCCGGCGGCAAGCGGGGTGCGGCCGGGAACTACTACACGCCAACGGTCCTTGTCGACGTGGATCACACGATGTCCTGCATGACCGAGGAGACCTTCGGACCCACGATCCCGGTGATGTGCGTCGCCGACGAAGAAGAGGCCATCCGACTGGCCAACGACTCGACGTACGGATTGTCGGCGACCGTGTGGACTCGTGATCGTGCTCGCGCCCGCCGTGTTGCACGGCGCCTGGAGGTCGGCGCGGTCAACATCAACGATGTCTTCAGCAACCTCTTCGCGATGACGTTGCCTCACAGTGGCTGGAAGGCCTCCGGGATGGGCGCCCGGCTCGGAGGAGCCGACGGGCTGCACAAGTACTGCCGCGTCCGCGCGGTCACCGAGCCACGACTTCCAGTCCGGGCAAGAGAGCTCACGTGGTACCCGTACTCCGCCTGGCGTACGGCCATCGCCGCGAAGATGCTGCGCGCAGCAGCCGGACGCGGCCTGAGTCAACGCCTCGGCCAGAACAAGGAGCACCGCAGATGACGCACGCCACTTCCTTCCCCGCCAAGACGATCGCGATCACTGGAGGAGCCCGTGGCATCGGCTACCAGACGGCGAAGGAACTGACCGAACGCGGCCACCGCGTTGCCATCGGCGACATCGACGAGGCCCGTATCAAGAAAGCGGCGGACGAGCTCGGTATCTCTGTTGTGGGCCATCTCGACGTCACCCACCCCGACTCGTTCCGGGCGTTCCTCGACATGGTCGAGGAACAGCTTGGCCCCCTCGATGTGCTGGTCAACAACGCGGGCATCATGCCCACCGGACACGCTCACGAGGAGGACGACGCCGTCACCCGGCGACAGGTGGAGATCAACCTCCTCGGAGTGATCTTCGGGACCAAGCTCGCCCTCCAGCGGATGCTGCCGCGGCGGGCCGGACACATCATCAACACCGCATCGCTGGCCGGGGAACTGCCCGTGCCTGGCCTGGCTACCTACTGCGCCACCAAGTTCGCAGTCATCGGATTCACCGAGGCAGCACGGCAGGAGTACCGCAAGTCCGGGATCCAACTGTCCACCGTGCGACCGACATTCACCAACACCGAGCTCGTCGCCGGCACGGCCGGAGCCAAGGGGCTGCGCAACGCCGAACCCGAAGAGATTGCTCGCGCGACAGCCGAGCTGATCGAGCATCCCCGTCCCTTCGTACGGGTCACTCGCCTCGCCGGCGGCATGGTCGCAGCGATGAAGTTCGTGCCCGGACGGGTGGCGTCCGCGCTCGGCTCTGTCCTGGGCACGGACTCGGTCTTCCTCGACGACGTCGACATGGTCGCCCGCCAGACGTACCTCGACCGCATTCGGAACAACTGACCCCCAACTCCAGAACCATTCGGCACGAAGAGCACAAAGAGAAGGACGCCACATGCCCGTCAATGCCTTCATCCAGGACTACCCCCATCGACTGGGGGGACACTGCGGCTCCGGTGCGATGCGCGATCTGCTGCACTGGCACGGTCTGGGATGGGATGGACCGCCCAATGAGGGCCTGGTCTTCACGCTCGGCGGCGCTCTAGGGCTCTCGTTCCTCCGGTCGAGCGAACTCTTCCCCCCGCTGTACCTGGTGGGGCGAGGTGCTGACTTCGAAATCGATCTACCGACGCGACTGGGCGGTGTCGTGCAGGTCCTTACCACCGACGATCCCGCCGAGGGATGGTCGTGGGTCCGTAACGAACTCGACGCCGGTCGACCCAGCCTGATTTGGGGAGACATCGCCGAACTTCCGTACCTCCGTGTCCAGCTGCAGATGAGCCGTCACGACATCGTCGTCATCGGCTACGACGAAGACGAACAACTCGCCTACGTCGTGGACAACGACCGCGCCGAGGTGCAGAAGGTGCCTTTGGACGCCTTGGCCCGGGCACGGTCCTCAACGGCATTCCCACAACCCACGCGTCACTGCACGTACCGCATCACCTGGCCGCCGTCCCTGCCCGCCATCGAGGAAGCCGCCGCGGGCGCGTTCATCCAGTGTGCCGGCAACATGCGCGATCCGTCACAACACAGCATTGCCGGCCCCGCCACAGCCGCGGTCGGTGCCGAAGGCCTGAAGGCGGTTGCTCTGTTCGCTGACGACATCGCGACCTGGGCGGAACTTCCCGACGACGAACTCGGACTCTTGTTGTTCAGCCTGGGTGCCTTCATCGAGAAGGCAGGCACCGGCGGCGGGCTCTTTCGGCGACTGCTCGCAGATGGCTGCGCAGAAGTCGCACGTCTGACCGGCGACCAGGCGACCGCTGAGGCTGCGACCGAAGCTGCCCGTTGCGCACAGGGCTGGACAGAAGCCGCCCGCGCTGCGGTCAAGCGCGACACCCACCCACGTTCGCGGATTGACGACGTGGTCCTGATAGCCAGCCGGCTACCGGAGTTGGAGTTGCGTCTCGTCGAGTCCCTGGAGTCTGCCGCAACCTCCTTGGCGGCGGCAGATGGCTGATCATCGCCATTGACGTTCGAAGGTCGGCTATCTCGGAACAACTGTCCGTGCGGATCCACACACGAGTGAAGGAACCTTATGCAGAGCACGATGATGAACGTCCCGTTGACGACCACAGCAATCATGCGTCACGGCGCAGGCGTGCACGGGTCTGCAACGGTGCGGACGCTGCAACCCGATGGAACCGTAAAGGTCGGCACCTTCGCCGAGGTCGGCCGTAGGGCTGCGCAGTTGGCTCACGCGTTGCGAGGCTGCGGAATCACTGGCGATGATCGGGTCGCCACCTTCATGTGGAACAACCAAGAACACGTGGAGGCGTACTTGGCGGTGCCCTCGATGGGCGCGGTGCTCCACACCCTGAACTTGCGCCTCGCCGCGGAGCAGATCACCTACATCGGCAACCACGCCGAAGATCGAGTGATCATCGCCGATGGCAGTCTCGTACCCCTCCTGGCTCCGGTGTTACCGCAGATCACCAGCGTGCACACCGTCGTGGTGACGGGCGACGTCGATCTCACTCCGCTACGCAGCAAGGACGTCACGGTCGTGAGATACGAGGATTTCATCTCGGGTCAGCCCGAGGCCTTCGACTGGCCCGAGCTCGATGAAGGCACGGCGGCGGCCATGTGCTACACGTCCGGGACCACCGGCAATCCCAAAGGAGTCGCCTACAGTCACCGGTCGACCTACCTGCACTCCATGGCCGCCTGTCTCGCAGACGGCCTCGGTATCGGCGCCGGTGACCGCATCCTCGCGATCGTGCCCATGTTCCACGCCAACGCTTGGGGCCTGGTCTATTCCGCCTTCATGGCCGGTGCCGACCTACTCATGCCCGAGCGTTTCCTACAGGCCGAACCGCTCGTGCGCCTGATCGGTGCTGAGCGACCCACGATCGCCGGAGCAGTCCCGACGATCTGGAACGACGTCTTGAACTTTCTGGAGTCCAACCCAAGCCACGATGTGTCCTCGCTCGGTCTTGTCGCCTGCGGTGGCTCTGCGGTGCCCCTGCACCTCATGAAGACATTCCAAGAGAAGTACGGCGTGCAGATCGTCCAAGCATGGGGGATGACTGAGACCTCTCCGCTGGCCGCCGTCGCCCGTCCGCCCGCATCGCTCGACCCGTCCGAGCAGTGGCAACTGCGTGCCACCCAGGGGCGTCCGGTCGCTGGAGTGGAATTGAGGATCGTCGACGATGCGGGCCGAGTGCTGCCCAACGATGGCGCGGCGGTGGGGGAGTTGCAGGTGCGCGGGCCCTGGATCAGCGGCGCCTACTACCGGGAGGAGGACGACGGAGAGAGGTTCCACGACGGGTGGTTGCGCACCGGCGACGTCGGGCGCATCAACTCACGCAGCTTCGTCACGTTGACCGACCGCACCAAGGACGTGATCAAGTCCGGAGGGGAGTGGATCTCTTCGGTTGAGCTTGAGTTGCACCTCGCCGGTCACCCCGACGTTCTGGAAGCCTCCGTGGTGGGGGTTCCGGACGCGAAGTGGCAGGAGCGGCCACTGGCCGTCATCGCCGTACGCGAGGGCAGGGAACTCACACCGGCCCAGCTTCGTGACTTCCTCGAGGACAAGGTTGCCAGGTGGTGGCTGCCGGAGCGCTGGAGCTTCGTCGCCGAGGTACCGAAGACGTCGGTCGGGAAATTCGACAAGAAGCGCCTACGCGCACTGCATGCCGACGGCGAACTGGCCGTCATCGAAGTCTGAGAAGTATCGCTTCACTCGGACAACTCGAAGCCCGACGAATAGAGAAGTGACACGGATGACGGCGATTGGGAAGCACAGCAACCAGATGACGCCCGTTGGCGGTAGCGAAGGCGACGTATCCCGCGAGGGGGGAGTGATCTCTCGCTGGGCGGCGCACCTCGCCGGTCAGCGCCCGGTGGGGATCGGCCAGACGCTGCCCCCGCACTCGCCGGATTGCGCCGGATGCGGGCCGGATAATCCGGCCGGCCTGCATCTGCGTGCGGTCCGCACCGCGTCGGGAGTCGAAGCAGTCCACTGCTTCGACGAGGCGCATGTAGGAGCCCCAGGTATCGCGCATGGAGGAGCGGTCGCACTCGCGTTCGACGACTTGTTTGGGTTCGTGCTCTACACGGTCGGATCGCTCGCCGTCACTCGCAGCCTTACCGTCGAGTACCGAGCACCGTTCCGGTTGCGCCAGCCGTACACCTTCTGCGCCAACGTGGCCCAACGGGAAGGACGACGGCTGCTGCTCCACGCCGAGGCGCGGGACGACAATGGACGGGGGGTCGGATCCGCCGAGGCCACCTTCGTGGTCGTCGGTGCTGAACATTTCGCCGCGAACGCTGGACAAGGAATGAGCCCCGGCGAATGCGACCTGCAGATGAGAGATCCGAGAGGTCCGAGCAACGTGCCCAGTTCAGTAGCGGTGTCCTACGTGCACAGCCAGCCATCGGTGGAGGTCCAGTGAGGTTACCTGCGTTTCTACCTGGGTGGGGCGTGGCGTGGTGGATCGCGTTCTTGGTCTGCAAGCCGGCGTTGGTCTTGGTGCGCCGTCGGGACTGGCATGGCGTTGAACAGATCCCATCCAGCGGCGGCGTGGTGCTCGCCGTGAACCACGTTTCCCATGTTGACCCGCTGCTCATTGCCGAGATGGTGCTCGCGAACGGAAGGACTCCGGCATTCCTTGCCAAGAGCAGTCTGTTCGGCGAGCGCATCGTGGGGTGGTGGTTCCGTGCCGCCGGGCATGTGGAGGTTGACCGTTCTCGTGGCGCGGACGGATTCGGCGCCGCCTTGACATCTCTCCGCGGCGGTGCGCTTCTTGTCATCTATCCCGAAGGATCGATTACGAGAGACCCCGACGGCCGCATGATGGATCTCAAGACAGGAGCGGTGCGGCTGGCACTCGAGTCAGGAGCACCGTTGATTCCGGTGGTGCAACGAGGCGCTCAAGAGATCCTGCCCGCCTATAGCCGGCGCCCGAGGCTGTTCAAGCGGACGACCGTCAGTATCAACGTCGGTCGTCCGCTGGACCTTACCGATCTCAGAGAGCAAGGACTTGAGCCTGAAGCGGTCAGCGCAGGAACACGTCGGCTGGCCGACACGCTTGCCCGAATGTTGGAGCAATTGTCGGACGGGCGCGGCACCGGTCTGTCTCCGTCGCTCGACTTGCACGTGGGTGGTGACGATCACAAGCGGTCACGCGACGACTTCGCCCGCCAGCAACTGCGATGCCTAGATGCGTCACAGAGCGGTCCGTAGTAGGCCCGACTGGTTGGGTCCTCCAGGGCGGCGAACGCGGGGAGGAAGAACACGCGTTTGAGCTGCAGCCGGACCTCGGGCCGGTACATCAGGCCCTTCGGGACTGCTGCACGTAATGGTGACAGTTGGGTTAGGACGCCCGGGTGAAGGTTGGGGTCATGATGGTCTCGCAGTCGATCAGGGTCAATTGGGCGAGTCGTGCTTGGCGTCGGCGGCGGTGGTCTTCGGATCGCGGCGGCTCAGGCCAGGTTGTCAGGTGAATGAAACAGCTCCCGGTGCTGGATCGCCAGCCGGAGCTCGTCCCCGGTCTTGGCTACCGGCCGGTCCAGTAGATCCTCCGCCCGGCCAAGCCGATACCGGATGGTGTTGCGGTGCACGCAGAGTTCCTCGGCTGTGTCCTCCACGCTTCCACCGTGTGACAGGAAGGCTAGAACCGTTTCGCGTATCCGTGCCGTCGGCTCATCGGATGAACCCAGCGGCCCCAGCACACGATCGACGAACCGGTCGACCTCGGGACTGCAGCCGAGCAGCGCAAGGAGCTCGATCTGCTCGTAGCGCATGACAGCTGCTGATCCACCGCCACTCGTGGCGGCCTCAAGGGTGCGTCGGGCATCATCGTGGCTGCTGACGAACCCCGCCTGGCCGGGGGCGGGTGTGCCGGCGTACAGTGCTGCGCTGATGCTCACCAGGTCGGGGGCGAGGTTCTCGAGACCGCCTAGATCCGGCTGGTCACGCGTGCCGATCCAGGCCCACAGTTGACGGCCGCCGGGGTGGACTACAAGAGGACTACTCCCGCCGAGTAGGCTCGCTACCTCGTGGACGATACGTTCGAGCCCGTCGATGGCATAAGCGTCGGCGGTCTCCAGGATCAAGGCGGTGTGCCTCACCGACATCGGATAGCCGCCCAGAGCGGCCGAGGCGCGCCGGGGGTCGGTGGGCTCGTTAGCCAAGAGGGCCTTCACGACTTCGTACTGCCTCGCCGCCACGCCCTTGGTGCGGCGGGAACTCTCGGCATGGAAGATCTCGGTGGAGTCTGTGATCGCTCCGTCGATCCATGAGCTCGCGCGGCCCCAGAAGAAAATGAGCAGCGCAGCATGGTCGATCTGGTCGGTCGGCAGTGCGTTGACGACGCCGGTGACGTAGTGCCATGACTCCTGCTGAGCCACTCTGTACATCTTGATCAGAAGCTCCAGCGGCAGTTGACGGCCGGCGACCTCACGAGCCAATTGACTGCCCGCTTTAGGCAGGTGGGCGTGGAAATCGGGTTGGCCGAAGGCCGCTAGGAAAGCAAGCCAGTGCTCCCTGACGGCGTCCTCCAGGAGCGCGAAAAAATCCGGCGCCGAGGCGAGTTCGGGCAACTCGCGCCGGATCGCGCTGCTGGTCCGGGTGACCCACCGTTCGACCATCTCCGGGCGCAATTCGTCGGCGACGAACCGGGGGAGCCAGGTGGCGAAATCGGCGGGAAGAGCATCGATGGACAACTGAAATCCCTCCCGGATTGGGTAGCGCTGGCTTGCCAGGCTAGCCCAATTTGTGACCCCGGCCACGTCGTGATCGCGTCAGTGCTGCGGCACGGCCTAGTTTGCGGAAAGGCATGGAGCGGTTGTCGTGTTGCACAGTCCGGGCGCCCATATTTGGTGCTGCCTACAAGAGGTCTCCGCGAGCCCGGTGTTGAACTTCGCAAGCCCAGTCATGTGACGGGTGACACGTTTCCAAAGGACTGAAAGTGATGTTCCGGTGAACGCATCGAGCCCTGAACAGGTCTACGACGTCGTCGTGGTCGGCTCCGGCTTCGGCGGCTCGGTCGCCGCTCTGCGACTGGTCGAGAAGGGCTACCGGGTGCTGGTGCTCGAGGCCGGTCGCCGGTTCCGCGACGAGGACTTCGCGGCGACCTCCTGGGATGCCCGGAGGTTCCTGTTCGCGCCTCGGATCGGCTGCTTCGGGATCCAGCGCATCCGGCTCCTCCGCGACGTGGTCGTGCTGGCCGGCGCCGGCGTGGGCGGTGGGTCGCTGGTGTACGCGAACACGCTCTACGAGCCGCGCTCGGACGCGTTCTACCGCGACGCTCAGTGGTCCCACATCACCGACTGGCGCGACGAGCTGGCTCCCTACTACGACCAGGCAAAACGCATGCTCGGGGTCCGGCCCAACCCGACGACCACCCGGCCCGACGAGATCATGGGCGAGGTCGCCGCCGAGCTCGGCGTGGCCGACACCTACGGTCCCGCGCCGGTCGGGGTCTTCTTCGGTCGCGGTGACACGTTGGAGCCGGGCGTAACGGTCGCCGACCCGTACTTCGGCGGGGTCGGCCCCGACCGCACCGGTTGTCTGGAGTGCGGCGAGTGCATGACCGGATGTCGGCACAACGCGAAGAACACGCTGCTGAAGAACTACCTCCATCTCGCCGAGCGGGGTGGTGCCGAGGTGCGGGAGCTCACCACCGTCGACAGCATCACCCCGTACGACTGCGGCTACCGCATCGCGGTTCACGAGTCGGGCGGCTCGCGCCGCCGCACCGCGCACACGATCACGGCCGACCAGGTCATCATCGCTGCCGGCACCTGGGGTACGCAGGAGCTGCTGCACACCATGAAGCAGCGCGGGCTCCTACCCGGCCTCTCGGACCGGCTCGGTGAGCTGACCCGCACGAACTCCGAAGCGCTGTGCACCGCGAGCATGCGGCCCGGAGCCCGGATCGACGGCGACCTCAACCGCGGCGTCGCCATCACCAGCTCGATCCACCCCAACGACCACACCCACATCGAGCCGGTGCGCTACGGCGCCGGCTCCGGGTTCATGGGGTTGCTCACCACCGTCATGACCGACGGCGGCGGCCGGGTGCCCAGGGCGCTGAAGTGGATCGGCCAGATCCTGCGCCACCCCGTCCAGTTCCTCGGTCACTACCTGGGGATCCGCACCTGGGCGGAGCGTACGGTCATCGCCTTGGTCATGCAGACCAGCGACAACTCGATCACCGTCTTCGGCAAGAAGCGGCGCTTCGGTCGCGGGGCGCTGCGGCTGTCCTCGAAGCAGGGCCACGGCGAGCCGAACCCGACCTGGATCCCGGTCGCCAACCAGGCGATCCGCAGCATCAGCGAGAAGATCGACGGCCGGCCGTTCTCGAGCATCGGCGAGATCTTCAACATCCCGATGACGGCCCACTTCCTTGGTGGCTGCGTCATCGGGGACAGCGCCGAGAGCGGCGTCGTCGACCCCTACCACCGCGTCCACGGCCACCCTGGGCTGCACATCACCGACGGCTCGACGATCTCCGCCAACCTCGGCGTGAACCCGAGCCTGACCATCACCGCGCAGGCCGAGCGCGCCATGTCCTTGTGGCCGAACAAGGGCGAGACCGACCTGCGCCCGCCGCTCGGTGCCGCATACGAGCGGATCGCGCCGGTCGGCCCGAAGCAGCCGATGGTGCCGGCCGAGGCGCCGGCCGCGTTGCGGCTTCCGGTGGTCGAGATCAACGGTCGGGCCGCTTCATGACGGCCACCCAGACAGACCGGATGGAGCCGTCCGGTCCCCGCGGCATGACGCCCGAGCGTCAGCGGATCGCCGCCGAGGCGCTCCAGTCGAACGCCCTCTTCAAGGCTCTGGCGTCCTTCGGCGACTTCTACGCTTTCGTCGTCTCGGTCTTCCGCAAGGGGTTCACGCACAGCTTCCAGTTCCGCGAGTTCGTCTCCCAGGCCTGGTTCATCACGACCGTCTCGTTCTGGCCCGCGCTCCTGGTCGCGATCCCGTTCTGCGTCGTCATCATCTTCCAGGTCAACCAGCTCCTGATCGAGATCGGCGCGGTCGACCTCGCCGGGGCCGGGGCCGCCGTCGCCGTCGTCCGTGAGATCGGTCCGATCGTCAGCGTCCTGGTCGTCGCCGGTGCCGGGGCGACCGCGATCTGCGCGGACCTGGGCTCCCGCAAGATCCGCGAGGAGATCGACGCGATGACCACGCTCGGGATCGACCCGATCCACCGGCTCGTCGTGCCGCGCGTGGCCGCCTCGACCCTGGTGGGCATCGCCCTCAACGGACTGGTGACCGTCGTCGGCCTGGTCGGCGGCTACTTCTTCTCGGTGGTGCTGCAGGGCGCGACCCCAGGGCTCTACCTCAACGACCTCACCCTTCTCGTGGGCTTGTCAGACTTCATCGCAGCTGAGGCGAAAGCCGCGATCTTCGGACTGCTGGCCGGGTTGACTGCCTGCTACCTGGGCCTCAACGCCAAGGGCGGCCCCAAGGGCGTCGGGGAAGCGGTGAACCAGACAGTCGTGTTCGCGTTCATGCTTCTGTTCGCCGCCAACAGCGTGATCAGCACCCTGTTCCTCCAGTTCAAGTTGGGAGCCTGAGATGGCGGTCAACGCATCAGCACTCCGCGAGCTCGGCGAGCAGCTCGCCTTCCATGCACGCGCCTACTCCCACGTCCCTCATGCCTTCCACCGCTACCGCAAGGAAGTCGTCCGGCTCCTGGCCGAGGTCGCGATGGGAACCGGGGCCTTGGCACTGATCGGCGGGACCGTTCTCGTGATCGGGTTTCTCACCGCGGCGTCGGGCATCGAGGTCGGCCTGCAGGCGTACACCTCCTTCGACAACATCGGCGTCTCCGCGCTGTCGGGATTCTTCTCGGCGTACTTCAACACCCGCGAGGTGGCTCCGATCATCGCCGGGATCGCGCTCACCGCGACCGTCGGCGCGGGCTTCACCGCCCAGATCGGCGCGATGCGGGTCTCAGAAGAGATCGATGCGCTCGAGGTGATGGCGGTGCCGCCGGTGCCCTACCTGGTCACCACCCGGATCATGGCCGGGCTCATCGCGGTCATCCCGCTGTACGCCATCGCGGTGATGATGTGCTGGCTGGCGACCCGGCTCGTGGTGACCGTCGGCTACGACGAGGCACCGGGTACCTACCAGCACTACTTCGACACCTTCCTGATCCCCGGCGACCTGTTCCTGTCCATGTTGAAGGTCACGATCATGGCGCTGGTCGTGGTCTCGGTGTGCTGCTACCACGGATTCAAGGCCGCGGGCGGACCCGCCGGCGTCGGCCGTGCCGTCGGCCGCGCCGTGCGGTCGGCCCTCATCGCCATCATGTTCGTCGACCTGATCTTCGGCATCGCCATCTGGGGCGGTCCGTCGGTCCACATCGCGGGGTGATCGGGCATGGTTGATCGTCACGTCACGTACGGCCTCACCTTCATCGCGCTGATCCTCGCGCTGATCGTCGGCACCGTCGCCAGCTATGAGGGCGTCTTCCGCTCCACCGTCCCGCTCACCGTCTCCTCCGACCGGGCCGGTCTGACTTTGGCCCCGGGGGCAGCGGTCAAACTCCGAGGTGTGGTGATCGGCCGGGTCGGTTCGGTCGACCATGACGCCGGCGACGGGGTCTCGATCCAGCTCGAAATCGACCAGGACGAGCTCAATCAGATCTCCAGCGACACCACCGCCGAGATCGTCCCGCCGACAGCGTTCGGAGCAAAGTACATCCAGCTCAACCCCGGTGAGCCGGGCGCCGAGCGGATCCAGGCCGGGTCCACGATCGACGCCGACCGGGTCACGGTCGAGGTCGACGAGGCGTTCGAGAACCTCACTCAGGTACTGGACACGGCCAAGCCTGCCGAGGTCGCGGCCGCGCTCACCGCCGTCTCGCAGGCGGTCGACCAGCGCGGCGAGGACATCGGGCTCCTGATCACCCAGACCAACGGCTACCTCACCTCGTTCAACCCCTATCTGAGCACCCTCACCAGCGACATCAGGTCGGGCGCGAGCGTCGCTCAGACCTACGACACCGCGCGGCCCGACCTGGTGGCCCTGGCCGACAAGGCTGCGGTGACCAGCAGGACCCTGACCACCCAGCAGAAGTCGCTGCACGCCTTCGAGGTCAGCCTGTACTCCTTCGACAACAGCGCGAGCCAGCTGCTGGACAGCTCGGGTAGGCGGCTGACCACCACGTTGAAGCTGACCGCCCCGGTCGCTGACGTAGTCGAGCGCTACTCGCCGGAGCTCCCGTGCACGATCCTCGGCCTCGCCTCGGCCAACAAGCTCGCCGAGGCCGCCGTCGGCGGCACACATCCGGGAATCACCACGATCACCCGCATCGTCCCGGGTCGCGATCCATACACGTACGAGCGCAACCTGCCGAAGATCGGCGACACCAGGTCTCCCGAGTGCTACGGGCTTCCGTACGTCACCGAGGAGGAGGCACAGGCTGCGGTGCCGACCTTCGCAACCGGCGCCAACCCCTACGCGGGCAAGCAGCCCACGGTCCAGGAGAACACGCTCACCACGCTGCTCGGCCTGCTGGCCGGTGGCGCCAACGCCGCAGGAGGTAAACAGTGACCAGCAACAGTAAACTTCGGCGCCGGGAGCGTTCCGACCTGATCAAGTTCGGAATCTTCTTGGTGGTCGCGGCGCTGTTCACCTACTGGGTCGGTGTGGTGACGGCCGCGCATCGCCCCGGCGACCGGGTTACGTACGATGCCGTCTTCGCCAACGTGTCGGGTCTCCAAAAGGGCGACTCGGTCCGGATCGCCGGCGTGGACGTCGGCAAGGTCACGGCCCTGGCAGTCCAGCGCGACGCGACCGTGCGCGTCTCCTTTGACGTCCCGCGGGACCAGAAGCTCAACGCCTCGACCGAGGCCACGGTGCAGTACCGGAACCTCATCGGCGACCGGATCGTCCAACTCAGCCGGCCCGACCCGGACGCCAGACCGATCAAGGCCGGCGACACCATCCCAATATCCCAGACCAGGCCGGCCCTCGACCTCGACCTGCTGCTCAACGGGTTCAAGCCGCTCTTCGCGGGCCTTGCCCCGGCGCAGATCAACGCCTTCTCCGGTGACCTGATCAAGATCCTCCAAGGGCAGAGCTCCGCCATCTCCACGCTGGTGCAGCGGGCGGCCTCGCTCACCACGACGCTCGGGAACCGCCAGGAGCTGATCGGGGAGGTGATCCGCAACCTCAACACTGTCGTCGGCACCCTCGATGACAAGCGCGAGACCATCCAGGCGCTCATCGACCAGTTCAGCAAGCTTCTCGACGGTCTCGAGCAGCAGGACACCCAGATCCTCGATGCAGCGGCGCAGACCGACCGGTTCGCCCGTGACGCGGCGTCACTGGTCGAGGCGGGCAGGGAAGACCTGGCGGCCGACCTTACTCAGCTCACCAAGACGGCGAACGGCATCAACCAGGAGCAGGCCACTCTTCAGCAGGTCCTGCAGAAGCTGCCGAACCACTACGCGGCGATCCAGAACACCGCCTCGTACGGCAACTACTTCAACTTCTTCCTGTGTGGGGTCCGGATCCAGACCGAGGCCACCATCACGACTCCCTGGATCATGTCCGACACGCAGAGGTGCAAACGATGAGCGTCCGTACGCCCTCCCAGAACGCCGCCCGAGGCCTGATCGGCACCATGGCGATCGCCCTGGTGGTCACCGCCAGCCTCAACTACAACAAGCTCCCGCTCGTGGGCAACGGTGACATCATCCACGCCGCCTTCACCGAGGCCGGTGGCCTCAAAGGTGGAGATGCCGTGATGGTCTCCGGCGCCCAGGTGGGCAAGGTTCGTGACGTCCGTCTCGATGGCGACGAGGTCGTCGCCGACTTGGTCGTCACCGAAGGTGATGTCGACCTCGGCGGCAAGACCGAGGCACGCATCATCACGGTCACGCTCCTCGGCCGGGCCGCCGTCGAGCTCGTCCCCTCCGGCAGCGGGCGGCTGAGTGCCGGTGACACGATCCCGACCTCCCGGACGTCCTCGCCCTACAACCTCACCGCCACGCTGAACGAACTGACGACGACCACGGCGGACATCGACAAGGCACAGCTGGCCGGCGCGCTCGACCAGGCCAGCGCGGCTCTGAGCGGAACCCACGACGACGTCGGGCCCGCTCTGCGAGGTGTCACTGAGCTCACCGCCGCCGTCGAACAGAACGACGACCAACTTCGCGCCCTGCTCGCCCGCGCCTCACGGGTCTCGGGCGTCCTCGCCAGTCGCAACGAGCAGATCGAGACCCTACTTGTCTCCGGACAGTCGCTGCTCCAGCAGCTCAACGCTCGCCAGGCCGTCGTAGTGAGCCTGCTTAGCAGCGTGCAGGACCTCTCCACGCAGCTGCGTGGACTCGTCGACGACAACCGGGCCACCCTCGGCCCGGCACTGGACCAGCTCGATGCGGTGGTCACTCTGCTCAACCGGAACAAGGCGGCTCTCCAGGACGCCATCACCGGCCTACGCGGGTACGTCACCGGGTTCGGGGAGGCCATCTCGACCGGACCGTGGTTCGACGCGTACATCCAGAACCTCACCTCGCCAGGCACGCTGGTGCCGATCGTCTCGGGGGTCGTGAAATGACCAACTCCTCCAGTCTCCTGCTGCGCCGTGTCCTGATCGGGCTCGCGCTACTGCTCCTCGCCACGGGCGGCTACTACACGGTCAAGGACACCCGCTCGACGGTGCTGACCGCGGTCTTCAGCAACGCCGACGGGCTCTACGAGGGCGACGACGTCAAGGTCCTCGGCGTCGCCGTCGGCCGGGTCACCGAGGTCGATCCGCAAGACGACGGCGTACATGTGAGGATCGAGGTCGAGGGCGGGCAGCGGATTCCGGCCGAGGCCAACGCCGCGATCGTCTCCCCGAGCCTGGTCAGCGGACGGTTCGTCCAGCTCTCACCGGCCTACACCGACGGCCCGGCGATGCCCGACGGTGGCCAGATCCAGCTGGACCGCACCGCGGTGCCGGTCTCGTTCGACGAGGTCAAGAAGCAGCTCACCGACCTCGCCACCGCGCTCGCTCCCGATGGCTCCGGCAAGCAGCCGCTCCGGACCGCCATCGAGACCCTGGACGCCAACCTCCGCAACGGCAACGCCGAGCAACTGAGCGAGGCAGTTGAGGGGCTCCGCAGCGCCACCGCGACCCTCTCGGACGGGCGCGCCGACATGTTCACGACCGTCTCCAACCTGAACAGCTTCACCAAGAACCTCGCTGTCAACGATGCCGCCGTGGCCGGGTTCACCGAGCAGCTCAGCGAGGTCTCCGCGGTGTTGGCCGCCAACCGGCGCGAGCTCACCAAGGCGATCGAGGAGCTCTCCGCGGCACTGGTGGCGACGGGTGAGCTCACCCACGACAACCGCGGCAGGATCAAGAACTCCGTACGCGACCTGAACCTGCTCAGCGCTGCCCTCGCGGACCGATCCAACCAGCTGGCGGCGATCCTGCACATGGCTCCGACGGCCTTGATCGATCTCTTCAACGTCATCGACAAGCAGGCAATCACCGGCCGGGCCTCACTGACCGGGCTCAACGACGCCGCCCAGCTCGTCTGCGGCGCCGTGCTCGGTGCCGGCGGCACGGCACAGCAGTGCCGTGATGCGCTCGCGCCGCTTGTCGACCTGATCAAGACCGCCCAGCAAGGCACGACCGGGCCAGGCGCGACGGGGCCAGGCACGGGGCAGCCAGAGATGGACCCACCGGCCGACCCGGGGCGACCGCCGACACCGCTCCCTGACCTGGGCTCGGGCCTCGACGGGGTACAACCCCTCTTGCCCGGCCTGCTCGGCACCGACCTCGGAGGCGACCGATGAAGACACAGATCCTGGCCACCATGGCCGCAATCGTGGTCGGCCTGACCGGCTGCACGAGCCTCCAGCCGAACGATCACACACTTCCCGGCCAGCCCGGCGTCGGCGGGGACGGCTACACCGTCACCGTCACCTTCGACGAGGTCGCGAACCTGGTGCCGAACTCCGCCGTGCAGATGGACAACGTCGTCATCGGCACCGTCGCCGGCATCAGCGTCTCGGACTGGCAGGCAAAGGTCCGGCTCCGGCTGATGAAATCTGCCCGCGTCCCGGCCGATGCCACCTTCGCGATCGGACAGAAGACCCTGCTCGGCGCCCAGTACATCGACGTCAGCGCGCCCGGGCCAGCCCCGACACCGAGCAGCGCCGACAGCATCGCGGCAGCGGCGGAGCGGACCGAGATACTGCAGCACGGCGCCCGGGTTCCGGTCACCCAGACCGGTACCTACCCGGCCACCGAGCAGGTCCTCGGCGCGGTGGCGCTACTGCTCAACAACGGCGGGTTGTCGCAGATCGAGACCATCACCTCCGAGCTGGCGACCGCGCTGGACGACCGGGTCCCCGACACCCGCAACCTGGTGCGACGGACCAACGAGTTGCTCGCGGTGCTCGACGATAACAAGAGTGAGATCGTGCAGGCGCTCGAGGCGCTCGACCGGCTCTCCGCCGGCCTCGCTAAGGACCGGACGGTCCTGGCGAACGCGATCGACGATATCGCTCCGGGGCTGCGTGCGCTCGAGGAGGAGCGGGAGAGCCTCGTCCGCGCTGTCACCCGGACCGGCGAGACCGGAGATCGGGCGACCAAGGTCATCCGGGCCAGCCGTACGGCTCTCCTCACGAACCTGGACGCCCTGCGGCCCATCCTGACCAGCCTCGGCAAGGTCGGCGACTCCATCCCCGAGGCGCTCAAGCTCGCTCTGACCATCCCGTTCCCCGCGATGACCACGACCAACGCGCTGCGTGGCGACTACGCCAACCTCTTCGCGACGCTCGACCTCCGCGGCTCGAGCCTCACCGAAACCTGGCTCACCGGATTCGGGCCGACCGGCCTGCCTCCCGTTGGCGCCGCCCCCACGTCGACACCCATCCCGAGCACGTCCGACGACAGCGGCTGCCTGATGGCGAACCTGGGGGGCTGCTGATGCTGCTGACGAGACTGGTGAAGCGGCAGTTGGGCGTCTTCGCCTGCCTGACGGCTCTCGCGCTCGGGCTGATGGTCTTCACCTATGCGAGAGTCCCGGCGATGCTCGGCATCGGGGTCTACCAGGTCACCGCCGAGTTCAAAGATGCCAGCGGGCTCTACGAGAGCGCCCTGGTCACCTATCGGGGCGTCAAGGTCGGGCAGGTGACCGACCTTGAGGTGACCCCGCGAGCAGCCGTCGCCACTCTTCGTCTCGATGATGGCACCAGGATCCCCGGCAACGTTGACGCTGAGCTCCACAGCACCTCCGCGGTGGGGGAGCAGTACGTCTCCCTGGTCTCGCCGTCGACCACCAAGGCGGCCTTGAGCGCCGGGGACGTGCTACCAACTTCACGCACCGTCGACATGCCCCAGATCGCGCCCGTCCTGGATGCCGTCAACCACCTGCTTGAGTCCGTGCCGCAGCGACAGACACGCAACGTACTGGATCAGGTCGACACCGGCCTCGGGTCGAGCAGCGAGGACGTCGGCCGGCTGATCGAGGAATCCAGCACGCTCTTGGACACAGCCCAGCAGGAGGTCACCTCGACGACCGAGCTGATCCGCGCCCTGGAGCCGGTGCTCGCCACCCAGCAGGAGATGGCGCCGCAGACCGTGTCGTCGATGTCGTCGCTCCGCGCGCTCACCAAGGAGCTCGCGGCGAACGACGCCGACCTGCGCTCGCTGCTCCGCGACGGGCGTACGGGTCTGGACAGCACCGCCGCGACAGTTGATGACCTCCAGACCACGCTGCCGATGCTCTTGGACAACTTGATGGTCAACGGCGAGGTGCTCAACACCTATCTTCCGCAGCTTCAGCAGACCCTGGTCGTGTACCCCGCCACGATCGGACGACTTCAACAGACGGTCAATCCGCGGGCGAAGGAGGGCGACGTGAAGCTGGACCTACGCGCAGGCGTCAACAATCCACCGTCATGCACGACGGGATACCTGTCCACCGACGATCGACGCAGCCCGTCCGAAGAGAACGTACGCAAGGTCGACCCGCTCGCGCACTGCGAGACCGCGCCCAGCGACCCGTCTTCGGTGCGGGGCGCTCGCAACCAGCCGTGTCCGAATTCCAGCGCGCGGGGCCATCTACCCTCCTCGTGCGGGCTGGAGTTCGGCAAGGGGCGCTGGCCCGAGGGCGACGATCCGAACGCGCCAAAGGCTCCGGCAGGTGAGCCGTCGTCGACGGGGACGACGGACGCATCTGAGGACAACTCCTGGAAGCAGTTGTTCCTCGAGCCGGTCGGGCTGTGGTGACGATGTCCAGACTCTCCACAAGGACCTTCGTGCTCCTGCTGGTGCTAGGCATCGGGC
This sequence comes from Nocardioides albertanoniae, assembly GCF_006716315.1. Lineage (NCBI taxonomy): Bacteria > Bacillati > Actinomycetota > Actinomycetes > Propionibacteriales > Nocardioidaceae > Nocardioides > Nocardioides albertanoniae. The sequence continues at coordinate 4,484,206 of NZ_VFOV01000001.1, read as the reverse complement.
TGCTCGTGTTCGCCGGGCAGCGCGCTTGGTCCTGGCGCGAGGACGTAAGCGCGGAGCATCAGCGAGCGGCGGCCGTCTCGGCGGCTTCCACCGAGGTCACCCGACTGATCTCGGTCAGCGCAGAGGACTCGGAGGCGGCCTTCGAGTCCCTTCTCGACGGCGCGACCGCCTCCTTCCGCAGCGACCTGAAGCAGCAGGCAAGTGCGCTGCAGAAGGCGCTGAAGGCCAACAAGGTCGACGCCGAGGGCGAGGTCGTCTCGGCCGGTGTGGCGCGCTCGACCGACGAGCAGGCGACGGTGTACATCGCGGCGACCGGCACGGTGTCGAACTCGGGCACGAAGGCACCACAGCAACGTGACTACCGGGTCAAGGTCGAGATGCGGAACGTCGAGGGCCGCTGGCTCGTATCCGGACTGGAGTTCATCCCGTGACCATCGATGAGACCGAGATGCCAACAGCCCTCTCAGAAGAGACCGAGGTGGACGAGCACGTGGACAAGTCGCGACCGCCCGAATCCGGTCGGCTCCGGCTCGACCTGGGGGGAAGACTGCTGCGCTGGGCGGTCGTGCTGCTCGTGATCGTCGGACTGGCCGCGGCGATAACCTTCGCCGCGCTCGCCGGTCACGCCTCGGACCGCGCTCGGGACCGAACCGATGCGCTCGCCACGGCCAAGAGCCGGGTGCCCGTCCTGCTGAGCTACGACCACCGCACGCTCGAAGCAGACCTCGACCGGTCCAAGAACCAGACCACCGGCCGGTTTCGCACCGACTACACCAAGCTGCTCGAAGGCCCTGTCGCCAAGGCAGCGACCCAGAAACAGATCTCCACGAAGGCGACCCTCTCCGGGGCAGGCGTCGTCGAGGTCGCCGGGCCGCGGGTCACGGTCCTGGTCTTCATCACGCAGACCACGATCGCGCCTGGAGCCGAGCCCAGCGTCAGTGCATCGCGCGTCGAGGTGAAGATGCAAAGGGTCGGCAACGGCTGGAAGGTGGCTGGGCTCACGCCCCGCTGACCGGACGACAACCCGCGAGTGGAGGCATTGGTATGGGTGTAGACGTAAAGATCGAAGGGCTGACCAAGAGCTTTGGTAAGCAGCTCATCTGGAAGGATGTCACGCTGACGCTGCCTGCGGGCGAGATCAGCGTGATGCTCGGCCCGTCCGGCACGGGTAAGTCCGTGCTCCTGAAGACGCTGATCGGTCTGATCAAGCCCGACACGGGCTCGGTGGTCATCGAGGGCGTCGACATCGCCAGCTGTTCGGAGCGAGACCTCTACGAGGTCCGCAAGCTGTTCGGCGTGCTGTTCCAGGACGGCGCCATGTTCGGTTCGATGGACCTGTTCGACAACGTCGCGTTCCCCCTTCGTGAGCACACGAAGAAGAGCGAGTCCGAGATTCGCAACATCGTCATGGAGAAGATGGACCTGGTCGGTCTCATCGGCGCCGAGAACAAGCTTCCCGGCGAGATCTCCGGTGGTATGCGCAAGCGTGCCGGTCTGGCGCGCGCTCTGGTCCTCGACCCCGAGATCCTGCTGATCGACGAGCCCGACTCCGGTCTGGACCCGGTGCGTACGGCGTTCATCAACCAGCTCTTCATCGACCTGAACGCGCAGATCGACGCGACCTTCCTGATCGTCACCCACGACATCAACTCGACGCGTACGGTGCCGGACAACATCGGCCTGCTCTACCACAAGCACCTGGCCATGTACGGACCCCGCGAGATGCTGCTGAGCTCCGAGGAGCCCGTCGTGCGGCAGTTCCTCAACGCCCAGACGATCGGCCCGATCGGCATGTCGGAGGAGAAGGACGCCGACGAGCTGGCCGCCGAGAAGGACATGGGCCTGCCGCCGCTCCCGCCGATCCCGATGCAGCTCGAGCCGTCCAACGGCATCCCACGCAAGTACCAGCGTCCGCCGGGCGCCTGGTGCCGCGAGAACGGTGTCACCCCGCCGCCGGGGTCGTTCCAGCCCGACGAGACACAGGCCTTATCTGGCGCTCGTGTACTTCAGATGGAGTCGTCGCGACCGTCCGTAGCAGGGACGTCTGGCGAGTTGTTCACGTAGAAACGCTCGCCGCCGACGTTTCTAGCGGTTCTTGTCGCAGCGAGACCGGGTTGGACTGATCGCTCAACTGTTGGCACAGTCGGCCATGGTTTCCGCTGCAGGCGGCATCTCATACTGCTGCTTCGCCCGAATCACATCGAGGCACGGCCACCATTGCCGCGATGGGCCACGACCATCCCGGTAGCCACATCGCTGCCTGAGACTGTCGGTCAGACCTCGGAACTCGCGTTCGCGGTTGGCGGAGCGAAACAGCAGGCGAAAGCATCGAGACCCTCGGCGGCTGCATCGAGCAGCGCGGGAATCGCATCGTCCTCGAAGTCATCGGTGCCCACGTGTTCGGCCAGCCGCTCACGCGCCCGATCCAGGATGGTCCGACACAGCTCTGCCTTGGAGTCGAAATACCTGTAGAGCACGACGCGCGTGCCCCGTGCCTCATCGGCGACATCGCCCGGGCTTGTCTCGGCGAAACCTCGTGGCGCGCAGGGCCGCGTTGGACGCGGGACCGCTGTTGCCGGCGGGCACCTGAATTCGCAGAACCATCCCCGCCCGGTGTCGGCGCACCGCCGCTTTCGCCCCGCAAGTACTCGCACTTTTCGCGCCAGCACCCGCTCGATGGGCCAGTGCGCTCGAGTTGAGGCCGGGTGCGTCGGGTCGCGTGGGTAGAACCGCGCGATGAACTCAACGTCTCCAGTGCTCATCGACTCCTATCCTCACCGCGGTACGCCGCTCACCGCGGAGGACGTCGAGCGGATCGCCGCCGCGATCACCGCCACCCACGCTGCGACCACCCGCACCGTCTACGCCTCCGCCTGGCGCCGATGGGAACGCTGGTGCACGCACCGCGGCATCGCTCCGCTCGGCGAGGAGGGTCCCGGCGCCGGCCGTCGGGGCGCCGACCCGGTCGCGGTGTGCGCCTACCTCGCCGAGACAGCCGCTGACGGGCTCTCGGCCGCGACTGTCGACCTGGCTTGCTCCGCGATCGGCTACCACCACCGATGTCGCGACCTGACCGATCCCACCGCGACCGTAGCCGTTCGCCAGGTACGCCGCGGCCTGCACCGCATCCTTGGGACCGCGCCACGCCGACCCGCCCATCCAGTCGGCCCCGAAGAGATCGGCCAGCTCCTCGCCGCCATCGACCGTGACAGCCCGGTTGGTGCGCGAGACGCCGCGGTCATCCTGCTCGGCTTCGCCGGCGCGCTGCGCCGCTCCGAGCTCGCGAACCTCACACTCGCCGACCTCGAACCCAAGCCCGGCGGACTGTTGCTCCGCCTGCGCCGCTCGAAGACCGACCCCGATGCTCGCGGGCAGGTCGTCGGGATCGCACCGGGCCGCCACCGCGACACCGACCCGATCACGGCCCTCGACGCCTGGCTCGCCCATCGAGGACCCGGGCAGGGCCCGGTCTTCACCAGCTTCCGCAACGGCGCTCCGCCGCTCCAACCGATCTCCGGCAACGTCGTCACGAGTGTCGTCAAGCGCTACGCCGAGGCCGCCGGGCTGACCGGCCGCATCACGGCTCACTCGCTGCGCGCAGGACACGCCACCACCGCCGCCATGGCCGGCGTCGGCATCGACCGGATCGCCGCCCAGGCCAGGCACCGACGCATCGACATCCTCATCGACCGCTACATCCGACCAGCCCAAGCGCTGCACGCCACTTCCAGCCGCCACCTGGGCTGTGACCGGTTCGCGTTCGTAACGCGCACGATGTGGTCGCTTTGCGAAACGTCAATGCTGGCGGGTGTCTTGCATTGAGCCATGCAACCATGGATAAAAACCACTCACTCTCCCTGCGAGAGTGTATGGTTTTTATCCATGGTGGGATTGGAGTCACTTCCAGTGACGTTCACGACACGAGCGGCCCTGCGAGCAGGGGCGCATCCGCGGGACCTGTATCGATGGCGGGACGATGGCGATGTCATCGAGCTCTCGCGAGGTGTGTTTCGTAACGCGGCAGCGCCGGAGCCCTCGTTCCCTGACCTGTTGGCCGTCGGCATGAGGGCTCCGCACGCGATCGTGTGCTGCGTGAGCGCTGCGGTGGCCCACGGTCTCAGTGACGAGATGGAACCTGCGGTCCAGATCGCGATCGCGTCCGGGCGAAACCTGGCCCGCATCACCTTCCCGCCGACGACGGTGTTTCGGTTCGATGCTGAGACCTTCGAGCTCGGACTCTCGCAATTGGAGGTCGCGCCGGACGAGTTCACGCGAATCTACGATCCCGCTCGGACAGTGGTGGACCTGATGCGCCTGCGGCACCGACTCGGCGAGCCGGTGGCGCACACGGTGCTCAACAGGTACTTGGAATCGCCAGGAGCGAAGCCGGGGCGGGTGCTGGAGTACGCCAACGCCCTCGGGGTCGTCGGGCCGGTGCGGTTGGCACTCGACATCGCGGGGGCACGATGAGTCGGCCGACGCGAGAGTCGGCGGCCGGGCGCGCCTACTTGGATCTGCAGAACCGAGCTCGGCGGGAGCGCAGGCGTACCCAGGACCTGTTGACGATGTACGTCGTGGAGCGATGGCTGGCCCGGATGAGCGCATCGCCATACGCCGGTGACTTCGTCCTCAAGGGCGGGATGCTCCTGGCGAGCTTCGGGAGTCGGCGCCCGACCACCGATGCGGACGCTTTGGCTCGGAACATGCCGGCCGACGAGAGCGCCGTCGCGGCCCGGGTGGTCGAGATCGCAGGTCTGGCCGACCCGGACGACGGAGTGGTTTACCTGACCGAGACCGTCAAGACGGCGATGATCCGAGACGACGCGCTCTACTCCGGTGTCCGCGTGACCATGGACGCGACGCTGGGCACGGCGCAGCTGAAGCTCAAGCTGGACATCAACTTCGGAGATCCAGTGACACCGGAGCCATCAGTCGTCGAGCTGCCTGCGCTGCGACCCGGCGCACCGCCGGTGCGGATATTGGGGTATCCGATCGCGACCGTGCTGGCGGAGAAGATCTCGACCGCGATCGACCTCGGGCCGGCGAGCACAAGAGTGCGGGACTGGGCCGACATCTACACCCTGGTCACGACCCATGACCTCGACGGTGCCGAGGTGAGCGCGGCAGTGGCGGCCACCATGAACTTTCGAGGGGTCGTCGTCAGATCGCTGTCTGAGGCGATCGGTGACCTCGTGAAGGTCCGGGCCTCAGCGTACGTCGCGTATCGACGCGGGCTCGGCGCCGATGGCGAGCATCTCCCCGCGACATTCGAGGAAGTCGTGGAGACGGCGGTCCGGTTCGCCGACCCGGTGCTGAGTGCCGGCACCCCCGGCGCTGCGCAGTGGCGGGCGGAGGCCCGGACGTGGTCCTGAACTCCGCGAATACTCCGCGAAAACCCTGTCGAGAGACCCCGAGATCGGGCGAGGAGATGAGGTAATGTCGACCTCGTCATCGAAAACGATGACGGATGTTCGCCCAGGTCAAACGGTGGTTTCTCAGAAACTGGTCGAGAAACCACGAGAGATGCGGCACCCGGCGAAGGGCGCCAGGCACCAAGAGAAGGCCAGGGGTTCGAATCCCCTCAGCTCCACAAGCCAGAACCCCGTCTGATCTGCGGAAACGCAAGTGATCAGACGGGGTTCTTTGTGTTTAGTCTTACCGTTCCGGCGAAGATTCCCCCCGGATTCCCCCCGCGCCGTTCAGGCGGGCCAATCCAGCCTCGTCGGCGACGGTTCCGAGGTGGTGCAAGTAGATGTTCGTCGTGGCGATCGACGCATGCCCCATCCATGCCTGCACCGTCGTTGCGGGGACACCCTTTGCGAGCCAAAGACAGGCAGCGGTGTGCCGCAGATCGTGGATCCGCCGGCCATGCGAGATGAGTTCCCAATCGACGGCACGCTTGACGGCGCTCGCGTGCAGTCGATGCCCAGTGGCGGTTACGAAGACCAGGTCTCGGCTAGTGCGCCCGGCCATGAGCCCCATGACGGTTGGGAGTACCCGATCGGCGAGCGGGACGAACCTCGACTTGCCCGACTTGGTTCGTTTGGCCTCGCCTCCTTCAGGGGCGGCGCGCCGCACGTAGATGCCCGGAATCGGCTGCAGCGCGATGTCGCTAACTCTCACTTCGCGCAGTTCAGACCACCGAAGCCCGGTCCAACCCGCGACCAACAGAATGTCCGCGAGCCGGGCCAGGTCGCGGGCCCTGTCCGTGGCGCGGATCAGGCTCACCGAATCGCGGGAGGCGAGCTGGGCGGCGTCTGCGACGAGAGTTTCCAACTCGGTCTCGCTGAACGGCTGCATTTCCGTCTCGACCTCGCTCGCCTTGGGCACCCTGGTTGGGGTTACAGGGTTGTGCTGGACCATGCGCTCGCGCACTGCCCAGGCGAAGAAGGACGACAGGGAGGCGCGGTATCGCTTGACTGACTTCTCGGCGAGCCCGCTGCGGAGCAGTGACACCAGTGCGCGCGAGACCTCGCGTTCGGTGACGCTGCCGATCTGAAGGGCTGCGAGGGAACGGGGCATTGATCGAACAAGCGTTCTAACATGGTGTCATGCGCGAGGCGACACCTATACACGTCTGGGTTGACGTGACTGGCGCGTGGGGATACCACTCGAGCCCCGGCATCTTGCTGATGTGGCAGAAGAGCCACCAGGGCGAGTGGGAGGGGTGGGTCATGTACGCGTCGACGTACTCCACCGGCCACGGTCTGAAAGCGCACGTTACGCAGTCGTGGGTCAATGCCGCGCACATCCGAGAAGCCGACAGCCGTCCGCCGTCCTCATAGCTCTGCCGCCAAGCGGGCATGGGCGCCCTCGCTGATGATCACGAGGCGGGCCTTCTTCAGCCCCAAGTGCCTTGATCGTGACAGTCGGGCCGACTGAGTTGACTAGAGGGCGAGGCGAAGCTCAGGGAAAGTGTGGGGTGTTCCGCTGGTTGTGCAATTTAAGGAGTCGCTCCAACAGGTGCATGGCTTCCTTGGTCGGCCACAACGCGCGTGTGAGGTCACTGGTCATCCGGACTGAGATCACGTCAGGGTCGTCAGTCGCGAGGTGTTCTTGCTCTAGGAACAAGAGACTGGACCAGAACCGGCCGTGGGTGAATCCAGAACAAAGACGCCAAAGGAACTCTGTCGAGAGTTCTTGGTTGCCTCCTTCAGGGTTGGTCGCGTCGGCATACTTCACCACCTCTGTGGCGGTGAAGCCGCGGCCGCGAAATTTTGGAGGAACGGCACCAAGCGACCGCTCGGCGATCTCCTCCAGTCGCTTCAGTCTGTCCTCCCCGGAATGCTGCGTGACACCCAGCACCTCGATGGCCCGGCTCCGGTCTTGGATGTTCTGTACGTGCCACCGCAGTGTCCGTTCGACCCTGACGGGTCTCGATGAAGGGCCGAGGATCCAGAGCGCAGTCGCGAAGTCTTCGATCGCCGCTCGTGCAAGCACGAAGTGCGTCGCCTGATGGAGTACCGGCCGGTCGGAGCTCTCAGGCGGGCGTCCCCAGATGAGATGTCGAATGCCGTTGAGGTTGTCAATGCCGGCGCTGAGCAGCATCTGGATCACATGGCTGGTGTGGAACGGGTTGGCCTTGCGGTCATCGGCTGCCAGCGGCGTACCGAATCGCGCGGTGAGCGCCTGGTCCTCAAAGCGCGCCACCGCGGCATCGATACCAGCGACAACCTCGGGCCATCGCTTAAGGGCCAACTCCTCGAGACGGCGGGCTGTCTCCGGATCCGGGCCAAGGCTGTCATCGGTCACTCTGCGATGCTGTCAGCAAGCCGGGCAATTGTGGTACGGCTTTTCGGTTTGGTGGGAGTTGCTCGAGGGCTAGTGCGAGGCTTGGGGCGTGGACAAGACAACTCTCAGCCTGATCATCGGCAGTTTCGCGGCCCTGGTGGCGGTGGGCAATGTGTTTTGGAATGTCTACTCGTGGAGGCATACCGGTGCGCGCTTGCAAGTCAAGGCGACCTCATTCGTGTTTGCGGACTTCCTGACCAGCGATCAATGGTTTGTCGCAATCGAGGCCACCAACAAAGGACGGACCGCAACAACCGTGACTGCTCTGGGCTTTGAGATCCCGAAGGGCGGCGTGATGATTCTTACGGAGCCTGCCGTCCGCATCGACCGCCTGCCTAAGCGCCTGGAACCAGGCGAGACGGTGATCTACCCGGTTAGCCCGGACGATGTTCGGAAGGCGGCCACGGCCCAGGACGTTGACCCGACGGCGTGCATCCCTTACGCGCTCTGTGGGCACGGACGATTCCAAGGGAAGATAGATGCTAACGCCCGCGACCTACTGGTCGACGAACCGCAGTAGTAGTCCGGCCCCCAACCTCATGTTCGAGCGGCCTGCACGGGCGAGACTAGGTGCTGCCCGGTTCTTGGCGCCTCGTGCGGAGGGACCTGGACGCACGGTGCGAAATCTTGCGGATGGGGCCAACTCTGCGTGGAGGTTCTGTGTTGATCATGTCCTCGAGTGCTGTGACAAGGCGTGCGCGGTTCTCGACCAGCGATGCGTAGGCCTCGTTCACCTCGTTCACCGAGTACGAGCGCCCTGGGGCAAGGATGTCCTGCAGGGAACCGGTGCCCTCGGCGTAGTCGGGGAGTGAAATCTGCAATCTCGCGTCGATTCTCTCTGCGAGAGCGTGCTGGGCAATGCCGAGGAGCAGATAGGAATGCTCGAAGTGTTTGAAAAGATAAAGGCGCGCCTGCTGCATGCGCCGTTCAGCTGATGGGCGAAATATGACTCGATCGGCAAGCCACCGGGAACGCGTCAGAGACTCGACGAAAGCCTGGATGGCCTCCTTTAGATCGCTGATCTGTTCGGTCGTGAGTCGCGCTGCGATCTGCTCACGGCTCAGAGTCGCACCCCCCGGTGGGTGCACGGCTTCGTAGATGGCCTTGACCGCATGCCGCAAGCCGGACGGGCTCTCGTCGAAGACGAGCGCATGGCCAAGGTCCAGGACGGCTTGCTCCCAACGCTCGTCATGTCGCCGTCGGGTCTCGACGTGCGGGACGAGGAGGAGTTGAACCATGAGGGAGCCGGCGAGCGCGATCAGGGCGCCGACCACTACGGGGAGCAGTTGACCTATCGACATCGAACTAGGCCAAACCTAGTCGCCTCGACCGGTGAGTTCGTCTTCCAGGTCAGAAACCACTCTCACCGGAAGTTGACACTCCGAGGCGATAAACTCGGCGGCCCTATTCAAACGCGCCCGAAGGAACTCGTCTAGCGACGTGGCGAGGTCTCCCGACGCGGCTTCTATCTCGTCGCGGGAAAGAAACTGTCGCGCAAGGTCCTCGGAGTGCTCAGACGCCAAGACAAAACTCAGGGTGAGCAGATGTGGCGGCGCTACGGTGGACTTGTCGCTTGATCCTCTGGGAATCAGACTACGGGGCGTGGGGAGTACGACGTCTGCATCCTGGCGTGACTGCTCCACTGACGCGCCCAGGGTGCACAGCCAGGCGCGGTGTATTGCGCCAGCAGACTGCTTCGTCGCGTCGCGGAAGACTGTCCAATCCAGATTGATGCTACTCCCTGCGAATGCATCGCCTTGATGGCTCAACTGTTTGTAGTCCGCCTGTGCGACGGTGTTAGATCCAACCGCGTAGCGCGACGTTAGGCAGGACGTCCAGAACCACCGCTTCATCTTAAGTACTTCGGCATGGTCGATTTCGCGTGACCAGATATGAGCGGCCAGAACTACCATGAGGCTGTTATATGGAAGAAATTCTTGCTTTAGGACGCCAAGTTCATGGAATGAGAAGCGAACGGCTTTTGCTAAGGCCTCGACCGCTGAATCCCAGAGGTCATGAATGATGGACGGTGTCAGCGTCAACACTGCGGACGCCCTCACGTCCTCGTGCGCCCGCAGTGTGATCACCTGCAGTGGGGCTAAACCATCATCGCCATAGAATCGGCCCAATTCTGGATGAAAGTTGCGGGCCTCTTCCCATTTGACTCGCAAGTTGAATTCGGGCGTGAATGACTTGGCGACCATCAAGTCGAATGCGCCAAGCTGCTGTCCGGTCTTGTTGACCCGTTCAAAGATCCTAGCGACCGCGGCAGGGTGAGTGCCCTTAGCGATGTAGAGTGCTGGCATCCGATATCTGTAGAGGCCAGAGAGGTGTTCTCGATACATCTCTGTGAGCTGCTTTGTGACAGCTTCGTCTGGCGCCGCAGCGTCTCGCCAATCAAAGAATCGAGTAGATGAGCGCAAGGCGCTAACAGGGAGGTACCCGCCCTCAAACTGCTCTTTCGGAGTTGCGTAGTGCCGATCCCATACTGATCGCTTGAATGTTCTAAGCGCGCCATCCACTGAGTCGATGTCGCCCCACTGTAATTTCTGGCCAAGGCTCACGGCATGTACCGAATCGCTCTGGTCATACAGCGCGGCATACAGCGAAGTAAGGCGTTGTTGTCCGTCTAATACGATCATATTTGGAACGCCGACAAGTTCTGGCGCAAACTCAAAGCGCCGAGGCGAATAGAAGTTCTGGTTCTCCGGGTTTCCCTCAACGAGTAACAGACTCCCCATGGGCCAACCATTCAAGACTGTTGCTAGTAATGCCCGAATATCGCTGTCGGACCAGTCGAAATCGCGCTGGAAGTTCGGCAGAGCCACTTCGCCCTTTGAAATGCCTTCGAGGATCTCTAGCAGGTCGGGGTCATCGATGATCGTCCTTTTCGCCATGTCTATGCTCCCGCTCCGGCAAGTGGCACTGAATCCGATTCATCAAGGCGGTCAATTCCACGCTTCAGCGAGGTGACCACAGATTCTCGTGAGTCAGACGAGAATACAATAAAAAGGGGGGTGTCGTTACCTGGATCATCGGCAAGCGAGGCAACGATCCATTCTCCGCATTGGAGTATCAACCCTTGTGTGATTCGATCGTGTGGAACTACGACGATCTCAGATCCCTTCTCCTTGCACCCATTAGACCGCCACTGACTCTCGAGGCTTTGTGCTAGCGGCTCAGCGGAAGGTCCGTCCAACACATGTATCTTGACCGTCCTCTTTTTTGCCCGACTAGCCTCAAGAATGGCCGGCCAAGGGCCACCCCTAAGCAAGTGTTCGTTGCCAACGGCAACCGATATTGGCAACTCGCCGACGCAGGCTTGACGCCAGTCAACCTCGGACAAGCCACGCACGCCTTTGATGCCTGCGTGGTGAACCTCGGAACTAAGGTTGGCGGTCTGGAGAACGTCGCGAACATACAGCGGCTTTAGGATGAGCTCAGTAATGAGAAGGGCGCCCACGATCGAAAACCCGGCAGACGCTAGCGAGGAGAGCGCAAGGCTCCAGAATTTGTCCGTAACGAAATAGTCGACCCCGACGAGGACAACGGAGAGCAGTAAGGAGGCCAAGCTCCAGGCACCAAGCGCCGTCTTGAGAGCTCGCGCCGACTCGAGTGGTGAACCCCTACCCATCGCTTGCCGACCCTCTCGTGTAGCGCTTCCTGCCCAGCAAGATAGTGCATGCATCTCGTGAGACGCAGCACAACTGGATCTCCCGCAGCCGTTCGCGTGGAACGCGCCGCCACAACGCGCTCCCGTCGAGCGTCGGCCGCCGCGCACGTCCTGATGACCGGTGGCTGCCGCTGCACCCCTTGCGAGGTCGACTCCACCGCCTCGAGCCCGAAACCTGTGACAGCTCGGCACCACTACCAAGGTTTAGCCTGCGGCGGCGCGACCGATGGGGTCGAATAGGTCCATGGTGACCGAGTTCGACCTGCGCCAACGCCCCAGCGGCGAGATCGAGAGGCTGGCGCTTCTTGAGTACGTCATGAGCACAGACGACCGGATTGAGCGCCACTTCTTGGAGGTCAAGTCCGACGTGGATCTCACCCGCAAGGCTGGGCGAGGGAAGGTCGCCAAGTTCATTCTGGGAGCAGCGAACCGCGAGCCCGCCGTTGCTGATGGCTACTTCGAGGGCCACGCCTTGATGGTTCTCGGAGCGGCGCATGGGGCGGCGACGGGCATTGAGGGCTTCGAAGCCAAGGACCTCCACCACGATGTGACTGCGTGGATTGGCACGGACGGCCCGCGGTGGGGATTCGATCGGATTCCGCTCGAGGGTAGTCGGGACGTGATCGTCGTCGACGTGTGGCCGCCAACGGGTGACATTTGGGCGTGCCGAGCTGATGGTGAGGATGAGTCTGCCACGAGGCTCCGAAACGGAGAGATATATCTGCGGGTCGATGGTGAAACTCGGGCGGCCACTGGCAACGAGAAGCACGCGATGTTCCTGCGTCTCAAGCAGATGGCTCAGGCATCGAAAGCTGGTGGAGTCGCGGTCGCTGTCGTTGGTCGCGTGGAGGCGGTTGGAGTCGACCTAGACGTGCTTGATGAGGCCATTGTTCGCCGCGCACGGCAGATGCGACAACACGACAAGGCGTTTCCCACGCCTCGCCGCATTCTCGCAACAGGGGTCGATCTCTGGGAGCGCAATGCCCGGATTCAGCCGGCCAAAGGTCTGGTGGCGATCGCAGCTGCCATTAGTCCAGGGATCCAGATCGAAGTCTGCAACAAGATGAAGACGTACCTGCAAGAGGTCCAGATCGAGGTGAAGTTCGACGGCAACATCACTGCGGGCTGGTGTAGTGACGACGATCCGAACCTGTTCCCAGAAACACCGATCCCGTGGAAGACCGCTGAGCCCCAGCCTCTGCCGGTGATGCCGTCCGATGCGGAAATGGCGCAGGTATGGCGGTCGTCAGCGAGCAGCGATGCAGACCGTGAGATCCGGGTCAAGCAGGCGAGGCCAGCGGTGTTGACGATCGACGTGCGAGTACTCCGGCCGCACGAGGTTTTCGAGACTGAACCACGCGAGGTGGCGTTGGTTGTGCTTGTCGGAGATGAGAACGATCCGCCATCGGAGATCCTCTGCACGTATCGAGTGTCAGCCTCCAACATGGATGACCTGATCTACGGCGAGTTCGTGGTCCCGGTGGAGTACGGCGACTGGCGCGAACCGGTCCGCCAGTTCATCAGCGAAGACCGCCCCTAGCGAGCATGCTGGCCCGCCGTTGTCGCCACCGATGGGATCAATCATGGTTTCGGAATCATGCGACGGTTCGGCTACGCAAGCGAACAGGATGAACCAGGCAGGGAGCAGTCGGACGCTTCCGACGAGGACGAGAGCGATCGGCGATGACCCATCATTAGGCTCCACGGGAACCGATGGGTGACCTGCCTGCCTGGTCGATGTGTTCCCCCCGGATTCCCCCCGAGGGTGGAATGTGGTGCAACAGATGCAACGTCTGATGCCCCTTGTAAGCGCATGATGCTGGGACGACATGCCTTCGCAATGAGAAGGCCAGGGGTTCGAATCCCCTCAGCTCCACCAACAAGAACCCCGTCTGATCTGCGGAAACGCGGAAGGTCAGGCGGGGTTCTCTGGATTTGGTGCTGCCGTTCCGGGGGAAGGTCGCCCTGATTCCTCCCGAGACGTTCAGACGAACCAATCCATTCTTGCCCGGCGGGCATTCCTGACAGACTGTCGTCATGGATCGCGAGGAGATCGTGCGGCTGCGGCGGGTGCGCGACCTGATCGACCGGGAGTACGCGGAGCCGCTGGACCTGCAGCGGCTCGCGGGCGAGGCGTACATGTCGGTCGGGCACTTCCAGCGGCGGTTCAAGGAGGCGTTCGGCGAGACGCCTTACTCCTGGTTGATGACGCGGCGGGTGGAGCGGGCGATGTCGTTGTTGCGGCTGGGGGAGCAGAGCGTGACCGAGGTCTGCATGGCCGTCGGGTGTACGTCGCTCGGATCGTTCAGCGAACGGTTCTCCGAGCTGGTCGGGATGTCGCCGAGCGCCTATCGGAGGCTGGACCATGCTGACCTCGCCGGTATCCCCGGTTGCATCTCCAAGCAGGTGACCCGCCCGCACCGAAGGTGATCATTTTCGGAGAAGCATCGAGCCGGCGCCCGTCGGTAGCGTCACCGGCATGAACACAGCAACCAGATCCATATCTCTCAACAACTGTTTCGTCATGGTCGATGACCCGGACGCCGCGCTCGCGTTCTACCGCGACGCGGTCGGGCTCCAGGTGAAGACGGATGTCACCAACGGTGACTTCCGCTGGCTCACGGTCTGCGCCCCCAGCCAGCCGGACGTCGAGATCACCATCTCCAAGATCGGCTCCGGATTCCCGATGTCGGACGCCGACCGGGAGGCGCTCGGCGACCTGATGGCCAAGGGCCTTCTCTCCGCGCTGATCTTCGACGTCGACGATGTCGACGCCGTTTTCGAGCACATCCGGTCGACGGGCGCCGAGGTGCTCCAGGAGCCCGCCGACCAGTTCTACGGCGTGCGCGACTGCGCGTTCCGTGACCCGGCGGGCAACATGATCCGGTTCAAGGCCGACAAGCCCGAGGTGGCTGACCTTCCCGGCGCCGGCGATCGCGGCGAGGGCTGAACCGTGTGCCGCCCGGGTTGGCACAGCTCAGCGCTGCGGGCGGACCATTCCGCTCTCGTAGGCGAGCACGACGATCTGGACGCGGTCGCGCAGCCGCAGCTTCGACAGGATCCGGCCGACGTGGGTCTTGACGGTGGCCTCGCCGAGGAAGAGGCGGGCGGCGATCTCCGCGTTCGTCGCGCCGCTGGCGACCTCGCGGACGATCTCGCGCTCGTGCGCCCGTGGGGCGAGCGGGTGCCCGGATGGGTGCCCGGCCTGAGCGGGCGGTCGGTCCACCCGCTGGTCGTGGCCGTGCCGGCGATGCTCGGGGCGGTGACGCTCACCGTGCTGTGGACGGTTGCGATCGGTCGGGCGCCGTTCGGCGACTTCTTCGACTACTTCTCCTCGCCGTGGACCAAGGCCCTCGTGGCCGTGTGCTACCTGCCGCTGCTCGCGTGGGGTCCGCTGCTCGCAGCGCTCACGATGAGCTACTACCGCCGGCGGTCGTCGGAGGGCGCGTCGTCGGAGGCAGCGGTCGCGACCGCCTCGCTCTCCACCGGGCGCCGCGACCAGTAGCTCGCCAGGGTCGAGCCGCTCACGTTGTGCCACACCGAGAAGATCGCTGCGGGCAGGGCGGCCGCGGGTGCGAAGTGGACGGTGGCCAGCGCTGCGGCCAGCCCGGAGTTCTGCATGCCGACCTCGATGCTGATCGCGCGCCGGCTCGTGACCGGCATGCCGCACACGCGCCCGACCGCGTATCCGAGCGTGAGGCCGGCGACGTTGTGGAGCACCACGGCGAGCACGACGAGCAGGCCGACCGAGACCAGCGTGGAGGCGCTGCCGGCCACGACGGCCAGCACGACCGCGGTGATGCCCACGACCGAGACCAGCGGCAGCACGTCGACGACCCGTTCGACGAGCTTCGGCAGGAGCAGCCGGAGCACGAGCCCGATCAGCACCGGCACGAGCACGATCTTCACGATCGAGACGAACAGGTCGCTGGCCGAGACGGGCAGGTCCTCACCGACCAGCAGCAGCACGAGCAGGGGCGTCAGCAGGGGCGCGAGCAGCGTCGAGACCGACGTCATCGCCACCGAGAGCGCCGTGTCTCCGCGGGCGAGGAACACCATCACGTTCGACGCGGTGCCGCCCGGCGCGCAGCCCACCAGGATCATGCCCGCGGTGAGCACCGGGGAGAGATCGAGCGCGTGCGCGATGCCCCAGCCGAGCAGCGGCATCACCGTGAACTGGGTCGCGACGCCCAGCAGCAGGGCCCACGGCCGCCGGCCGATGATCGCGAAGTCGACGGGCCGCAGCGTCATGCCCATCCCGAGCATGATGATCTGCAGGAGCACCGGCACGGCCCCGGCCCAGCCGTCGAAGGTGCTCGGCGTGGCCAGCGCGATCGCACCGGCGGCGAGCACGATCAGGGCGAACCATCGCCCGACGAACGCGCTGACCTGTCGCACTGTGTTCATGGTCGCATCGTAGACAGTCCGGCGCCGCCTCCTGCGGACGGTTCTGCCCTCTGAAACGGCGCTGAGAGCGAGGCCGGAAACGAGGATGGAGCGACGTACGCCGCCGGCGCTCAGCCGGCCGGCCAGTGCGCGTTCGCGTGCGTGAGCGCCGGCTTCTCCAGCGCCGCGACCAGCCGCTCGAAGAGCGCTGCCGCGGCGGGCGCGCTCCAGCCCGGGGCGAGCACCTCGTGGGGCAGGCCGGGGTCGCGGAACGGCAGCTTGCGCCACCGGCCGACGATGTCGAGATAGGTGGTGAAGGCGTGCCGGCCGGAGGGCGCCTCGCTCTCCAGCCGGTCGGCGAGGTCGCTGTGGGCGGCGATGAAGTCGCGATAGCTCTGGTCGATCGCGGCGAGGTCCCAGCTGCTGTAGACGAGCTCGGTGAGGTCCTGGGTGCCGTGGTAGCCGCCGACGAAGATCGCGGCGTACGACTCGAGCCCGAGCTCGGTCACCGCCCGCTCGGCCGCCTCGCGCATCCGCGCGGGGGCGATCCACAGGGCGGTGCCGACGTTGCCGAAGCCCAGGTGGGAGAGGTGTGCCCGCAGCTGGTGCCGCTTGGCGCGCATCGCCTCGGGCACGCCGAAGTTCACGATGCACCAGCCATCGGCGAGGTCGGCGGGCTTGCGGGCGTGCCAGATGACCTCGTCGCCCGCGGCGAGCGTGGTCAGGGCCGTCGAGGTGAGCGCGTATCCACGGATGCCGCCGCGCGACTCCGAGGTGAGCCAGCCGTTGCGCTTGAGCCGGTGCACCGCGGTGCGTACGGACGGCGCGTCGAGCCCGGCCTGGGCGAGGAGGTCGACAGCGCCGGCGATCGGCATCCAGTCACCGAGCGGTCGCACGACGGCGCCGAGGAAGGTCACCACGGTGGTGCGCGAACGTCGGTGCTGCTGGGTCGTCGGCTCGGCCTTCGTCACCCGCGGCATTCTGCCGGACTCTCCCTAGGCTCCCCGCGCACCCATCTCACGTGGACCTGCTCGGGCGCGCCGTCCCTGAGCAGCTGCAGCCGCGGCGGGATCTTGTCGCTGCGCGCGGTCGGCGGCTTGCGCTGCCCGGCCGCCCACGACACCGGCCAGTCGGCCGCCTCGCCGTGATAGTCCTGCTCGGCCGCGGCGTGCAGCGTCCAGCTGGGGTCGAAGAGATGGGTGCGGCCGAGCGCGCAGAGGTCGGCACGGCCGGCGAGCAGGATCGAGTTGACGTCGTCGTAGGACGAGATCGCGCCCACCGCGATCACCTTCGCGCCGGCGGGCTCGGCGACCAGGTGGCGGATCTTGTCGGCGAACGGGGTCTGGTAGGAGCGACCGAAGTCCGGCTTCTCGTCCTTGCTCACCTGGCCGGAGGAGACGTCGACGGCGGCCGCTCCGTGACCGACGAAGGCGCGGGCGATCTCCACGGCGTCGTCGTCGGTGTTGCCGTCGGGCATCCAGTCGGTCGCGGAGATCCGCACGGTCACGGGGATACGCGACGGCACCGCGGCCCGTACGGCGTCGAAGACCTCGAGGGGGAACCGGAGCCGGTTGTCCAAGGGGCCGCCGTAGTCGTCGTCGCGGTGGTTGGCGATAGGCGAGAGGAACGAGCTGAGCAGGTAGCCGTGGGCCGCGTGCACCTCCACCAGGTCGAACCCGGCGTCGACGGCGCGCCGCGCGGCCGCGACGAAGTCGGCGACCACCTGGTCGAGGTCGGCGCGCGTCGCCTCGCGTGGCACGTGGCAGCCGTCGCCGTAGGGGAGCGGCGAGGGGCCGATGACCTCCCAGTTGCCCGAGGTCAGCGGCTCGTCCATCCCCTCCCACATCAGCCTCGTCGAGCCCTTGCGGCCGGAGTGGCCCAGCTGCACGCCGATCTTGGCGGTGGACCTGGCATGCACGAAGTCGGTGACCGTACGCCACGCGTCGCGCTGCTCGTCGTTCCACAGTCCCGGGCAGCCGGGCGTGATCCGGCCCTCCGGGGAGACGCAGGTCATCTCGGTCATCACCAGGCCGGCGCCGCCGAGCGCCTTGGAGCCGAGATGCACGAGGTGGAACTCGTCGGGGACGCCGTCGGTCGCGGCGTACATGTCCATCGGCGAGAGCATGACCCGGTTCTTCAGGTCGAGCTCGCCGATGCGTACGGGCTGGAACATCGCCGGCCGCACCTCGCCGGCACCTTGGTGGCGGGCGAACTCCGCCTCCATCCGGGCGGCGAAGTCGGCGTCGCGCTCCTCGAGGTTCGCGAAGGTGATCCGGCGCGACCGGGTCAGCAGGTTGAAGACGAACTGGGCGGGCTCCTGGTCGGCGTACATGCCGATGTTCTCGAACCACTCCAGCGAGGCCTGGGCCGCGCGCTGCGTCGACTCCACGACCGGCTTGCGCTCGCTCTGGTAGGCCTCGAGCGCCTCGTCGAGACCGGCGTGCTCGTGGAGGCAGGCGGCGAGGGCGAGGGCGTCCTCCATCGCGAGCTTGGTGCCCGACCCGATCGAGAAGTGAGCGGTGTGGGCGGCGTCGCCGAGCAGCACCACGTTGCCGTCGTGCCAGTGCTCGTTGCGTACGGTCTGGAAGCTGGTCCACCGGGAGCTGTTGGTCAGGATCGCGTGCCCGCGCAGCTCGTCGGCGAAGATCTCGGCGATCCGGTCGACCTGGCTCTCGGCACCGTCGAGGCCGGCGCGGCGCCACACGTCCTCGTGCATCTCCACGATGAAGGTCGAACCGCGCTCGGAGTAGGGGTAGCCGTGGATCTGCATCGTGCCCCACCGCGTCTGCTTGACGAAGAACTGGAACGCCTCGAAGACCAGGTCGGTGCCGAACCAGATGTACGTGTTCTTCCGGTGGTCCAGGCTGGGGCCGAACCGGTCGGCGTACTTCGTGCGGATCCGCGAGTGGACCCCGTCGGCGGCCAGCACCAGGTCGTACGCCGCGCGGAGCTCGTCCGGGTCGGGCGCCTCGGTGCGGAAGTGGATGGTGACGCCGAGCTCGACGGCTCGCTGCTGCAGGATCTGCAGCAGCTCCTTGCGTCCCATCGCGGCGAACCCCTGACCGCCGACGGTGAACGAGTCGCGGCGACCCTCCCGGTCGGTGACGGTGACGTCGATGTCGGTCCAGCGCGCGAAGCGTTGCTCCATCCGGTCGTGCACGACCTGGTCGGCACCCTCGATGCTGCCGAGGGTCTCGTCGGAGAAGACGACTCCGAAGCCGAAGGTGTCGTCGGGGGCGTTGCGCTCCCAGAGGGTGATCTCGTGACCGGGGTCGAGGCTCTTCATCAGGGTGGCGAAGTAGAGCCCGCCGGGACCGCCCCCCACGATCCCGATCCTCATGCAGAGCCCTCCGACTCGACGATCTGACGCAGCTTGAAGTGCTGCAGCTTTCCGCTGGTGTTGCGCGGCAGCGCGGGGATGAAGCGGATGTCGCGGGGGCGCTTGTAGGCAGCCAGCCGCTCCTTGACGTGCTGTTGCAGCTCCTCCGCCTTCGCGTCGTCGCCGCTGACACCGTCGCGGAGCACCACGAACGCGCAGACGACCGCGCCGCGGTCGGCATCGGGCCGGCCGACGACGCCCGACTCGACCACGTCGGGATGGGTGCCGAGCGCCTCCTCGACCTCCGGTCCGCCGATGTTGTAGCCCGAGGAGACGATCATGTTGTCGGTGCGCGAGCGGTAGAAGAAGTAGCCGTCGTCGTCGCGGAGGAAGGTGTCGCCGGTGATGTTCCAGCCGTTGACGACGTAGCCGCGCTGGCGCTCGTCGTCGAGGTAGCGACAGCCGACGGGGCCGATCACCGCGAGCCGGCCCTCGACTCCCGGGCCGACCTCGCTGCCGTCGGCGTCGAGGATCGTGGCTCGGAATCCGGGCACGGGCCGCCCGGTCGCCCCGGGGCGGATGTCGTCGCCGGCCGCGGAGATGAAGATGTGGAGCATCTCGGTGGCGCCGATGCCGTCGATCACCCGCAGCCCGAGCTCGCGCTCGAGCTCCTCCCAGGTGGCCTGGGGCATGTGCTCGCCGGCGGTGACCGCGACCCGCAGGCCGCCGAGCCGTCCGATCCGACCCGACTTGAGGATCTGCTTGTAGGCCGTCGGCGCGGTCGCCAGCGCGGTGACGCCGTGCTCGGCGACCAGGTCGGCGAGCTCGACCGGCGTCACCTTCTCGGTGAGCAGCGCGCAGGCACCGGCCCGGAGGGCGAAGACGACCAGCATGCCGAGGCCGAAGGTGAACGCGAACGGAGCCGTGCAGGCGACCAGGTCGTCCGGCTCGAGCCGCAGCGTCGTACGCCCGAAGGTGTTGTCGATCGACAAGATGTCGCGGTGGAAGTGGGTGGTGACCTTGGGTACGCCGGTCGTGCCCGAGGTCGGGCTGAAGAGTGCGACGTCGTCGGCCGCGGTGTCGGCGGCGGCGAAGTCGGCCGCCTTGGTGAGCACTCGTCTGGTCAGATCGTCGTCGGCGTCGCCGCCGAAGGTGACCACGGTGAGCCCGGGCGCGCTCGCGTCCCTGACCGCGTGGACGTCGTCGACGAAGCGGTGGTCGACGAGGGCGATCGCCGGCCGGGTCTTCTCGACGATCGGGGTCAGCTCGGTCGCCCGCAGCGCCGCCATCGTGGTCACCACGATGCCGCCGGCCTTGAGCACCCCGAGCCAGGCCGCCACGGTCCACGGGTTGTTCGGTGAGCGCAGCAGCACCCGGTTGCCGGTGACCAGGCCGAGGTCGTCGACCAGGACGTGCGCGATCTGGTTTGCGCGGGTCTGCAGCTCGCCGTAGGTCCAGGTCGTGCCGTCGGGGGTGCGCAGGGCCGGCCGGTCCGCTCCGTGCAGTGCTGTGGGTACGTCGATGAGCTCGGTGGCCGCGTTGAGCCGGTCGGGATAGTCCAGCAGCGGGGTCGTGAACTCCAGCGTCGGCCACTGGTCGGCCGGTGGCAGGTGGTCGCGGGCGAAGGTGTCGGTGTAGCCGGTCGCACCCGAGGTGATCATGCCGAGGCTCCTTCGCGGATCATGCCCTCTTGCACGACGGTCGCGACGAGCACGCCGTCGGTGGTGAAGAAGCGACCGACGGCCGTGCCGCGGCCGTGCTCGACCGAGACCGCGTCCTGGGCGTAGAGCAGCCAGTCGCCCATCGTGACCGGCCGGTGGAACCACATCGCGTGATCGAGGCTCGCGGTGACCAGGCCTTCGTCGGCCCAGGCCAGCCCGAGCACCCGGAGTGCCGGCTCGAGGATCGTGTAGTCGCAGACGTACGCGAGGGCCGCGGTGTCGCGCTGCTCGTCGGTGAGTCCTGCGACGGGCCGGAGCGGGTCGTACGGCTTCACCCAGAGGGCCTGGTGGGGAGCTCGCTCGCCCTCGACGCTCAGGTAGACGGGCCCGGGGAGGTGTCGCATGTCGAAGCTGCGGCCACCGGACCAGTAGGCCTTCGAGGTCTCGGTCATGGTGCCGCCGGAGCGGTCGGCGAGGTAGTCCGCCGACGTCGGCAGGGTCTCGGGTCCGGGGATGTCGGGCGGCATCGTCGCCTGGAAGCTGCCGCCGGGCGCGCCGGCGGCGAAGCTCGCCAGGCACACGTAGACGGGCTTGCCGTTCTGGAAGCCGCGCACCTGCCGGGTGCTGTAGCCGCGACCGTCGCGGAGCACCTCGACCTCGTAGCGCACCTCGGCCCCGATGTCGACCGGCCGCATGAAGTAGGAGTGCATCGAGTGCATCGACTTGCCGTCGGTCACCGACCGGGAGGCGGCGACGAGAGCCTGGGCGACCATGTCGCCGCCGTACGCCTTCGGCCACGGGCAGGGCTGGGTGGTCGCGGCGAAGGCGAGGTCGAAGAGCTCCGGCTCGCACACCTCGAGGGTGACGGCGTCGGTGAAGATCGCGCTCGTCTCCTGGGTCGCGGTCGTGGTCATGGCCGCTCCGTCCAGTCGCGGAGGTCGGCGTCGTCGACCTGCGGGAGGTTGACCACGATGTTGTCG
Source organism: Nocardioides albertanoniae (assembly GCF_006716315.1). Lineage (NCBI taxonomy): Bacteria > Bacillati > Actinomycetota > Actinomycetes > Propionibacteriales > Nocardioidaceae > Nocardioides > Nocardioides albertanoniae. The sequence goes on along the minus strand of NZ_VFOV01000001.1, from coordinate 4,462,396 downwards.
GGCGTGCGGGTGGTCATCCAGGTGAGCGGGTTGTTGCGGTCGAGGTTGCACTCGACGTGGGGCAGGAACGGCGGCACGAACACCCAGTCGCCCTCCGACATGTCGAGGTAGTCCTCGAACTTCTCGCCGAAGTAGATCCGGGCGCGGCCCGAGAGCACGTAGCCACCCGTCTCGGCCTCGCCGTGGTGATGAGGCACCGAGCGGTAGCCGGCCAGGTTGTGCACCTTGCCGAACCAGAGCCTCGTGGCCGGTGTGTGCTGGATGCTGATCCCGCTCACGCGGGTCGCGCCCTCGCTCTGGCCGGTGCGGTCGGGCTCGGAGCCGGCGCGGGTCACGACCGGCACGACGAGCCCGCCTTCGGTCGCGTACGTCGTGTACGTCGTGCCGTCGTTGTCGTCGCTGTTGTCGACGGCGTGGCTGCTGTTCGGATCCATGGTGGTCCTGTCTGCAGGGGAGGTGCGGTCCCATGGGGTCTGCGTGTTTCAATTTCTGCACGAACGTTGTGGGCATGTCAATAGATGCCCTACCGTCGACCCATGCACACCGACCTCACGCCGACCCCGGTGAACCCCGCGTCGCTGCCCGCGCCGCGCGGCTACTCCCACGGCACGCTGAGCGGCAACACGCTCTACCTCGGTGGCCAGACCGCGCTCGACGAGCAGATGCGCATCGTGCCCGGCGGCATCGTCGAGCAGTTCCGGGCGGCGTTCGGCAACGTGCTGACCACGCTGCGGGAGGCCGGCGGCATCCCGGAGGATCTGGTCTCGATCACCATCTATCTGACCGACATCCCCGACTACCAGCACCACGGCAAGGAGATCGGTGCGGTCTGGCGCGAGCTGGCCGGGCCGGTCTACCCGGCGATGGCAGGCATCGGCACCACCGCGCTGTGGCAGCCCGAGGCGATGATCGAGATCCTCGGTGTCGCCGTCATCCCCGACGAGCGTCTGGTGGCTCCAGGAGGGGGTCAGGCAACGACGCCGTCGAGCGCGTCGGCGGCGGTGCCGAGCGACCAGTAGCGCCGGTCGTGGTGCAGGAGCGGGCGCACCGAGGCGCCCGCATCGCTCAGGTCGACCGTGTCGACCTCGAGCAGCACCAGCCAGGCCTCACCGGCGGGCACCACGCGGGTCACGCGCCCGTAGAAGCTCGCGGCGGCCCGGTCGAGCACCGGAGGCCGTCCCGGCTGGAACGTCCAACCCTGCTCGTCGGTGAACCGCGGCGCCGTCCGGTGGGCGAAGGCGGCGGCGAGGGTGGCCTGGTCGTCGTCGAGGACGTGCACGGCCAGCTCACCGCATCCGACGATGGCCGGCCCGGACCGGCCGGCACGCGAGACCGAGAACGAGAGGAGCGGCGGGTTCGCGCTCACCGAGGAGAGGCTCGAGATGGTGACCCCGACCGGACCCGCCTGGGTCGATGCGGCCACGATGGCCACGCCCGTGGGGTATCGGCGGAACCCCGCCTTGAACCGGTCGGCGAGTGCGTCGCTCAAGCCGTCCTCCTCTTCTCGTGGCCGTCTCGGCCGCAACGTACATCATCTGGTCGGTGCCTTCGTCGCGACGTTAAGACATCAAGTGTGGTTGAGGTCCAGCCATCAGCGACGTGACCTTCCACTCATCGTCGGGCGGTCGTGCCGGTCAGTATTTCTGTGTCTGTCGCACGAGACCGCGCCCTAAGGTGAGGTCATGACCGTGCCTCCTGCTCCGGGACCCCGCTGGCTCGGGGACGCCGGCCAGATCACGCTCGCGGCCGGGCTCGCGCTGGTGCTGCTTCCGGTCGGGTGGAGCTCGGTCGCCGACGGGGAGGTCGCGCTCGGCTGGGAGGTGGCACTCCTGGGTGCGCTGATCGCGCTGCACGCCGCCGTCGCCACCGCGCGACGCCGGCCGCGGCCGTCCTTCGTCGTCGGCGCGGTGGCCGAGCTGGTGATGGTCGCCGCGCCCGACCTGAGCGGTCCGACCGCGGCGGCGGCCGGGAGCGACTACGGTCCGCTGCTGCTGCCCAGCGGCCTGTGCTTCTTCGTGCTGCTCTACGCGGTGAGCGCGCGGGAGCCGAGGCCGTGGCCGGGGGTCGCGCTCGGCATCGGGCTGGTGGGGTGCCTGCTGGCCGTCGTACGCCTGTGGCGGTTCGACGGCACCGGGCTGGAGGGGTGGACCTGGTGGCTGATGGTGGCCACCGCGACGGTCGCGGCCACGGTGGCGGCATGGGCCCTCGGCCGGTTCCAGGCCACCCGGGCCGCCTGGACCGACCAGCTCGCCGACCGTGCCGCCGCCGACGAACGGCAGCGCATCGCGCGCGAGATGCACGACGTGGTGGCTCACTCGCTGGCAGTGGTGGTCAGCCACGCGGAGGCGGGGCGGATGGTCGTCGCGCAGCAGCCGGAGCGTGCCGGCGACATCCTCGACACGATCTCGACGACCGGACGGGAGGCGCTCACCGAGATGCGCGGGCTGCTCGGTGTGCTCGGCGGTGACCGGGAGTCGCCGACCACGCCGCAGCCGGGCCTCTCCGACCTCGACGACCTGGTCGAGCGGATGCGCGGCGCCGGGTTGCAGGTGAGCTATGCGGGCGCCGAGCCCGGTCCGGTCGCTCCCGCGCTCGGCCTGACCGCCTACCGCGTCGTGCAGGAGGCGCTCACCAATGTCACTCGCCACGCCGGCGCCGGAGCGGCCGCGACGGTGACGGTGACCCGCACCGACCGGCAGCTGGAGGTCGACGTGCATGACGACGGCGTCGCGGGCCAGAGCCTCCAGAGCCCGTCGGGGCGTGGCCTCCGCGGGATGCGCGAGCGGGTGGCGGCGGTGGGCGGCAGCCTCGAGGCGGGCCCCGACGGCGACGGATGGCGCGTGCACGCCATGATGCCGCTATGAGCGAGCCACAGGACCCGATCCGGGTCGCGATCGCCGACGACCAGGAGCTGATGCGTTCGGCGCTGCGGATGATGGTGGAGACCCAGCCCGACCTCGAGCTCGCCGGCGAGGCGGCCGACGGTCACGAGGCGCTCGCCCTGGTGCGTACGAAGCGGGTCGACGTCGTGCTCATGGACCTGCGGATGCCCCGCCTCGACGGGATCCAGGCGACGGCGGCCATCACCGGCGAGCGGCCGGCCACGCGGGTGGTCGCGCTGACCACCTTCGACCTCGACGACTACGCCTTCCCGGCGATCCGCGCCGGCGCCAGCGGCTTCCTCCTCAAGGACGCCCGCGCCGAGGAGATCGTCGACGCGATCCGCACCGTTCATGCAGGTCACGCGGTGGTTGCGCCGTCGACGACGCGGCGTCTGCTGGAGCACGTCGCGACCGCCCCGGCCGCCGACAGCGGTCGTGCCGCCGACATCCGCGCCGCGCTCACACCCCGCGAGCTCGACACGCTGCTCGAGATGGCCACCGGCGACAGCAACGCCGAGATCGCGCGGCGCATCCACCTCTCCGAGGCGACGGTGAAGACCCATGTCGGCCACGTGCTCGCCAAGCTCGGGCTGCGCGACCGGGTGCAGGCGGTCGTGCTGGCCTACGAGGCCGGGCTGGTCGGCCACCGCAGCTGAGCTCAGCCCGGCTGAGACCGCCTCATCCTGGAGGATGAGAACCGCGCGACCTGGGGGCGAAGTGCCCACGCTCGGCGCGGACGAGTGTGGAGCCATGACCACACGCACCGCCCCCAGAGGGCACACATCGACCACGCTGAGCCTGATCAGGAAGGGCCCGCTTCCCTCGGGCGCCTACGCGGGTCAGGCCTGGCGCATCCACGAGATCGCCACCGACTTCGACCTGGAGGACGTCTGGGCACTGCCCGTGCAGGGCGGGCCCGACGACTTTCCCCGCTTCGTCGAGGCGGTGATGAACGGCGACGAACGCGACTTCCCCGCGGCGTACCGTCTCCTCTTCGCCGTGCGCTGGGCCCTGGGCCGCGTGCTCGGCACCGACACGCACGAGCACGGCCTGGAGGAGCGGGTCGAATCTCTGCACGACCGGCTCCCCGCGGATCTCGGCGAGCACCCCGCACCCGTGCGGGAGGAGAGCCCGTTCCGCCCGCTCTACCTGACCGATCGGGAGTACGCCGCGGAGATCGCCAACCGCACCATGCACGGTGTGCTCCACATCGGCTGGGTCGAGGACGCGACCGCGTCCGACGGTTTCAGCGCGCAGCTGAGCGTGCTGGTGCGACCCAACGGCCTGTGCGGCGAGGCCTACATGGCGTTCATCAAGCCGTTCCGCTATCTCGTCGTCTACCCGGCGATGCTGCGCACGTTCGAGCAGCGCTGGGAGTCGGCTGCCGCCGAGAGGAGCGTGGCCTGATGAGCACCGTGACGATGCACGCGAACGAACGTACGTGGCGGGGTTCTGCCGTGCTGCGGTCGGCGCCATGGGTGGCCGGCGCCTGGTCGCTCGCCTTCGGCGCCCTGACCGGTCTGGCTCTCATCGGCCGCACGCCCGACCCGTGGGTGCCCGAGGCCGCCTCGGCGCTCGGTGGCCTCAGCGGTGGCCAGATGTCGGCGCTGATCGCCTCGGCCGCGCTCGTCACCCTGGTCGCCGGGGCGTTCGCCGTCAGATCGAGAGGTGCACCCGAGCGCGGCGACCGCCCAGGTGCGCACCGGTGGCTGGGGTGGCTGCTGATCGGCGTCGGGCTCGTGGTGGCTCTGGTCATCTCCGACGTGCGCGCGCTGTCGTTCCTCGGGTATCTGCCGCAGACGCTGATGGCGCTGATCGATGTCGGCCCGGCCGCGGGCCACATCAACTGGGAGCTGGTGCTCGGCTCGGGCAAGGCGCTCGCCCACGTCGTGGGTGGGCTGGCGATCGTGGGCTCCGGCATCCGCGTGCTCCAGCGTTCGGAGCAGCACGGTCGGCTCGACTGGAGCCGCTGGGCGCGCTGGGGGCGCCCAGCTGTCACGGTCGCGATCATCATCCCGATGTTCTATGCCGTCACCCGGATGGCCTGGGCGATCGACGTGCCGTTCGGGATCCGGCCCGAGATGCTGGACGAGCTCGGTGAGGGTCGCTGGGCAGGGCTCGGGCTGGCGCTCTCCGCCGTCGCCGGATGCGTCCTCACCTGGGGCCTGGTGGCCCGCTGGGGCGAGGTGTTCTGGCGCTGGGTGCCCGGCATCGGAGGCCGTTCGGTGCCGGTGGCGATGGCTCTGGTGCCCGGGTTCCTGGTCGCCGCAGCCGTGACCTCCGCGGGGCTGTCCTTCTGGCGGATGGCCGTCGCGGACGACCTCTGGACCGTGCCCGGCACCAATGCCGACTGGGCCGCGTGGGCTCCCGAGATGCTCTGGCCGCTGTGGGGTGTCGCGCTCTCCGTCGCCTGCCTCGCCTACCTGGGGCGGCGCACCGCTCAGGTGCGGTAGCGGTGACGAGATCCCCGCTCTGCCTGGAACGTCCGGGTCGAGCGGGGCTCGACGATTTCGGAGCCGCCCTAGTGTGCAGCGTCCAGTTGAACACTCGGCCACGACTAAGTTAAATCTTGAACCTGCCGGTGACGGAGCGTCATCGACCACGGACCATGGTCCCATGCGAATCCGTCCCCCACGCGTCGGTCGCCCGCGTTCGGAGAGCTCGAACCACTCGGCCGGTCAGGGCGACCCGGCGCCATCGCAGGGCATCAGCCTCGCGACCCGGCTGACCCAGGAGAGCCGGGTCCTGCCTGACGAGGCCTCCGACATCGTGGCCCAGCTGGCCCGCATCCTCACCGCCGGTCATGCCAGCGGGCACGTGCACGGAGACGTACGTCCGGCCACGATCGGCTTCGGGCCTGACGGTCGGGTCGTGTTCATCAGTGCACCGGCCCCGCGAGCGGGGGAGAGCCTGCCCTACCTGGCGCCCGAGCGGATCGAACGCCAGCGGCCGGGCACGGCCAGCGACATCTACGCGCTGGGTGCGGTGTTCTTCGAGCTGCTCGTCGGTCGTCCGCCGTACGCCGGGCGAAGCCCCGAACGCATCGGCTCGCTCGTGACGGTGCCGGGCCAGATCGACGGCCTCGTCACCGCGATGCTCGCCGACGAGCCGGTCAAACGCCCGAAGGCCGAGGAGGTGCTGGCGGTGCTCGAGAGCGGGGTCGACGCGCCGCCGAAGAGGATCGTCGCGCCGTCCGCGCGCACCTGGCGCAGCGGCAGGTTCTCGCCGCCCGTGCTCGGTGCGCTGATGGTGCTGCTTCTGACCGGGCTGGTCTTCGGCAGCTGGGGGGCGCTCCGGGCGGGCGAGGCGGCGTCGACGATGGGCCGCGCCGAGCCGCTGGCCGAGATCCTGCCGACCAGCTTCGCGCTCGCCTTCAACCTCTCGGTCGAGCGCGACGCGCTGCGCAGCAGCGGACGGGTGTCCGCGGAGTTCCTCAAGGTGACCAACGAGTCCATCAAGGCGTGGACCCGCGAGGTCGACGGGATCGAGGCCAGCGACGATCCGGGGCTGCGGCGGCGTACGGAGAGGACGGCGGCAGCGCTCGAACGTCTCTCCGACTTCCGCGTCGCTGCCCGGCTGGGTGACAGGGCGAACGCGGACGCCGACGTGGCGACCTACACCAACGCGGTCAACGGTCTCTTCGACCTGGCCGCTGAGCTGCCGACGTTCCAGGACGACGACCTGGCCAGGCAGGCGAGGAATCTGGAGTCGATCGGACCGGTCTCGGAGGTGCTCGGCTTCGAGCGCAAGATCATGGCGACCGCGCTGCGCAAGGGCGAGATCAGCGAGAAGGGGATCTCCGACCTCAGCGCGGCCCAGAGCTCGTGGACGACCCACTCGGAGTCGATCTACGAGGACGCGGCGCCGCCGACCCGCAAGGCGCTCGACTCCATCTCGGGTGGCTCGTTCGCCTACGGGTCCTACGGCGTCACCTCGCAGCGCGCGGTCATCCGTGTGCTCAACGCCCGAGACGTCGACGACGTGGTCAGGCAGCTGAAGGACGGCTCCGCCGGCGTCGCTGTCGACCAGTTCTGGCTCGCCGACGCCGCCACCTTCGTGCAGGACCTCAAGAACGTCATCGTCGACGCGGCCCAGAAGCTGGCCGACGACATCGATGCGAAGCACAGCAGCGCGCAGAACCGGCTCAACGGCTGGCGAGTGCTCATCGTGGTCAGCCTGGTGGCCCTCGCCGCTCTCGGCGTCGCCACCTACCGGGCGAGACGGCGATCAGGTGAGGCGTAATCTGGCGAGTCGGCCAGACATCGATGGAAATCATCGGTGCGTAAACGAGACGCACAGGGTGTGAGTCAGACAACATATGCGAATGCGCACGCGCCCTCCGATCGCAGGTAGATATCGCCTGCACCGACTCATCGGCCGCGGCGGGATGGGCGAGGTCTGGCAGGCAGCCGACATCAGGCTCGAACGCTGGGTGGCTGTGAAGGTCGTGGAGACCTCCGCCGACCCCAAGGTGACCGAACGGTTCCGGCGCGAGGCGCTCTCGACGACCGCGGCCAGCCACCCGGGCACGGTGCAGGTGCACGACGTCGGCGTGGAGAAGACCGAGTTCAGCAGCATCGTCTACCTGGTCATGGAGCTGCTGCCCGGACCGACCCTGGCCGAACGGCTCGGGAAGCAGGGACGGTTCTCGGTCGAGGAGGCCTACGAGGCCATCCTCCAGGTCGCGCGCACGCTCACTGCGGTGCACTCCTCGGGGATCATCCACCGCGACATCAAGCCCTCCAACCTCGTCTACGACGGCGACGGCCGGATCCGGGTGCTCGACTTCGGCATCGCGCAGCTGGCCAGCCACGAAGCCGAGCGGCTCACCTCGACGCGCCACGTGATGGGCAGCCTGCCCTACATCTCGCCCGAGCAGGCCGCCGACAACGTGGTCGGCCCGCCCAGCGACATCTACGCGCTCGGCTGCGTCTTCTTCGAGCTGCTCACGGGGCGCGCGCCGTTCGCGGGCTCCGAGCCGGTCTCGATGATCTACCAGCACGTGACGGCGCCGGTGCCGCGTGTCAACGACGTCGTGAAGGTGCCGCCGGTCGTCGACGAGTTCGTGGCGTCGATGATGGGCAAGGACCCCTCACGGCGTCCGACCGCGGGTGAGGTCGTCGCCTTCGCCCGTAGGCCAGGGGCCGTGACCCTGACGGCCGGCGGACCGGGCAGTCGGGAGCTGGGTGGCGCCCAGTCGGTGGCGAGCCCGCTGGCGCTGCCGTCCCGCTCGACGGCGACTGCGGCGGGCGGGGGTGCGGGTGCGGGCGAGTCGGAGCGGCGTACGCCTCGATCCCACGCGGCTCCGAAGGAGAAGCTGCTCCGCAAGCGGGTGCTCGGCGCGCTCGTGGTGCCCGCGGTGATCGCGATGGTGCTGGGCGGGATGACCTTCGTGGACGCGTTGAAGGAGCGCAGCGTCTCTCAGCCGGCGGTGACCATCGCCGAAGCGATGCCGGAGAGCTACGAGCTCGGGATGGACCTGATCTTCGAGCGCGACGCGATGAGTGCCGATCAGGTGCCCGACGCGGTGCAGCAGGCCTATCGACGGGTGACCGACGACTCGATCGACGCGTGGCGCGCGGACATCGACAAGGTCGATCTCGCCGCGGCCCCGAGCCTGCGTGACCGGGTCGAGCGCACGTCGTCGGTGCTGCAGGCCATCGACGCCTATCGAGACGATCTCGAGCGGGGCGACAAGGCGAGCAGCCAGGCCGCACTGGCCGCCTACACCAACACCGCCTACGACCTGTTGGACTTCGCTTCCGAGATGCCGAACATCCGCAACGAGAAGATCTACAAGCAGATCATCAACCTCAAGCACGTCCGGTCGGCGTCGGAGTCGTTGGGTGTCGAGCGTGCGGTGATGGTGCCCGCACTCCTGACCGGCCAGATCGACGAGGAGCCGCTGGAGTCGCTCAGCAAGGCGCGTACGTCCTGGCAGATCAACTCCCGGACGTTCTACGACGACACCCCGGAGGCGTCGCAGAAGTCGCTCGACAAGATCTCGGGCGGCACGTTCGCCGACGGCTCCCGCGGTGTGGTCTCCCAGAACGCCGTCGCCCAGGTCATCAACGACGGATCCGTCGCCAAGGCTGCCGCCGCGCTGGAGGCCCATGGCACCGGTGCGCCGGCGGTGCAGGTCTGGGCCGACGACATGACCCGCTTCATCCAGCGGCTCAAGGACACCATCGTCAAGATGACGCTGACTTTCGTCGACGACGTCGAAGCCGAGGACCGAGGCGTCGAGACCAAGCTCGTGCTGAGCGCGGTGACCGCCGTGCTGGGCCTCATCGGCACGCTCGCGCTCCTCGCCGGGATCTTCGTCGTACGCCCCATTCGCGGCCGTCGGCGGTCGGTGGAGACTCGAACCGCCGGCTGAGCCTCAGATCATCGCGGTCAGGCTGGCGATCAGCATGTCCCAGCGGCTCTCGACGTCGAAGCCCATCTGGCTCAGCAGCGCCCATCCGAAGCCGACGACCGCGTAGAGAGTGATCGGCGTCATCACGATCCACTCACGGATCGAGCCCGCGTCGCCGAGGATCGGGAGTGCGAGGTTGCCGCCGCGGGTCCACATGTTGTCGAAGGGAAGCCACTTGTTGCGGGTGATCCACCTCGGTGGTCTGTTGGCCAGGGGCCAGAACAACGGGATACCCATCGTCGTCAAGAAGTCGCCCAGCAGATGCACCGTGCAGCCCAACGCGACCGAGAAGGGCATCCACCACCATTCCTCGGGCGCGAAGACGGCGATGATCGTCGCCAACGAGACCGCGGCGATCCACGGCCAGAGCACACCACGCCGGGTGAGCTTCAGCGCGTCCATGGCGAAGGCGACCAGCAGCACGCACATGATGCCGGGGCCGATCAGTACGCTGCCGAACCGTTCGGTCTCGAGCGAGAGCGTCCCCGCGCCCCAGGCCAGGGCGGTGAACACGAGCACGCCGAGGATGGAGTGGGTGCCGTTGCGGTGGCCGCCGGAGAGGTGTCCGACGAGCTTGGTCAGACCCTCCGTGACCG